>SMYD01000069.1 GCA_004356015.1 Acidobacteriota bacterium | reverse complement strand
TGTATTCAAGGATGCGTTCGGCGGCGATGAGGCGCGGCGAGACGGTGCCGTCCAGGCCCATGCGCTCGCAGAGAGCCAGCATGTCGGGTCGGTGCACCAGGGTCACGATCCCTTCGGCGCCCAGGTCGCGGGCCAGCAGGCTGGCCACGACGTTCGTCTCGTCATCGCCGGTCATGGCCAGAAACTGGCTGGCCTTTTCCACGTGCTCTTCTTCGAGGAGGGCCGTCTCGGTGGCCTGTCCCAGCAGAACGATGGCCTGAGGGAGAATCTTGGCCAGTTCACGGCAGCGGGACTTGTCCCGCTCGATGACCTTCAGGCGCACGGTGTAGTTGGTCAGAGCCTGGCAAACGGCCACAGCCATGCGTCCGCCGCCGGCGACGATGATGGTGCCCAGGTCTTCGTCGGCCTGGCTGAACAGTTTCTCCACCTGGGGCATCCGGCCGGAAGCAGCGGCCATGAGCAGCTGGTCGCCGACCTCGATGACCGTGTCCCCCCAGGGCACCAGGACTTCATCGTCGCGAAAAAGAGCGACGACCAGCGTCTGTGCCGGCAGGCCGAGATCGGCCACCATGCGGCCGGCGGCGCGGCTGCCTTCAGTTACGGACACCCGGCGTATCTGAACCTTGCCGCCCAGGTACTCTTCGATGATCTGATTGTGATGGCGGCGCACCCTCTGCACGATACGGCTGGTGGTCAGGAGCTGGGTGGAAAGAAGAAGGTCCACGTCGAACAGCGAACTGTAGAGGCCGCGGCGGCTGACCACCGCATCCACATCGGTGCTGCGCACCACCGAGCGCCGCGCACCCAGGCCCTTGGCCAGGCGTGACGCCACCAGGTTGACGTTGTCCTTGTTGCTGACCGCAAGCAGCAGGTCGCACGTCTCCGCCTCGGCCCGTTGCAGCACGTCCAGGTGGGCGCCGTTGCCACAGAGGGTGGTGACGTCGAGCTGTTCTCCGATGCGTTCCAGCCGCTCATGGCTGATGTCCACCACCACCACGTTGTGATCGCGGGAAGAAAGCTCCTTGGCCAGGTGGTACCCGACTTCCCCTGCGCCGATGACGATGATGTCCATGAGATCAGTCGCCTGCGAGGACCTTATCGAGAGTGCGGGTCGCGATGGCGTGATAATGGGGCCGCGCGTCCTGGTAGATGGCTTTGGCCCGGACCCGGCCTTCAGGCGTCTCCATGAGGGCCTTGTAGAGGGGCTCCAGGAATTTACGGCGGCCGACGCTGGCCAGGAATCGCTCCAGGCGCTCGTCGACACCATGATAGCCGTGGCGGATGGACTGGCGCATCCAAGCCGCCAGGATCTCGTTGTTGCCGGAACCTGTCAGATTGAAGGCACTGTCCAGTTCGGCCATGGGGCCGGCCTCCAGACTGTCGGGCAGGCCGCGTACGAAGTGGAGCCACTGCTGATAATTCCAGCCGGCCACCGGGAGGTCGGCCGTGTCGGTGGTGCCGCCGATCCAGCTTGCCAGGGCCTCGTCCACCTCGGTCAGGGCCTGGGACGTGAAGGCCGGTGCGTCGGCGGGCAGGCCCGGCCGGGTGAGCCAGACATCCACATCGGGCGCGCCGGCGGCGCCGGCCGGGGTGGCCGTATCCAGCAGGTGGGTCTGCAGATAGTCGCGGAACGTTGAGGTGGTGACACTGGCGAAGGCATGGTCGTCGAACCAGTCTCTGAGGAAATTGTCAAAGACATCGCGGCCGTAGGTCTCTTCGAGAAGGCGAAGGAAAAGGGCGCCCTTCTCATAGGCAATCTGGGTCATGCCGTCATCGGGGTCACGGCCGCTCAGGTCGATGTGGAGGACCTGATCAGCGGGCGTCTCGGCCAGGTCGGTAATTTGCTTGTCCAGATCCTGGCGCCCCAGAACCCACTCCATCTCTGCGCGCTCCTGGCCGTAGACAGCCTCCATGATCCGTTTCTCGATGTAGGTGGTGAACCCCTCGTTGAGCCAGAAGTCGGACCAGGTGGCGTTGGTCACCAGGTTGCCGGACCAGGAGTGGGCCATCTCATGCGCCACCAGTGCCACCAGCGAGCGGTCTCCCGCCAGGATGGTTGGTGTGGCGAAGGTCAACATGGGATTCTCCATGCCCCCGAACGGAAACGATGGGGGCAGGACCAGGATGTCGTAGCGCAGCCAGCGGTAAGGCCCATAGAGCGCCTCGGTGGCGTTCAGCATCTTCTCCATGTCGGCGAATTCGGCGGCGGATTCGGAAAGCAGGGCCGGCTCGGCCCAGACGCCGGTGCGGGGACCGACCTCTGCGAACTTCAGATCTCCCACCGCCAGAGCGATGAGATAGGGGGGAATCGCCAGGGGCATCTCATAATGAAAGACGCCCGTCTCTTTCTTGTTGGCATCCGCGTTCACGCCAGCCATGACGGCCGTCAGTTCGGCCGGCACCTTCAGGGTGGCCTTGAAGGTGACGCGCACCGCCGGGCTGTCCTGGCAGGGGATGAACGAGCGCGCATGAATGGCCTGGGCCTGGCTGTACAGGAACGGATGGCTGCCGCCTGCGGTCTGGGCCGGTTCCAGCCACTGCAGGCCGGAGGCCTCGGGGCTGGTGGCGTAGCTGATACGCACCTGCGTGCTGCCGGCGGGAAGCTGAACGATGACGGCACGACCCAGATGCTCATCTGCATCACCGTATTTCCAGGGTGTCTCGCGCCAGTGGTCATCCATCCGGGCTTCCACCATGCTGATGTCCAGGTCGCGACTGTCAAGCACCAGCTCGCCGGCCAGTTCCGCCTGCATCCGCTGGAGATCCAGTTCAATGGTGCCGTCCAGGATGTGGCGGTCGAAATCGACGGTCCAGTCGATGTTCATGTGGGTGACACGGGCCTCCATGGGACGGGCGAACGAGTGAGTGTCGCCACCGGCCGCCGCGTCAGGTGAGGCCACGGCAGCGGCAGGTGCCGGGTCAGCCGCCTCTTCCAGCTCGTCCATGGGCCCTTCACAACCCGGGGTGGCAAGGAGCAGCGTGACCAGCACGCCGCCCATGACAAGTGCATGTGACGAGCTGTTCTCGCGGGTTCTCATGGGATATGAAATCCTTTCAAGCCGAGGGCCTTCGCCGGGCTGCCGCTATCCTAGCCGGTTCCATGGGTGGCGTCATCGTGGTGCCGTCTCGCAATCATGGCTGTCGTGTGAGAGGATGCCGGTTCGGTATATCAGGCCGAAAACCGGAGGAATTCAGATGCCTCGCTGTCTGCTGGTCCTGTTTCTGGTCATCTTGAGTGCGGTGTTTATCGTGGCCATTTCCCCCGCCGTTGCGGCGGAAGACGCACCCGAAACCCTTCCCCGCCTGGCGGAAAAAACCGAAGGCCTGGAGCCGGTTGTGGGCCTGCTGTCGCTTCACCTGGATCCCTCTCGTGGCCGGGTCTGGCTGGAATTGCCCCCGGCCCCCAAGGGCGAAACCGGGTGGACCTTCATCTATGTGGAAGGACTGACCTCGGGACTGGGGTCCAACCCGGTGGGACTGGATCGCAGCCAGATCGGCGAATCGAAACTGGTCACACTGCGCCGGGTAGGAGGACGTGTGCTGGTGGAGCAGCTCAACCTCGCCTACAGGGCTCTGACGGATGACCCGGCCGAGAGGAGGGCGGTGCGCGAGTCATTCGCCACCTCGGTGTTGTGGGCCGGTGATGTGGCGGCGGAAGATCCCGACGGGACGGTGCTGGTCGATTTCACGTCCTTCGTGGTGCGCGATGCCCATGAGGTTGCCGCCACGCTGGAACGGACGGGGCAGGGGAGCTTCCATCTGGACGAGGAGCGCAGTGTTCTGGACCCCGATGCCGTGCATTCGTTTCCCGACAACCTGGAGTTCGAGGCCCTGCTGACCTTCACCGGCGTTCTTCCCGGGCCCCAGGTGCAGGCCACGGCCCCCACCGCCACGGTGGTGACCCTGCGCCAGCATCATTCGTTCATCCGCCTCCCCGATGACGCCTACCGGCCGCGCCGGTTCGATCCTCGTGCCGGTTCGTTCTCCATCGACTTTCTCGATTACGCCGTTCCCCTGGACAGGCCGCTTGCGACCCGCTGGATCGTCCGCCACCGCCTGCGGCGGGATGGGCGCATCATCTATTACGTGGACCGGGGAGTCCCCGAACCGATTCGCTCGGCCCTCATGGAGGGCGCCTCCTGGTGGTCTGAGGCATTTGCCGCCGCCGGTTTCCCTGACGGCTTCAAGGTCGAGCTGCTCCCGGAAGGAGTTCATCCCCTGGACGTGCGCTACAACGTCATCCAGTGGGTGCACAGGGCGACCCGGGGCTGGTCTTACGGTGGCGGTGTCATCGACCCGCGCACCGGTGAAATGATCAAGGGACATGTTCTGCTGGGCTCGTTGCGGGTCCGCCAGGATCGGCTGCTGTTCGAAGGGCTGGCGGGAACCATGGCGACCGGCAGCGGCCGGGCCGACGACCCGGTCGTACTGGCTCTGGCGCGTATCCGGCAGCTTGCCGCCCATGAGGTCGGGCACACGCTGGGACTTGCTCATAATTTTGCCGCCAGCACCTATGGCCGCGCCTCGGTCATGGACTACCCGGCGCCCCTGGTGCGGGTGACCAGTGAGAACAAGCTGGATTTCTCATCGGCTTATGCGGTGGGTGCCGGTGCCTGGGATCTCTTCGCCATCCGTTATGCCTATACCGATTTCGGTGACGACCCTGCCGGTGAGGAGGCCGAGCTCTCCCATCTCATCCGTGATGGGCTCTCGCGCGGCCTGCTGTTCCTCACCGACGCCGATGCGCGTCCGGCCGGCGCCGCCGAGCCCCGGGCGAACCTCTGGGACAATGGATCCGATCCGGTGGCCGCCCTGGAAGAGACCCTCGCCGTGCGGCGTATCGCCCTGGACCGGTTCGGCGAGGATGCCGTTGCTCCCGGCCGGCCGCTGGCCTACCTGCAGGAGGTGCTGGCGCCGGTCTACTTTCACCATCGCTATCAACTGGACGCGGCGGCCAAGCTTCTTGGCGGCCTCGAGTACAGTTACGCCCTGCGCGGCGACGGCCAGCCGCCGGCACGCAGGATCGACCCCGCCCGGCAGCGGCAGGCACTGGCCACGCTCATGAGCATCCTCCAGCCGGCCAGCCTGGACCTGAGCGAAGACGTCCTGGCCCTGATGACACCACGGCCCGCCCGTTTCGGTCGTAATCGCGAACTGTTCCATGGTGGCAGTGACCCGGTCTTCGACCCGCTGGCGGCGGCCGCCGCCGCCGCGCGGCAGGTGGTGGACGCGCTGCTCCAGCCCGAGCGCGCCAGCCGCCTGGTGGATTTTCATCGGCGGGATGAGGAACAGCCCGGCCTGGAAGAAGTTCTGGAAACCCTGGCGGGCCAGGTGATGCTGAGGGAGCCGCACGAATCTCCGCGTCACGCCGAATTGCGCCGCACGGTCGGGAGGGCCGTGGTGGACGGACTCCTGGCTCTGGCCGCCGACGACAGGACGGTCTCCGGCGTGCGCGCCCGCACTGTTGCTACCCTGGACGAACTGGCCGCGGGACTGTGGCAGGCATCCGGTACCGTGCCGGGTGGAGGACTCTCGGCCGCGGATCGGGCCCATCGATCCTTGCTGGCAGCCGATATTCAGCGTTTTCTTGAGCGTCCGGCGCCCCCCGCTCCAACCCATCGGCTGTCGCCACCCCTGCCGCCGGGCAGTCCCATCGGTGGCCAGCCTGGTGCCGCCGGAGTCACGGCGGCCGGTGCTTTCCGGCCCGATGCACACTTTTCTCTTGACTCCGGTTGTTCGTTCCGGTATTGAGGGGGGGGGTTGTCCCGGAGGGAATCCGGGATAAATGGATATTTCTGTTGGTTGCCGGCCGAGCGCGGGCTTGCTCCGCGCCCTGCCGGCCACAGGGGGAAGCGTGAGAAGCCGTCGAATTCCTACCCGTCTGTTCCTTTCTGCCGCCGGTCTGGCCGTCGTCCTGCTGGCCACTCCGGATCCACTCTTTGCTCAGCGCGGCCCGGTCGCTCCGGACCCGGGCACCATCCGTCTGAAGACGGCAACCTTCGACCCGCTGGTCGCCATGCCGTCACTGCCCGATGGTCTGAGCATCAGCGAATACTCGCCTGGAGTGCGCGGCAGCTACCTGGTGCAGTTCGACAGTCCCATCACCGCGGCCCATCGCAGCGCCCTGGAAAACGCCGGCGCAGCGGTCAAGGGATACGTGCCCATGATGACCCTGGAGGTTGTCATGACGCCTGCATCCAGGGGCAAGGTCGCCGGGATCGATGGTGTGCGCTGGGTGGGCGTGGTCCAACCGGCCTTCAAACTTTACCCCGGTCTGGAACGGGACGTGGCCGACCGCTTCACTCCCGGCGACAAGGTCGCGCTGCAGGTGAGTCTCTACCCCGGTGAAGACGAACCCGGTCTGAGCCAGGTGCGTGGTCTCGGCGCCAGGATTCTCAAGGTGGATCGTGGTCGCTCGTTCCTCGTGGCCCAGGTGGAAGTGCCGGCGGCGCGCCTCCAGGCCCTGGCGCGCATTCCCACCGTTCGTTACATCGAACTGGTCTATGAGCCCATGGCTCTCAACGATCGTGCGCGGTTTCATAACGGCATGGCAGCCATCGCCAACGACACCTTCTCGGCCGGCATCGATCCTTCGCTGGACGGCAAGGATGAGGCGAGCGGGTTCCAGGTCAAGTACGGCCATATGGACACCGGCATCTATATCGCCCACCCCGACTTCACCACAGCCGACATCACCTTCGAGCCCGGCGCCGACTCCAGTGACCTGGACAACGGCCACGGTACCCATACCTCCGGCAGCCTCGTGGGAGATGGCGGCCAGTCCTCCAGCGTCCCCGAGGGAGCGCCCCCCTCCGGCGCCGCCATCGGCCCCAACCAGTGGCGCGGCATGACCCCCCAGGCTGCCCTGCATCACATCTCCTTCGATAACCTGTACACCGACAGGCAGATGTTCGAGCGTGAATCCGAAGAAGGAGTGCAGATCTCCAGCAACTCCTGGGGCTGGTCCAGTGGTGGCTCATCTATCCGGGACTACAACACCAATGCCGCCATGTGGGATGAGGGGGTCTGGGACGCCGACAACGACGTGGCCGGCCTGCAATCGCTGATCGTCTTTTTCTCGGCCGGCAACAACGGTGGTTTCAACTCGCCTTACAACGGCTGTATCTCCAACGGCGCCGACAATATCGGCTCGCCGGGCACTGCCAAGAACGTCATCACCGTGGGTAACAACGAGACCGACCGTGGCGCCGGCAGTGCCTGCGGCAACTTCAGCGGCCTGGGAGACAACGTCGAGGAGATGAACGCTTCCTCCAGCCGCGGGCCGGTGGATCCCGACGGGACGGGCCAGGGCCTGTTCAAGCCCGATGTCACCAACATCGGTGGCTACTGGAATGTTTCGCTGGAGGCACTGGGGACGGCCAGTGTTTGCAGCGGCCAGACGGTGAGCCCCGACTGTCCCACCTACTGCTCCGACACCGGCGCCAGTTATGCCTATAGCAACGGCACGTCCATGTCGGCCCCCCTTACGGCCGGCTTCGGGGGCGTGGTCCTGCAGGACCTGGTGGTCAACCGCGGTGTGGCCACACCCCGCCCGTCCCTGATCAAAGCGCTTCTGATCAACGGCGCCCGCGACCTGACCCCTTCGGCGTGCAACTACACCTACGAGGTTGCCCAGTCGGTGGTCCACGAAGGTTGGGGTTTCGTGCAGGCTGAAAACACACTGTACGGTCCCGGTGGCACGCCGGCCGTGCGCAACATCGAGTTTGAAAATGAGGAGACGGCCAACGCCCTGGCCACCGGCGAGAACAGTTCGCGTCAGGTGACCGTTGCCAGTGGCACGCCCTTCCGGGTCAGTCTGGTCTGGACCGATTACCCGGCCGGCGCCGGCTCGGGCTCGCCACTGGTGGTCAACGACCTGGATCTGGAAATCAGCGGACCCGACGGCACTTTCCTGGGGAACAACTTCTCCGGCAACTGGTCGGTCACCGGTGGTGGCGCTGACCGCTACAATGTGGTGGAAAACGTCTATATCCAGAATCCCACCGGTGGCACCTACACCATCACCGTCAAGGGCTTCCAGGTCTCGCAGGATCAGGAGCCGGGCAAGGCGGGCGTCAACCAGGACTATTCCCTGGCCTGGTCGGGCGATCTGAGTGTCTGCACGCCCACCTGCGGTGATGGTGTGGCCGAGTGCGGCGAAATTTGCGACGGCACCGACCTGGCTGGTGAGAGTTGCCAGAGCCAGGGTTTCGATACGGGTTCTCTGGCCTGTGACGGTACCTGCGACGGCTTCGATACATCGGCTTGCTCCAATTTCGTGTGCGGCAATGGCGTGCGCGAAGGGAGCGAGGAGTGCGACGGCGCCGATCTGGGTGGAGCCACCTGCTCCGGCCAGGGCTGCACCGGCGGTACGCCTTCCTGCAACGGCGATTGCACTCTGGATATCTCCACCTGCACCGGCTGTCCGGTCTGCGACAACGATGGGACATGCGAAACCGGTGAGGATTGCAACAACTGCGCCAACGACTGCATCTCGGGCACGACGCCGGGCGTCGAATGCGGCAACGACATCTGCGAAACCGCCGATGGTGAAGACTGCGTGAGCTGTGCCGCCGATTGCAACGGCAAGCAGAACGGCAAGCCTTCCAACAGATTCTGTTGCGGTGACGGCGGGACCAACCCGGTGGGTTGCGGCACAGGCGAATGCGACACCGGTGGGAATACCTGCACAACCAGCCCGACGACGGCGGTTTCGTACTGCTGTGGTGACACCGTCTGTGAAGGGGAGGAGAGCAGCGCCAACTGCGCAGTCGATTGCGGTGCCCTTCCGTTCTGTGGTGATGGCACATGCAACGGCGGTGAAACCGTCTGTGACTGTGCCGTCGACTGCGGTCCTCCGGCCGGCAGTGAACTTGGCCTGTGTACCGACAGCTTGGACAACGACTGCGACGGGCCGGTGGATTGTGCGGACAGCGATTGCGCTGCCGACGCCGCCTGTGTCGGCTGCAGCCTGGCCCAGGTGGGTGAGTCGTGCGTCGACGACGCCGACTGCTGCTCCGACAAGTGCAAGGGCAAGTCGGGAGCCAAGACTTGCAAGTAGAAGCTGGTCCAGACGGTTTTTCGTGATGCGTGGGCGGGAGTGACGTGGGTCGCTCCCGCCCACTTTCTTATTGTCCGTGGAGGAGGCCGGTGGTTTCAACAGGCCTGCGCCGGGCGCACCGGACAGGATAAGATGACCGGCACCGGGAGGTACCCCCGTGCCGCAAAAGTCCACTCACCTGTCCGCCCTCAAGGCCATGGCCGTTGCCCTCCTGGTCATGGGCGCCGTGCTGGCCCCGGCTTCCGTTATCCACGCTGCCAGGAACGAGAGGCCCGGTCCTGTCCAGGTGGTGACCCTTCAGGCTGCGGCTGAATTGCACCGGGTTCGGGCCTACGTGGGCCGCAAGAGCACTTTCATCCACCTGGGCGACATTTCCGATGCCGTGGGCGGTGCCTGGGGCCGGGATCCAATCAGTCGCGAGCCCATGTTCACCCTGGGTGAAAATCGCGTCCTGTTTTCCAGCAAGGACCGCCGCATTGCCATCAATGGCAGCCGCCGGCGCCTGGCGGCGGCCGTGGTATTTCGTGACGGCGGCATTTACGTGCCTGAAGATTTTCTGGAGGAAGTCCTGGAACCCATGCTGGGCAGCGCGGTGTTTCTCCTGTCATCTCCCTCGGCAACAGAACCTCCCAGGGCCGGCACCCTTGTGCCTGATGTTTCATCCGTGCCGCCCTCAGAGCCCGACCGGCAGCCAACCGATGCGGTATTCCCCGCTCCTGAGCCCGACCCGGCCCGCTCACAGGACTGGCTGCTTGCCCGTGAGCTCAGCGGCCGCAGCCTGCTGCGGATTGTCCTGGATCCTGGGCATGGTGGCGAAGAAGAAGGTGCCGCCGGCCCCAGCGGCCTGCTGGAGAAGGACCTGGTGCTGGATGTGTCCCGCCGTCTGCTGCAGGCCTTGCAGAGGCGTGGTTTCGAGGTCTCCCTGACCCGCACCGGCGACCGGGACGTCCCTCTGGAAGAGCGCACCGCCATCGCCAACAACCGGGGCGCCGATCTCTTTCTCTCTCTTCATGCCAATGCCAGCCCCAGCAGCAGCGCCCGCGGTGCCGAGACCTATTACCTGAGTCTGCGTGAGGAGGCCGGGTCGGACACGGCGCGATCCGGCCGCCATGAAACCAGTGATCTCATGGGCTTGGGCAATGACGACCCGCTCAAGCTGGTTTTGTGGGACATGGCTCAGTCGGCCTGGCTGGCCGAATCACAGCTAGTGGCCGAGCAGATCCAGAAGGAATTCAATAACGCGCTGGACATCCCGGACCGGGGCGTCAAGCAGGCGCCGTTCCGGGTTCTGGTGGGGGCCACCATGCCCGCCGTCCTGGTGGAGATCGGTTTTATCTCGAATCCCGAGGAAGAGAGACGCCTGCGGGATCCTGTCTTTCTGCAGGACATGGTCGATGCGCTGGTGCGGGCCATCGAGGCTTACCGGGACCGCACGGCCCGGCGCCCGTCGTTCCGGTTTGAACCGTGAGAAGGACCCTGGTCACCGTGGCGGTGGTGGCTGCGGCGGTCGGCACCATCTATCTGGGTTTTGAACTGGCCACGCGGCTGACTCAGGACGTTACCCCGCCTCCCGCCGTCCCTGCTCCGGAGGAGGTGACGCCTGATCCTGCCGGACCCCTGCCACCAGGTGAGCAGGACGCCGAGGGCCTGCGGACCGTGGATGTCATTCTCTACTTCAGCCGCCCCGACGCCCTGGGTCTGGCCCCGGAAGTCCGGCCCATCTACCTGACCCGCGCATTGCTGGACCGGATCAAGCAGACGGTGGTGGCCCTCATCGCCGGCCCGGCCCGGGATTCATCCCTGGTTCCCGTCCTGCCCCCCGGCACGCCGCTGCGGGATCTCTTCCTGGACAGCCATGGCACTCTTTATCTGGATCTTGGCCAGGCGGTGGTGCGTGATCTGCTGCCTGGAACCACGTCGGAACTTATGGCGGTGATGGGCCTTACCGACACCCTGGTGGCCAACTTTCCCGAGGTGAAGCAGGTGCAGATCCTGGTGGAGGGTGAAGAAGTGCGTACCTTGACCGGGCACCTGGACCTGACTTATCCCCTCAGGGCGGACCCGTCCCTGATCCTGCCACCCGAAGTTCTGCCCTTCCTCGAGACGCCCTCGCCGGACGTGCAGGATCCGGCGGCAGGGGACAGTGCGGCAGGGGCTGAGGAACAGCCGGTGATCTGGTAGGCTTCAGCCTTCGCCATGAAAGGGTCATGACACGATGCGACGTCCCGACGGCCGCCGGCCAGACGAAACGCGCCCTATTGAGATCACAACGGGCTTTCTCAAACATCCTCAGGGCTCGGTCCTCTTCTGCGCTGGTGACACCAAGGTCGTCTGCACGGCCATGGTGGAAGACCGGGTGCCCGGCTTTCTGAAGGATACGGGCCAGGGATGGATCACCTCTGAATACGCCATGCTGCCCGGCGCCACCAACACGCGCAATCAGCGTGAGTCGTCCCGCGGGCGCCCCTCGGGACGCAGCCAGGAGATCCAGCGCCTCATCGGTCGCAGTCTGCGAGCGGCGGTGGATCGCAAGGCCATCGGCGAGCGCACCATCTGGCTCGACTGCGACGTCATCCAGGCCGACGGGGGCACACGCACCGCCAGCATCACCGGCTCGTTCATCGCCCTGGTCCTGGCCCTGAACACCCTGAAAGAGCGCAACAAGCTGCGCAACCCGCCCATCGTCTCCCAGGTCGCCGCGGTCTCGGTAGGGGTCGTGGCCGGCACGCCCATGCTGGACCTCTGCTACGTGGAGGATTCATCCGCCGGATCGGATATGAATGTGGTCATGGCCTGTGACGGAAAATTCATCGAGGTGCAGGGAACGGCCGAAGGGGCCGCGTTCAGTCGCGAAGAACTGGACGGGCTTCTGGATCTGGCCACCGGCGGCATCAAGACCCTGATGGAACGGCAGAAGGAAGCCCTGGGCCAGGCTCTGGAAGATCTGCGCGTCCCGCATCTGACTTGAGGAGAACGACCATGACTCGACGCCTTCCGGTCATCGTGATTGCGCTGCTGCTGGCGCCGAACCTGATTCACGCCACCTTCTCCATCTGCGCCATCGATCCTGAGGCAGGACAGAGTGGTGTGGCGGTGACCACCCGCGTGCCGTTCGTTGGACGAGCCGTCCCGTGGGCGCGGGCCGGCGTGGGCGCCGTGGCCACCCAGTCCTGGACGGTGGTGGAGTACGGTCGGGATGGTCTCGATCTTCTGGAGGAGGGCCTGGCCCCCATGGAAGCGCTGGATCACCTGCTGGCCGACGACAAGGGCCGGGCTCTGCGCCAGATCGGCATGATCAACATGCTGGGACGCACGGCGTCCCACACCGGCGCCGAGAACGGCCCCTGGGCCGGCGGACGCCAGGGGAAGAACTACACCGTGCAGGGGAACGTCCTGGTTGGCGAGCAGGTCATCAATGCGGTCGCCGATCATTTCGAGTCCACGGAAGGGAACGGCATGCCCCTGGCCGAGCGCCTCATCCTTGCCCTGGCGGCGGGCCATGCCCAGGGTGGCGATAAGCGCTGGGGTTATCTGCAGTCGGCGGCCATCCGGGTGGCCGATCCCGACAACCCCGGCCGCGGCGGTGATCACCTGGCCGTGTCCATCGATGTGGGTGAACATGCCGATCCCGTTGCCGAGATGAAGCGTATCTACTACACCACTTCGCGCCGCCTGGGTCACCGCAGCTTCTCGGTCATCGAGGGCCGGGATGTGGTTGAACTCAAGAAGATGCTGCACTCCCTGAACTACTGGCGGCCCAGAATGAAAAGCTTCCCCGAGGCGCCGGAGTTCGATTTTCCACCCGGGAAGATGCGCAGTGACCCCGATGAATTCGAGGAATACCTGAGCGAGTACCGCAAAAAATCATCGGCCTACAGCGAAGCCTACGCTGCCTATGACGCTGAAGCCGTGAAAGCGGTGGATGCCTTCCGCGAGGATCATGATCTGATCTTCGAGGGCGATCCGCCCGGCCTGGTGGATGTTCGCCTGGTGGAGGCTCTGCGCGCGGCTTACTACGCTCGGGGTGCCGCCACCAAGACCCCGTCCGAATAGCTCACGGGGTGGTCTTTTGGCCAGGCGCGCCCCTCAGGCTGCCGCTTGCTCTTTGGCGACCCCGGCGGAACCGGACTTGCGCCTGAACAGGCGGCGCAGACCGTTGCGGATATCAATGGTCAGGCTGAACAAAGTCGGCACCAGCACCAGGGTGAAAATGGTGGACAGCACCAGTCCGCCGATGACCACGCTGCCCAGGCCGCGATAAAGCTCGGACCCGGCGCCGGGGAACAGCACCAGCGGCAGCATGCCGACAATGCTGGTTGCGGTGCTCATGAAGATGGGGCGCACGCGGGTGCGCACCGCCTCCGGGATGGCCACCTCGGCACTCTTGCCCTGGTCGCGCATCAGGTTCAGGGACTGGTGCACGATGAGGATGGCGTTGTTCACCACGATGCCGATGAGAATCACGAAGCCCAGCATGGTGAGGACGTCCAGATTCTGATCGGCGATGGCCACGTTCACCAGCCACAGCCCCAGGAACCCTCCCAGGGCCGCCAGCGGTACCGAGAACATGATCACAAGCGGGTAGACCCACGACTGGAACAGCGCTGCCATCAGCAGATAGGTGATGGCAAGAGCCAGCAGGAGGTTGCCCAGGAGGGCATCGCGGGTCTGGGTGAGATCGTCGGCCGTGCCGCTGAGGGTGATCTGCACACCGGCAGGCACAGCACCGCTTGCAAGTGTCGCCCCCACCACCTTCGTCTCGATGATCTCCATGGCCTCCTCAAGAGGCAGTTCCTCCGGTGTTGTGACCAGGAGGCGGATGGCCCGCTGGCGCTCGATGTGCTGGATCTGGACCGGCCCGGCCGTCTCACGCACGTCCGCCACCGAGTTCAGGGTCACGATATCGCCTGTGGGCGTGTTGATGGGAATCTTCCCGATCTGGTGGCCATATTGGAAGGTCTCTTCGTCGCCCTTGAGCACCAGGTCGATCTCGCGGCCATCGATGCGGTAGTCCGACACCTTGGCGCCGTCCACCAGGACGTCGACCGTGAAGCCCAGGTCGCGGTTGGTCAGGCCCACGTCGGCCATGCGCCGGCGGTTGGGCGTCAGCCGGATCTCCGGCCGGCCCAGGTCCAGGCTGGGGATGGGCCGTGTTTGGGCGCCGGGTATCTCCTGCATGATCAGGCCCATCATCTGGCCGCCCACGGCGATGAGGTCCTCGATGCGGGGCCCGCTGATGTCGATGCTCACCGAGCGGCTGGTCTCCAGGCCCTGGTCGAAGATACTCGACTGCATCGCGATGCCGATGGTGCCGGGAATGCTGGCCAGGGCCTCCTGCAGGACCGGCAGGAGTTCGCGTACCCGATCGTCGTCGTTGGAGCGCATGCCCATGAAGGCCTGGTTGCCGAACGAGGCGAAGAAGAAGTTGCTCATTCCGCCTCCCGGTTGCGCCCGGGCCTCGGGGCTGTCCGGCTCAACCTCCCAGTATCCGGCCAGGCGCGACTCCACCTTCTCGGCCATGGATTTCATCTCACCCACGTTGTAACCCGGCGGGGGCAACAGAATGCCGATGAGAAAGTTGGAGTTGCCGGTGGGTAGGTAATCGGTCTTGGGCATGAGAAGCCACGAGCCGCCAATGGAGACACCGGTGAGCACCACCACCACCGTGATCCGGCGCAGTGACGTACGGTTGAACCAGGATGACAGGCCGGCGATGGCCTGAGGTACGCCGCCGAACATGCGATCCAGAAATGCCAGGCGGCCACCGCCGTGAGCTGCCACCTCGGCGCTGGTGCGG
>SMYD01000068.1 GCA_004356015.1 Acidobacteriota bacterium | reverse complement strand
TCTCGCCCGATATGCAAAAGGAATCGTCCCAGGTGCTGCAATCGCCATCTTCTGTTTTTGCAGCGCCACAGGGTCGAGTTTATCTTCCGATCTCTGGGGTGATGTACTTTGGTGGAGCACCGATGGGGATATTGTGACTCAGAATTTTGATGCGACGAACTACCGCATCGTTCTGCACGAAGATGGAGTCCAGTACTCGTATCCCGTGATTTCGCCTGATGGCCAGGCTCTGGTCATGTCTCGGCGAGAAGGTGGCAACGTTGATGCGTGCATTCTCACCACACTGGGAATGACATGTATTCCAACGCCAGGTTACCTCTACGGTTTTGGCTGGTCACCTGATTCCCAGGTCATTTTTTACTCGATCAATGAAGGAGATGGACAGATCTGGAGCATTGATCTCAGCGTCGAGGTGCCGGTTTCAACGCTGTTCCTGGACCCCAATGTTTATCGGACATTTGGAGTGTGCGTGACGTTTGATGGGGACCACCTCATCATGGCACACGATCCCAGCAACTGGACCTATAATAATTTCATCGAGAGTTTTCAGATTTCCACAAACATGTCATCGACTATTCTACCCACAGATGGACTCCGCGATTTCTTCCCCACCTGCTCGCCGACACGTAATGAAATTGTGTGGGGAAGGGGCACTCGCCCTTCATGTTGTGGCGAGCCCCTTGATGTCTGGATCATGAACGCTGATGGGACCAACGCCAGGGCACTCACATCTGATTCGAGCGTTTTGCAGCATCATCCTAGATTTTCACCGGATGGCGACCAGGTGTTCTATCTTGAGACGAACAGTGTGGGCAGCAATGAGTTATGGGTTGTTGACAGATTGGGAGGAAATCGCATGTTCCTTCTGGATTTAGGACCCTCAGCGCGAAATATTGACATCTCCGCCAATTTCGCACCGGTTCTTACCGTCCAAATTGACATCAAACCCGGATCGGATACGAACAGCATCAATCTTGGTTCTGCGGGTGTCGTTCCGGTTGCCATTCTGAGTTCGGCTGAGTTCGATGCTCCCGCTCGAATCGATCCTGGCTCGATCAGTCTCGCGGGAGCGCGGGTGAAACTCGTTGGCAAGAAAGGTAAAGCCCTGTGTCATGATGAAGATGTCAACGATGACGGCTTTGTCGACCTGCTCTGCCAGGTTGAGACCGAGCAATTTCTCCTTGAGGAGGGCGAAACCAACGTCACGCTTGAGGCGGAAACCTATGATGGACAGACTGTCCAGGGAAGTGACTTGATCCGGATCGTCCCGGATACAAACTGACCTGTTCTTGAGGTAGGAACCCGGAACGCGGCCGACTGCAACGAACCGCAGTCGGCCGCGTGAAAGGATCGGTCATCACCAACCATTTCCCTCTCACCCTCCCGACCAGGTCAGAAAGATCCCGAACGTCCGCCCCGGGGCCTCTTGTGCCTTGGTGTCGGCGGCGGGGAAGTAGGCTTCATCCAGAAGATTGACGGCGCGGAGTTCCAGGCGCCAGGCCGGGGCCGGGCGAAAGAAGGCCGATGCCGACAGCAGGGTGGCCGAGCCGATGGCCTTCTCGCTGCTACCTGGATCGTTCTTCTCGGCGCGCCAGGTGAGGCGCGTGTCGAAGCCCCAGCGTTGTCTGTCGCGGCCCACGCCGGCGAAGAGTTCGTCGGGAGAGACATCGGCGAGAGCCCGGTCGTCTTTGTCGCGTCCCTCGACGATCTGGCCGCCCCAGATGGCATGCCAGCCCGTCTCGCCATGCCAGTTCCCTTCCGTCTCGACACCCACCAGTGTGCCCGAAGTGAGGTTGACGAAGGTCAGAAGATCGGGAGCTATTTCCACCCGCTCGATGAAGTCGCTGATGCGTGTCCTGAACAGCGAGCCCGAGATGAGAACATGCCGCCCCAGCCATTGCAGGCCGGCTTCGAGAGCGAAAGACCGTTCAGGATCCAGGTCCGGATTGCCCAGGACGCTGCCCCGGCCGGTGGTGCCTGTGAAGAAGCGCTCACTGAGCGTTGCATAGCGCCAGCCGCTGCCGGCGTGACCCTTGAAGCTGAGACGCGCTGCCAGCGGTACCACTATGCCGGCGAAGCCGCTGCCGGCCGCATGATTGACGTCGGCGGCGCCTTCATTGCGTTGCTGAAGCCAGGTGAAGCGACCGCCTGTTTCCCAGTGGATGTGTTCCCGCTTGCCTCCGGCACTCACGAAGAGATTGACTTCGTCGGTAGCGGCGTTATCCAGGGTGCGCTGGGTGAGTGGGGTGCCGCCGCCGGTCGGCTCAAGGCGTTCCGTGGCATCGACGTTGCGGCGATGGAAAGTCTCCACACCCCAGCGCAGGCTAACGCCATGACCCACGGCCTTCTCCTGGCGCCAGCGGCTGCCTAAGTCCACCGACTCCTGCGTGATACTCGCGCGGGCGCCGTCGCTCTCCGTCACCCGGGTGTCCAGGGACTGGGCGTGCAGCCATGCCGAGCCCTCCCAGCCGCCGTCACCTGCCACCACGAAGCGCACGAGCTGATGGCGTTCTTCGGGATAGATGGTGGTGCGCTCCGGGAAATCCGTGTTGGGCTTGCCGATGTCCTCGGCCAGGGAGGGCACCCAGGTGAAGCGATACTGCCGGGGGCCGATCCCCCAGCGTCCCGACACCACCGCCGACCACTGGCGAAAGGCCGAGTTGCGCGTCGCACCCGTCGCGGTTTCGCCGTTGTCCGCTTCGCGGCGGGCGACACCCACTGAAAAGTTCTCGTTGCCGCCGGCGGCGCGCAGGATGGTTGTGTTGCCCTCGCCCGAGAAGCCGCCGGTGAAAACAGGGCCCTGGAAGTGGCGGGGCAGCACCTCCAGAACGCCTCCCAGGGCACCCGGGCCATAGGCCGCCGAGGCGGGGCCGCGCAGCACGTCCAGGGAACCGATGAGGAGAGGGTCCAGGAACGACACGGCCGCCCCGGCCCGGCGATCGCCGGTGATGCGCACCGAGTCCACCATCTGCAGGATGCGCTGGCGCGCGGCGCCGCGGATGGAGATGGATTGAAACAGCCCCCCCTGACCGTTCTTCGCCACGCCGGCCACGGTGGCAGCCAGGCCTGCGACGCCGTCGCTGAGAACCGGTTCTTTCTCGGGGTCCACCACGGTGGAGGCCATGCCCACTGGCGCCTCGGGGTCGCCTCCCCGCCGGGCGGGCACCTCGACCTGTTCCACATGCTCGCTCTTGACCGGTTCTTCTTCCCGATCCGGTGCCTCCCCGGCGGCCCACCGCACGCCAGGCAGCAGAAGCGCCAGCAGAGCCAGCGCCGGGGCCCTGCGTCGCCATGGTGAACTGGGGTGTGGTGTGGGCATGGGGACTGAGCGGGAATTGTAGCGTTTCGTTTCCCCGCCTTGCGCCGATCCCGTATCATGTGGGGCCATCCCGGCAGGAGGAGATCGAGATGTCCCATGAGCCGATGGTCCCGGTCAAACCCCATATCGCTCAGGCCGCGGAGATCTCCGACATGGATCGCTATCGGAAGATCTACAGGGAGTCGCTCGCCAACACCGATGCCTACTGGGCCGAGCAGGCCGCATCCCTCCACTGGGAGAAGAAGTGGGAGACGGTCTCCGCCGGCGGTTTCGAGAACCTGGATTTCACCTGGTTCGCCGGCGGCCGCCTCAACGCCTGCCACAATGCCGTGGATCGGCATGTGGACGCAAACGGCGACAAGGTGGCGCTCATCTGGGCAGCCGACGAGCCCGGCAGCTACCGCCGGATCACCTACCGGGAATTGCTGCGGGATGTGTGCCGCATCGCCAATGTTCTCAAGCGCTGCGGGGTCGGGCGTGGGGACCGGGTCTGCCTCTACATGCCCATGATTCCCGAAACGGCCGCGACCATGCTGGCCTGCGCCCGCATCGGCGCGGTGCACTCGGTTGTGTTCGCGGGATTTTCAGCCGACGCCCTGCGGGACCGCATCCAGGATGCCCACTGTCGCGTGGTGGTCACCGCCAACGAGGGAATGCGAGGCGGTCGCGCCATTCCGCTGAAGAAGATCGTTGACGAGGCGGTGAGCGGCCTGGATTTCGTGGATACGGTCCTCGTGGCCCGACGCACGGAAGCGGACGTTCCCATGTCGGACAGCCGGGACATCTGGCTCGAAGAGGCTTGCGCTCAGGAGAGCGACGATTGCCCGGTGGAATGGATGGAGTCCGAGGACCCTCTTTTCATCCTCTATACATCGGGCAGCACCGGACTGCCCAAGGGCGTTCTGCATACCACCGGCGGTTACATGGTCTATGCCGCCCTGACTCACCGTCTGATCTTTGATCTCAAACCCGACGATATCTATTGCTGCGCGGCCGACGTGGGCTGGATCACCGGCCACACCTATATCGTCTACGGCCCCCTGGCCAATGGCGCCACGTCGGTGATGTTCGAGTCCACACCCCTTTACCCGGATGCTTCCCGCTACTGGCAGATGGTGGATGATCTGGGCATCACGATCTTCTACACGGCGCCCACGGCCCTGCGGGCCATCGCCCAGAGAGGCGATGAATGGGTCTCCCGCGCCAGCCGCACCACGCTGCGCATTCTGGGCACCGTGGGCGAGCCCATCAATCCCGAGACCTGGCGCTGGTACCACGATGTGGTGGGGGATGGCCGCTGCGCCGTGGTGGATACCTGGTGGCAGACCGAGACCGGAGGCATCCTCATCACACCGTTGCCCGGCGCCACGCCCGCGAAGCCGGGTTCGGCGACCTTTCCCTTCTTCGGTATCGAGCCTGTGCTCATGGATGAGGAGGGCCATCGCCTCACGGGGAACGGTGTCAGCGGGGCGCTCTGCCTGGCCCGATCATGGCCCGGCCAGGCCCGGACCCTCTGGGGCGACCATGAGCGCTTTCAGGAGACCTATTTCTCCCAGTACCCGGGCCTCTACTTCACCGGCGACGGCTGCAAGCGGGATGAGGACGGCTACTACTGGATCACCGGTCGCATCGATGACGTTCTCAACGTCTCGGGGCATCGCCTGGGCACCGCGGAAGTGGAATCGGCCCTGGTGGCTCACGAAGCGGTGGCCGAGGCAGCGGTGGTGGGCTATCCCCACGCCATCAAGGGGACCGGCATCTATGCCTACGTCACTCTGAGTGCTGCTCACGCCCATGACGATCCGCAGGCTGTCATGAGTGCACTGCGTGACAAGGTGCGTGAGGTCATCGGGCCGTTCGCCGCCCCCGATAAGGTTCACCTCGCCGTGGGCCTGCCCAAGACCCGCAGCGGCAAGATCATGCGCCGTATCCTGCGCAAGATCGCCGCCGCCGAGTACGATGGTCTGGGTGATACCAGCACCCTGGCGGAGCCGGCGGTGGTGGACCGTCTCATCCGTGAGCATCGCCAGAGAAGAGACTCCGAAGGGTGAAAGGAGTCGTCTCCCTGTTCCTTCTGGCCGGATGGGTGCTGGCAGGTGGCACGGTCCGCGCAGCCCAGGCTGATTCTGAGCCCGTATCCTCGCGGCCCCGGCCGGATCTTCAGGCGCGCGAAGCCGAGGTGGCGCCGGTTCTGGACGGTGATGTCCTGGGGGATCCCGCCTGGGATGGTGTGCCTTTTGCTTCCGGCTTCGTTCAGACGACCCCCGACGAGGGAGCGCCTGCCAGCCAGCGCACCGAGGTGCGCATCATCTATGACGACAGGTTCCTCTATGTGGGGGTGATCTGTTTCGATGACTTTCCTTCGGGCATCATCGTGGCCGACTCCCGCCGCGATGCTTCCCTGGATGAAACGGACAGCTTCCAGGTGATCTTCGATACCTACCACGACCTGCAGAACGGTTTTGTCTTCGGCACGAATCCCGCCGGTCAGGAGTATGACGGGCAGCTTGCCAACGAAGGGGAAGGGGGTGGCCGTGGCGCCTCTGTGGGCGGTTTCAATCTCAACTGGGACGGGTCGTGGGAGGTCGCGACCCGCCGCGGTGACTTCGGCTGGAGTGCCGAGTTTGCCATTCCGTTTCGCACGCTGCGCTTCGCCGGAGGCGATGGCCTCCAGCAGTGGGGTCTCAACTTCCGCCGGACCATCCGCCGTCGCAACGAAACCGCCTTCTGGGCACCTCTATCGCGGCAGTACGGCCTTTACCGCCTCTCCCAGGCCGGCACCCTCGACGACCTGAGGATCCAGCCACCCCGCAACCTGAAGATCACGCCCTACGGCCTGGTCCAGGCACGCAGGGAAGGGACCGTCGATGCCGACACGGGCACCAACGTCGAGGCCGGCCTGGATCTGAAATACAGCGTCACGCCGGGTCTGACCCTGGACGTCACCATCAACACCGACTTTGCCCAGGTGGAGGCCGACGAGCAGCAGATCAACCTGGACAGGTTCAGCCTGTTCTTTCCCGAGAAGCGGCCGTTCTTTCTGGAGAACGCCGGCCTGTTCAGCGTGGGGGAGCCCGGTGAAGTGGAGTTGTTTTTCAGCCGGCGTATCGGCCTCGGCCCCGCTGGCGAGGTGATTCCCATCATCGGCGGGGCGCGGCTGTCGGGCAAGGTCAGGAAGACCAACATCGGCTTCCTGGACATGGCCACCGACAAAGTCGCAGGTGTCGCCGAGAAGGAGAACTACGCCGTGGCGCGAATCAGTCGGGAGCTGCCCCATCGCTCGGCCATCGGTTTTCTGTTCACCAATCGGCAGTCCACCGGCGACCAGCCACCGGAAGATGAATACGGGCGCACCTTCGCCCTGGACGGGCGTGTGGGTATAGGCCAGTACCAGAGGGTTGCGGGCTATGTGGCCCGCACCGACAACTCCGATGGAGGTAGCAATCAGTATTCCTACCGGGCCAGCTACACCTATGATTCAGCCGAGTGGTTGCTGAGCGCCGGCTATACCGAAGTGGGCGAGGGCTTTGATCCCCAGGTCGGTTTCTTGCGGCGCCGCGCCTATCGCAAACCGGATGTCCTCATCTTCCGCCGCTACCGAACCAAGCACAGCAAGCGCATCCAGGAGTTGCGCCCCCATGTGTCATACCGTGGCTTCTGGGATTTTGACGGCTTCCAGGAATCCGGTTTCCTGCACATGGACAACCATATCGAGTGGAAAAATGGGCAGGAATTTCACACGGCCATCAATCTCACCCGCGAGGGCGTGAAGGAAGCGTTCGAGATTTTTCCCGGCATTATGGTTCCGCCGGGCACCTATGACAATAGCGAGGTGGCCCTGGTGGCCTTCAGCAACCGGGGCGCCCCGGTCAGCTTCGCATTGAATACCACGGTGGGCGGGTTCTTCGGCGGCGACCGCATCAACATCTCGCCGGGAGTGCGCATCCGATTCGGCGACAACTTCAACACCGAGCTGACGTGGCGCTACAATAACATCGATCTGCCCGAGGGTGACTTTGAGACCAACCTGGGTCTGTGGCGCCTGTCCTACTCGTTCACGCCGCGCATGTTCCTGGAGTCGCTGGTGCAATACAATGATGTGGATGACAATCTGTCCGCCAACCTGCGCTTCGGCTGGCTGCAGACCGCCAATGTCGGGCTATTCGTGGTTTACAACGATATCCAGGAGATAGGGCCCCTGGGACCACCCCGGCCGGATCGCAGCCTGACGGTGAAGATGAGTTGGCAGTTCGACGCGCTGCGCTGAGCCGGGTACTGAGAGGTCATGGAAGAGATCATCGTCACAAGCTGGAACGACCTCAACGAGCGCCTGTACCAGGACTCATGGATGCCCGATATCCGGCGCCACCGCAGTCACTTCGCTTTTCGCGGCCTGTCCACGGCTTCCTATCCCCTGGAGACGACCCTGGCGCGCCTGCGCGGCGACCCGGGCCGGCTGGAGGGTCACCTGTTGCGCAACTTCCGCAAGTACGCGCACCAGAATGTCATCGAGCGGGACTCCCTCTGGAACTGGCTGGCCCTGGCCCAGCATCATCACCTGCCGACCCGCCTGCTGGACTGGACCTATTCGCCCTACGTGGCGCTGCACTTCGCCACCGCCGAGACCGAGAAATCCAATCTGGATGGTGTTGTCTGGTGTGTCGATTTTGTCGCGGTCCGTAAGCTGCTCCCGAAAATCCTCGCCGGCGAACTGGATCGGGAAGGTGCGGATGTCTTCACTGTGGAGATGCTCACCCGGGTGGCCGGGAGCCTGGCGACGTTTGACAGCCTCTCCGACGAGTCTTTCGCCGCCTTCATCGAGCCACCTTCCCTGGATGACCGCATCGTCAACCAGTTTGCTCTCTTCTCGGTCCTGTCGAATTCACGGGCCAGTTTCGAGGACTGGTTGGTCCTTCATCCTGACCTGGTGCGCAAGGTGATCATTCCCAGCGGGCTGAAGTGGGAGGTCCGGGACAAGCTGGACCAGGCCAATATCTCGGAGAGAGTTCTCTTCCCCGGGCTGGACGGTCTCAGCCAGTGGCTGAAGCGTCACTACAGCTACCGGGACTGATCCGCTGCCAGGGCTTGCTTCCCTGCGAGAGATTCCACCATGGTGATCAGGTACGGTGGCCACGGGTCTCCGGGGGGGTTGCCGCCCAGACCCCGCCTCAGAGCAGCGGCCATGCCCGGGTCGCGGGAGATGATGTCGGCCAGGTAGGGCTGTGCGGCGCCCATGCCGTCGGTCCGCAGGCGGCTGCTTGCTTCCTGCAGAAGAGCCGGGACCGCGCGCTGCCTGCCGGTGACGGCGAGATCTCTGAGCGAATTCACCCGCGTGGCAGGTGAGCCGCCGGCGGCGAGAAGATCTGCCAGCATCCCGCGCGCGGCAATCACTGCCAGGTCCCCTGAAGCACCGGGAGGCAGGGTTGTGATGTGGGCTTCCAGCTCCAGGCGTGCCTCATCGTCCCGGCCCATGGTCATGAGGGCGCGGGTCAGGTCCACCTGCAGAAGGGATGTCCATGCCTGCTCACCCACCAGTTCATGGGTCTGCCGCAGGTCTTCCAGGGCGCCCCTGGCATCGCCGGCAAGAAGGCGTGCCTGCCCGCGGCCGGCCAGGATCAGCGCGTTGGCCGTGTCCATGGCACCGGCGGCTTCGGTCCAGGCGGCCGCCGCGGCGGCGTAGCGCCCCAGTTGATGGAGTGTCATGGCCCGTGAAATCCTTGCCATGACAAACGCCCCATCCGCCGCCAGGGCATCATCAAAGGCGGTAAGGGCCCGCTGCCGGGACCCCAGGCTGCGCAGGGCTTCACCCAGCACCCAGGATGAGCGTGCGTCAGGGCCTTGAGCCAGGCGATGCCGGGCCAGGGAGGCCGCGGTGCGGGGTGCGCCCTCCCGCAGGCAACTGTCGGCCATGGCGCCGGCTCGCTGCGCGCCCTGGTCATCCAGGCC
>SMYD01000008.1 GCA_004356015.1 Acidobacteriota bacterium | reverse complement strand
CGACCAGATTCATGCGCTGGATCAGAATCCACTCACCGGTCTTGGCGGTGACACTCTTTCAAGTGATGACGCGCGGCTGCTGCGCTCTCTCTACGCCGCTGAAGTGGCCTACGCGGATTCCATCCTACAGCGCATCTTGGATCGTCTGCGACAAAGTGAACGGCTGGATCACACCATCATCGTCGTGACCTCCGATCATGGCGAGAACCTGAACGATCACGCCCCCCTGGATCACCAGCTGGGCCTCTATGACACGCTGGTTCATGTCCCTCTTCTGATCCGCTATCCAGCGGGCGTCCCCGCCGGCTCGACCGAGAACGGCCTGGTCTCCCTGGCCTCGATCCCGCGCCGGATCCTGCAACTGGCCGGCGTCCTTCCCGGCACTGATGAAGCCGGCGCACAGGCCCCTCCCGCCGGCCGGGTCTACTTTCAGTACGCGCGCCCGGACCCTGTTCTGGATCGGGTCCGTTCGCGCCTGGGTCTCGACCCTTCGCCCTGGGATCGCTCTCTAGACGGCATCCGCAGCGAAGATCACAAATGGATCCGGTCTTCCGATGGACATCACATGGCCTTCGACCTGGAGGCGGATCCGCTGGAGCAACACAACCTTTTCCATGCGGGGATGACGGATGAGGAGCCATGGTCCAGGCTGGCCGCCAGTCTGGAGCAGCGGCTGCCGGCTGGTGCCGCTGCCGGCACCGGCAGCCCTTCCCTGGAAATGTCACCCGAGATTCGCCAGCGCCTGCGCAGCCTGGGTTACCTGGACTGATCGCGCTCGGCCGACCTGATGGATGCCAACCTCATCCTGCTGAGCCTCGGCCTGGCCCTCACCGCCTGGGTTCTCGCCCGCGGCCTGCACCGGGCCCGCCGCCTGCACCGGCCGGGAGAACCGGCCTATGCCGCGGTGGCGGCGGATCAGTCGGCCCGAGCCATGGGTTTTCTGGCGCTCCTCTTCGCCTTGAAGGTTCTGCCGCTTCTGGCCCCTGCCATGGGCCTTCTGCGCCGCGATTTCCTTTTTCCCCTGTTGGGCCCTGTGGCGGCGGGGCGATGGCGCCTGGTGGCTGCTCCCGGTGCTGGCACTGGGCCTGGGGCTCGCATCCTCCTCTGGATCCTGGATCGGGCGACGGGAGGACGGGCCGGCCCGGTGTCCCTGGCGGTCGTCCTGCTGTCCACTCTCGGCCTCCTGCCCATGCTCGCCTGGGCACGCTGTTTTCTCCCGGAGCGTGGCGCCCGCGCCGCGGCCATCCTCTGGGTGATGACACCGGCCGTGGCCCTCTATGGAGCCACCTCCATGGACATGATCTTCGCCGTGCCCCTCATGGCTGCCGGCGCCCTCTTCGCCATGGCCCTGACACGGGAAGCGGCCGGCGCGCGCCGGCCTCTGGCTCTTTTCCCTCACCGCTCTCTGGCATCTGGGCCAGACGGCGCTCATGGAATGGTTTCTCGATACCCGCTGGTGAACGTCCCGGATGATTCTTCGCTCTTGCGGCGCCACAGGATCATCCGATCGATCTCACCGAACGATTTCACCTGCTCATACTGGCGCGCCAGCAAATCCCTCAGCAGCGGGTAGTGCTCTGGACTGTGGGCACCGTTGGCAAACATATGGTCGTAGCTGGCGTCCACAACAAACAGGGGCCGCTCCTGTTCCATGTCGGCCATGAAGAGATCCCAGGACCCGGGCACGATCCAGTCGGCCGTGCCATCCGCCGGTTCAAGCCGCTCCCACGGCACCACGCCGGTCAGAAAAGTACTGGTGACGAAGCGGGTGGCGGGAAGGCGGCGGGCGTAAACCTGCACATGGGGGCGCATGCCCCAGACAAACACACGGTCATCAGGAGAACTGTTCGCCCGGATATAGCGAGCCGCAGCGGTCGCGAGGCCGTCCCTGCGCGGCCAGGCCAGGGGATCCGCCGCGTCCAGGATCCGGCCCGAGACCACCCATTCCCTGGTGCGCCTCAGCGTATCCAACCAGGGGCGCCGGCCGACCTCCAGTCCCAGCGCCGTCATCACCAGGAGAGTTACGGCCAGGGCATGGAGCGGCCGCGCGTGACGGATCTTCGTGCCCGTGAACCAGCCGCCCAGGGCTGCCCAGAAAGGCAGGGCCAGAGCGAAGTAATGGGCAAAGAAGCGCAGCCCGGCAAACAGACTGGCGAAGAGGGACAGTGCCAGCAAGAGGACGGCCAGCCTGGCCACACCCTGCCCAGGGTCGGCACGCCGGAAGCGGAGCGGGCCCCATAACACCGCCACCATGCCGGCCAGCCCCAGGGTGGCCACCGTGGCCACCGGCACGAGGAAATTGGTAACCGCCGTCCAGGGAGCCAGCAGCAGCCTCTCTGTGGTCACGCGCGTGGCGGCCATGTAGAAATTCACGTTGTAGCCATGAAAGCAAAAGAGAAATGACTCGAGTTCTCCCAGGGCCGCATAGACCAACACCGTCAGCAGCGGCAGCGCCACAAATCCCACCAGGAGGGCAAGAGGCCGGCCCAGGCGCAGCCGCCACGGCAGGTGCACACCGCCGGTGCTGATGAGATCCGCCGCCACCAGGGCCGGAGCCAGGATGCCTGCATTCTGCCGGCAGAGAAAAGCAGTTCCCGCCAGCAGCCCGGCGACGACAGCAAGCCGGAAGCCGCCGCCTCTCTGCTGCCGGGCACGCAGCCAGATCAATAGAGCTCCCATGGCGGCTGCTGCCGCCGGGACTTCGGTGTTGAGAGAGCCTCCCACGGCCGGGAGAGCAGCGGCAAAGAAGGCCGCCGCCCACCAGGCGCCGCCTCCCAACCTGCGGGCAAGACATGCCACCATCCACATGGTGCCCAGGGCGAGAACCAGCCAGGCCAGAGCCAGAGCGGCCAGGTTGAAGGCGCCGAACAGGGCGAACAGGATCTGGAAGAGGCCCATGGCCAGGGGTCCTTTTTCAATCCAGGCCGCGATGTAGGGCAGAGTTCCGGCGGCATTGGATCGCGCCGCTGCCGCGGCGTAAAGCAGGACATCCACGTCCCGGGCCTGATCGATCAGAGCCGGGAGCCAGGAAAAGACGGCCGTTGCGGCCAGCACGACAGCCGCCATCCATCCGGGCACGGCGTGACGCGCCGGAACCGCAGGCGGGAGCGGGCGCGTCTCGCCTCCGGGCACCTCTACTGACCCATGAGGTGGGCGGCAATGAGCCTGCGGTGAGGCGCCAGGCGATGCTCGTAGAGATAGATCCCCTGCCAGGTGCCCAGGGCCGGTCGGCCACCGCTCACCGGCAGGGAGAGCGAGGTGGCGGTGAGGGCCGCACGCACATGGGCGGGCATATCGTCGGGGCCTTCCGCCGTGTGGCGCAGGAGAGGATCGCCGTCGGGGATCAGGCGCGACAGAAAGCGCTCCATGTCGGCCTGCACTTCCGGGTCCGCGTTCTCCTGGATGAGCAGAGAGGCCGATGTGTGGCGCACATGCAGGGTGAGAAGGCCCTGCTCCAGGCCACTGCCGGCCACCCAGGCCAGAACTTCAGCGGTGATCTCCACCATCCCGCGCCCCTCTGTCACCACCACGAACTCGGTGGCTGTCTGCTTCACAGGCCGGTGGCTTCCCTGAGCTTGGCATACACAGCGGCGGCGACCTTGCCGTTACGGGACGGGACGCCGAATTTCTTGCGGAACTTGTCCATGGGGATGACCGCCTTGGCGGCGCTGCGGTGGCCGCCCGCGTTCCCGATATCGCCGAACACCGCCTTGACCACATCGCCGGCCGACTTCTGGTAGCCCAGATTGCGCAACGAAAGGGTCACCTGCCCGCCCACCTCGCCGGAAATCGCGCACCACTTCACGTCATCCACCTGCAGGAAGAAATCGGCCAGCGCGGGGGCCAGATCATCCCGGGGGATGGGACCCAGATGGGCATAGAGGAATCCATCCGCGAACATGTGCTGCTGGCGCACCCGGTCAATGAACTGGAGACGCTCCATGGTGAGGCCCTGGCCTTCGATCTTGCGCATGACGTTCAGGTTGGCTCTCTGGTAGAGGTACATGAAGGATCGCAGATCCGCAGGGTGCACACCCCGCTCCAGGAACAGCGTGTCCGTCTTGATGGCATACAGCATGGCCGTGGCCATGCGCTCCGATACGGACACGCCGGCGGCCAGCAGGTGTTCCAGCATGATGGTGGACGTGGCACCGACCCGGGGGCGCAGATCCTTGAAGCGGGCCTTGTATCCCTTGGCCTGGGGGTGATGATCGATGACCAGATCGACCTCACGGAAGCGGTCGGCCCAGTAATGGGGCTGGATGTCGAGGACCGCGATGCGCTGGAAACGCGCCATGTCTGACTGGGTCAGGGTCTTCACGGTCAGATCGAGCATCCTGGTCATGCGCAGATTCTCAGGGCGGGTGACCGGCGCGAAGGTGCCGATGACCGCGGTCTGGCGATTGCGGCCCAAAATGGTGCGCAGGGCCAGGGCCGAGGCCATGGAATCGGGATCGGGGTCGTCATGAAGGAGGATCAGGATGCGCTCCGCCTTCTGAAAATCTTCCTGGTAGCGGTGCACGAGGCGACGGGTGGCCGCGTACTCCATCTCGACCTTGAGGCCGTCCTCCAGGAGGGCACGGAGGCGCACCACCTTGACCCCGGGAAACTGCTCGAGAAGCTGCCCTTCATCCAGGCCGCTCCCCTCCTTGAGAGCCACCACCACGGGCACCTGCCCGACGCGCTTCTGAATTTCCTCCAGTACGGCATAGGTGGAGCCCTTGTCCGCGAGATCGATGACGATGCGGGAGGAACCGTTCAGATCGAGGCGGTTATAAAGGCGGCTGGAACGCAGGCTGCCGGAAACGGCCTTGAGTCCCTTGCGTTTCAGGGAGCGGGCCAGATTTCCGTTGGGCGTGGCAAAGAGATAGGGCGTCTTCTCCCCACTCATGCGGTCGCCGAGAACCTGCGGCAGCAGGTCGTCATCCAGAAATAGAATCGTCGCCATAGGGGAAGGCCTCACTCCCTGTGGAGGAGGAGCTCCAGGGCATCTGCCAGAGGCTGCCCGTGCAGATCCATGGCCGCAACGCGGCCCTGGGCATCGAACAGAATGTTAAAAGGAATACCGGTGAGATGGATGCCGTACTCCCGGATGACCGGATCCTCCCACCCTTGGCTGAAGGCGTGGGGATAGGTGAGGCCGGCGCCCTGGGCATACTGGATGGCCATCCCCGGCGTCGAATCCATGTTGATACCGATGATCTGGATCTTGTCCCCGAACCTGGTGGTGATCGCCGCCAGGCCCGGTGCCGCCGCCCGGCAGGGACCGCACCACGTGGCCCAGAAATCCAACAGGATCGGTTTGCCGGTGAACTCGCTGAGGGTGACCTCGCCGCCTCCCAGGCGGGGCAGGGTGAAGTCGATGAGATCATCACCCACATGCAGGGTGCCCCGGTCGATCACATCGGAGCGGCCGGTC
Source organism: Acidobacteriota bacterium (assembly GCA_004356015.1). Classification (GTDB taxonomy): domain Bacteria; phylum Acidobacteriota; class Polarisedimenticolia; order SMYD01; family SMYD01; genus SMYD01. The sequence goes on along the minus strand of SMYD01000008.1, from coordinate 46,309 downwards.
GATTGAGGACCGGGGATGGCGCCCTGCTGTCCCGCGTCCAGCGCGCCGGACGAGCGCCACGCGAGGGCTGCGGCAGTCAGGGCGGCATTGGGCGCCGGACGCTTGAGGCGCAATTCCTGGTTCCCGCCGGCCCGTCGGCGGACCTGCAGGGTCACGGCGTCGGCGCGCGGGGCCGTGAGGCGCGCCCGCACCTGCTCGAATGTGGCACCCTTGAGGCGGACGCCGTCAATGCTGAGGAAGGTATCTCCGAGACGGACGCCGGCGCGGTAAGCCGGGCCGTTGGGCACAAGGTCGCGCACTATCAGAGTCCCCTCTTCCTGAACCAGGGTCATGCCAAAGGAGGGCATCTCCCCGCCGGCGTCCGCAGCGAGAGAGGGCCCGGTCGGGAACACGGTCGCGAGCGCCGGCATGAGCAGGCACGCACCGACACAGATCGAGATGGCACGAAGGCTTCGCATAATCTTGAGGGGAGTGACCCGGCAAATTTTACTCCGTTCCCCACTCGCGCGCCAGCAGATCGGCATAAGTCGCGTGTACTCTTGAAGTTACACTTCTCTGGACCGTGCGAAGCCCGGCGGCACCGCCAGGGAGCGCAGCAGGGCATCGGCCTTGTGGAGTGTCTCTTGATATTCGTCTTCGGGATCGGAGTCGGCCACGATGCCACCTCCCACGTGGAGAGACGCGCCCGTTCTCCCGGCCAGGATGGTGCGGATCACCATGGACAGATGGAAGCGCGCAGGTCCCGCAAACCATGCCAGACCGCCGGCATAAATACCACGGGGCTCGCCCTCCAGGGCCGCCAGCAGGGAGACGGCACGCATCTTGGGCGCGCCGGTCATGGAGCCGGGCGGATGCACCGCCGCCAGGATTTCAGCCAGGCCGACGCCGGGACGCAGGCGCGCCTGCACGACGGACACGAGATGATGAACTGACGTGAACGATTCCAGCCGGCAAAGAACCGGCACGGAGACACTGGCGATCTCGGCCACCCTCCCCAGGTCGTTGCGCACCAGATCCACGATCATGATGTTCTCGGCCCGATCCTTGGCGGAGACCTCAAGATCCCGGGCGAGCCGCGCGTCCGCGGCCGGGGTCTCTCCCCGGGGGCGTGTCCCTTTGATGGGCCTGCTCTCCAGCATGGCGCCCCTCCGCGCCAGGTAGCGCTCCGGGCTGAAGGAGAGCATGGTCGTGTCACCCTGCTGCACGTAGGCCGGATAGGAGACCGGGTTCTCCCGCCACAGGTGGAGAAAGGCCGCCGCGCGCCTGCTGTTTTCGGCGGGGAACCCTTCGAGAGACAGACCGTGGGCCAGGTTCACCTGATACACATCACCGGCGGCAATGGCATCAAGAACCGTCTGCACCCGCCGGCCATGCTGTTCACTTCCCACCGGCGCATGGGCGCCGCTTGCCACCGGCATGCCTACCAGGTCCGGCGCCAGCCGCCGGCCCCGGGCCCCGGCCTGATGAATATCCTGGACCAGCAGCGCCAGGCGCGCCTGCGCCGAATCTGCCGAAGTGCTGTCCGCGGCCGCGACGGCCACCGCCCGCGCCACACCACGCCGCGGCCAGAGGACGAGATAGGCGGCATGGCGGCTGAGAACCGTGGCCGGCAGTTCGTGACCGATCCAGCCGACGGTCAGGGGGCGGCGCCAGGGATCGTCATCCGCGGCGGCGTCCTCATCATCCTGAGAACCGACGAACTTCTCCACGGCGGCGAGCAGGTCGCCGGCACCGGTCTCCCAGGGAAAATCCGGACCGTTCTCCCGAGCCAGTTCCAGCCGGTCTTCAGGCCACGCCCCCATGAGCAGGAACGGGTCTTCTTCCTCGCCGAACAGGGAGGCATCGCCGCCGAGAAGGAACGGTTCCACCTTCTCGCCCAGGTCGCGCAGGGCGGCCAGTCCCAGCAGGAGATGGCCGGGGTCGGGCATGGGATCCAGGTCCACCGTGGCCACCCCGCGGGTCATGGTGCCGGCTGCAGGATCAGGGTCGAGACAGCGGGACGCGCGGGCATGACGATTTCCAGATCGCCCAGTTCCTGCCACAACTGCGCCTGATCCACGAAGTGGCTGCTGGCCGGTATGCCCGACTGGCCGGGGGGGATCACCATGCGCAGGCCGCCCCCCTCCCCCATGTCGGCCACCATGCGCATGGCCGGCATGGCGAACACATCGAACGACCGGGATGCTCTGAACGCCGCGGCCATGAGAACGCCGCCGGCTCCCCCCACCGGCAAATCGGGGCCGTTGAACCAGCGCGCCAGCAGCGGTAGCCGGCCGAGGGGGTGAACAAAATGCACCCGGTGCATGTCAGGCCAATCCCATGTTGCGGGACCACCCGGCACACGGCTCTCCATGTCTTCCCAGGCCGCGGCCAGGGCTGCGTTCACCTGGCTGTTCACGGTCTCCACACGGTCGGATGTGCGCGTATCATCCCACCAGTCGTGGACCAAGCCCATCGGCGCGCCATCCTCGAAGTTCTGAGGAGCAAGCAGCTTCATGAGGCCGGCGTCGGCTGCGCGATTCAGTGAGTCGCCCAGTTCGTCCGCGAAGAGGCTCACCAGCAGGTTCTCATGAAAGAGAGCGTAGAGACCCGGGGCAGGGCCCTCATCGTAGCGATGATCCCAGGCGGCCAGGATGTCCCAGGCCTCGACCGCATTCTGGACCCCGGGATCCGCTTCCCAGGCGCCCTGCCGGAGGAGTTCTGCCAGCGGCTCAAGGATCAGGGCGGCCCGGCGTGAGAAGGTGTCACCCTGCATGACACGGAATGAAGCGGCGTCATGATCCCGGCGCGAAGTAAGGAGCGCTCGTGCCCGGGCCGCCCGGTCGGCGCGAATCCAGACACCGTTCCAGCCATGGGCGCGCGGGCCGCGCATCACGCGGTTGTTGGCGGTGACCAGGAAACCTCTTCCCGGATTCTCGCTCCAGGGCCGGTCCAGGGGATCGTCCCAGCCGTCGAACAGCTGGCCATGGACACGGCCCGCCACCGGCAACAGCCCGCTGTATCCGGCGCGCCGCACCAGGTTTCCCGCAGCGACATAGCCGATGGTGCCATCCACATGGGCGTAAACAAGATTCTCCGCCGGCCGATCGTGCTCAGCCGCCGCCGCCCTGAAGGCGGTCCCGTTCTCGGCAAGGGCAAATCCGCGCAGAGCCGTGAGCGCGCCCACTCGGCCGGCCGGCCAGGTGGCCCGGACCAGAACCCGGCCCGGACGCCACTCCTCGTCCACAACCGGCCCGTGGATGGTGCTGCGCACCATCTCGGTCACCGCCTCGCCGCCGCGCACCTGGATCAGCTCTTCCCTCTCCTGGAAGGGCCTGCCGGCACCGGCCGCATCATCCAGAACCAGGTAGCGCCCAGGGTCCTCGGGATGCACCGTCTCCACCACATAGTCGGCCACATCGGCGGTGAGGATGGTCACCCCCCAGGCCATCTTCCCGGTGCGGCCGATGATCACGCCGGGAAATCCCGGCACCGTGGCACCGGCCACATGGACCTGCGGCCAGTTCAGATCCACCATGTAGAATGGCGCCGGCATGCTCAGAGCGAGATGAGTGTCGTTGGCCAGCAGCGGCGCACCACCGGCGGTGCGCGCACCTGCCACCACCCAGGAATTGGAACCGTAGACCGTGTCGCTCCACAGCGCCGTCATCTCTTCCTGGACCAGCGGGCGCGCCACGGCACTTATCTCTGCGGCGGGGAGGTCCGGCATGTCCAGCGCCAGACCAAGGTCAGCGGCTTGCCGGTCCAGGAGAGTGGCCGTGAGACGGGCAGCGACATCCGCATCGACGGCGCCTGCCGGCACCACGTCTTCGAGAATCACCACATCATCTTTGAGGCGCCCGTCCAGCAGCCAGGCCGCCGCCCGGATGCCCACCTTCTCCGCCGCCGCAAAGCGCACAAGCTCGCGGGAGGAATGGGACAGGCTCTCCTGCATGGCCCGGATCACCAGGATCGAATCCTCCGCCGACCACGGCGAGAAGCTGGCGCGCAGGAGGAGATATTCCACGGGCAGGGCCCATGCCGCCGCCACGGCTGCATTGACGCCGTCGGCATACGCTTGCAGAAAATCGCGAGCGCCGGGGGTGCGCGCGATGCTCTCGGCCACACCCAGGTACACACCTCGTCGCCGTGCCTGGCGATCAGCCGACACCGCCATGGGGCCGAACAACTCAGAGAGGCGGCCGGCGGTGCTGCGTCGCATCAGGTCCATCTGAAAGAGACGATCCTGACCATGCAGGAAGCCGGTGGCGAACGCGGCATCGCTCTCCGATCCGGAAGTGACATGGGGAACGCCAAAATCATCTCGAACAATGGTGATGGCCTCGGCCGCCCCTTGTACGAGGAGCGTCCCTGTGGTCACCGGCAGAGGTGCCTGCCAGCGAAACCAGGCACCGGCCGCCGCCAGGATCAGGACGGGAACAAGACCCGCCAGCCCCCATTTCAGCAAGCGTCCCAGCCTGCCCCACCTGCTCCCGGCCGTGCCCATGACCCGAAGTCTACCAGCGCGGCCGCGCCATGTTCATGTCATCCATTATTTCGCTTGCCGCAGGCAGACAAACACGATGGCGGGCGCGGAAACCAGAAGGGTTCCGATCTTGAACCATGCGGGTTCCGCCCCAAGCCCCAACACGAGATTGGCGAGGGTGGCGATGGAGACGAGCCCTGCCAGAGTGAATCCGGACGCCCGGGGATTCCGCCCGGAGATGAGTCTTGTCATCAGGCCGACCATACCACCGCTGATGGCCAGCGCCACCAGCGCGAGGACAACAATCCCCAGGCCTCCCCTGGCCATGACCACTCCACCGAGGGACATGCTCACAAACGCAATGACCAGGTATCCGATCACGATGGCCGCGACACCTCGTAAAATGTTCAAACGGCTAATCCTCCTCGCGCCTTCTGGTGAACGGTCGCGGACTCACTCCGAACCAGCTACCCATGACCATGGCCCCGAACACGGTATAGCAAACTGCGAACGCCCACGGTGGCGCCTGATAGTACAGAACCGTCTCCAGCCAGTGCGCGATGAAAGACTCCTGATACTGGCGGCCACCGGCCCGTGAACGCAACGCCATCTCGAAGGTCGTCAGCGGACATATCACTCCGAACCAGGACTGAACGACGACCACGCCAATTGCCAGGAGATGGATGACACGGAACCAGGCATTGCGGACCCAGGACCATCGTCGAGCATGACCGGCGAAAATAAGCGCAAGACCCATCACCACAAAGACGACGAAAAGAACGTGCAGAAGGAGCAATGCATCCGCAGCCAGCAGGAAAAGGGTAGATGACTCCATGGGCCAGGCTGCCTTTCTTGTTCAGAGATTCTCGTAGGCTTCCGTTCGATTCCGGCGGCGCGCGAGTTCACTGGCATAGCGAACACCAAGCTCGTCTGCATGGCTCCGCACCCACTCGCTCAGCTTCGTTTCCCCGGCAGGCTCCGAGTCGGTGCAGAGAAGATTCTGCATGAGGCCGGAAACTTCCTCCCGGGTAAGAAATACGTCTCCCACTATCTTGCCCATGAGGGAAGCCGCGAAGTATCCGAACCCGGGAGACACCGAGATGATGGGCCGCCGCTTCCCGATGCTCTCGCCAATGGTTCTGACCAGCGCACGAAAGGTGAACGTCTCCGGGCCGATGGCATCAATGACCCGGTTCCCCCTGGCGGCACCCTCGCGCACGGCCAATTCGGCCAGGTCATCCACGAAGATGGGCTGCAGCCGATACTCGCCATCACCGAACACGCCGAAGACCGGCAGCCTTCTGAGAACCCAGGCGATGTTGTTCACCAGGATGTCCTCTTTGCCGAAGAGAACCGCGGGGCGGAGAATGGAGTACGACAATCCGGACTCGCTCAAGAGGCGTTCCAAACGTGCCTTGCCGCGGAAATATTCGAGTTCACTCTCCTCCGATGGATTGGTGATGCTGATATGAACCACCCGGCCAACGCCGGCTTCCCTGGCCGCGGCAAACAGCTTGAGCGTGTTCTCAACCGCCGCCCTGTAGGTGAAGTCGTCGTGATTGAAGCGAACCCAATAGGTGTTGTACAGGACCTCGGTTCCGGCGAGGGCAGCAACCATCTTCCCGTGGTGCTCGAAATGGAAGGGCTCCGCTTGGACCTTGCCCCCGAACGGGTTCTGCCGGTCGACGGAATTTGTCAGCGTGCGCACGGCCACACCCCTTTTCAGGAGTCGTGCCGCGATGTACCTTCCGGAATACCCGAATGCCCCGGTGACCATGTGGATATTCATGGCGTCGTCCTGAATCCTTCAGGTAGAAAGAATGCGCTCCAGATCTGCGGCCTCATCGGGCGCCATCCCGATGGCCCGCACGCGGCGCTGAAAGCCGTACGGCCCCTGGGCCAGCATCGGCTCTTCTAGCGTGATCCAGAGCGTGGGCGTGCCCAGGAATGTGCAATTGAGGATTTCTTTCCCTACCTCTGGCTTGATGCAGCCAATCTCGGCAATCTGTCCTTGAGGGATGCGTATGGTCCAGCGGAGCCCGGCCCGGATCAAGACACTCTCATTGCTGACCAGGATGGGCCGCAATACTGTCGCACGATAGTCAGCGAACAACCATAGCGCGCCATAGATGGTGCCGCCGGTGAAGATCCATGCGGCCAAAGTGCTCCACATGAGAAGCAGGAAATGGACTGCGGCCCCCTCCGCCAGCATGATGAGCAGGAAAGCGAAGACCATGGCAGCTTGCCCGCTGCGCCGGTGGTGGCTGAAGGCGGATGTGCCCACCGGCACGTGAGGCCGAGACCGCCACGACCCCAGCGAGTAATAGAAGACAGCGATTTCCGAGGCGAACACTCCCGCCACCCGGCTGTTTCGCGTCACATCAAACGCCGCCCGCGTGAATTTCTCCAGCGGATCCGCGGCTGCGTCTCCTCGCGCCTTGCGCCATGCCCTGGCCGACCGCCACGAAATCCACCCGACCAAGACGACCTCCGCCAGGGCCACCAAGGCTTCCAGGGCACGCAACGGCTGCTGGTGGCCGGAGGGAAGAACTCGGGAGGCCGCCACCACGCTGATTACCAGGACAGGGACCAACGTCACCGCGGACAGGCCACGCCGGCGCACGACCAGGAAGTAAAACGCCAGTGGAACGATGACAACCATGTCGACGGTCAACCCAACTGCCAGGGCGCCCGCACTTTCCAGATGAGGCAGCCGACGTACCACCGCCAGCGCCGTGGCGTACACACCGAGTGCGATGCACAGAAACAGCAGGGCGCATGTGCGCTGGTGGATGGCCCCTGGATTCATGTCCGTGAGCCTTGTTCTACGACGCGGGACGACACTAGTTACGCTTCCGCTCCGCCGCCATACTGGATACCGGCAAGATCGGCCATGGGCTTCTTCCAGGATGTGATGTCGTCTGCATTGAACTCTCCGAGAGTCCGATGCCCACAAGCGCGTGCCATGATCTGCATGAGCTCCACCGATGCCCTCAGGAAACGAGCAAGACGCTCTGCCGCCACGTCGACTTGAAGTCTCGCCCTCAGCTCTTCCTTCTGGGTTGCAATGCCGGCGGGACAGTTGTTCGTGTTGCAGATGCGCGCTGCGATGCAGCCAATGGCCTGCATGGCACTGTTGGCCACCGCGATGCCATCCGCACCGAGGCACATGGCCTTGATGAAGTCAGACGGCGTGCGAATTCCACCCGTGATGATCAACGTCACATCTTCACGATTGAGCTTGCGAAGGTGACGCCGCGCCCGGGCGAGGGCCGGTATGGTCGGAACGGAGATGTTGTTGCGAAACAACAGTGGAGCTGCGCCCGTACCACCTCCTCGACCATCGAGAATGATGTAGTCGGCACCCGCCTCGAGCGCGAAGTCCATGTCCTTTTCGATGTGTTGTGCGGACATCTTGAAACCAATGGGGATGCCACCTGTGATTTCTCTGACTCGATCGGCGAATACTTTGTAATCGGCCGGTATCTCGAACTCACAGAAAGCAGATGGTGAGATCGCTGACTGGCCCACCGGCAGATTGCGCACAGCAGCGATTCTCTCGGTGACCTTCGCCGCCGGCAGGTGGCCTCCAGTGCCGGTCTTCGCCGCTTGCCCCGCCTTGAAATGAAACGCCTGCACGCGGGTCAAGAGCGCCTCCTCATACCCGAATTTCGCGGAAGCGAGCTCATAAAAGTAACGCGAGTTGGCGTCCTGTTCTTCAGGCAGCATGCCACCTTCACCGGAACAGATCCCGGTTCCGGCCAGCTCAGCACCACGGGCCATGGCGGTCTTGGCCTCCGCGGAAAGGGCGCCAAAGCTCATATCGGAGACAAAGATGGGGATCTCAAGGCGCAGCGGCTTCTGTGCGTTGGGGCCGATGACCAGCTCCGTTGCAACAGGTGTGTCGTCAAGCAAGGGCCGCCGATGAAGCTGAGCAGTCAGAATTTGAATGTCATCCCACAGTGGAAGCTCCGTGCGCGGGACACCCATGGCCCCCATCTCGCCGTGATGCCCGACCTTGTCCAGCCCATCCACGGCCAGAGCATGGATCAGCTCAACCGCCGGTTCTTCAACAGTCCTGGCCGGCGTGGGCATGCCGGTTCGCGATTCTGGCGGATAATCCAGTTCATCAGCATCTGTGGGCAACCCCTTGTGCGTTCCGTCGCAGAAAGGAGCATTCCCGGTCTGCTTGCAGAGACACATCCAGCTTTCGGATTTTTCGCTCACTTTGAAGGAAACCGGCGTGACCCCGGTTCCTGCGTGCGACCCATCGCAGAAAGGCTGGTTACTCGACTTGCCGCAAGCACACCAGTGGTATTCCCCTGCCTCGAGTTCCACCTGCATGGGTTTACGGTCTACGACGCGGGCTTTCGGCATTGAATCCTCCTGCTATTTTGCGAATCCGGAGCTGCACCAATCCTGGTAGCGGCTTCCCGATTCCATGACGGGCACGGGTTGCGTGACCCCGACCTGCTGAAATATACAGATCCCGTCAACCTTGCGTTGGCAGATGCACTTTCGGACCTGGTCCCTCATGAAAGATCACCCGTTGACAAGATTGCCAGAGGGTCCGGGGAGCCGTCAAGTCGGGTCGGCCTCATCCATCCGGATGTGCCCTGGCGGCCGGCCTCCCCCGCTCCATGCCTCGGCCGGCATCTTGCTAGAATCTGAAGCCCATGAAGATTCTCCTCACCAATGACGACGGGATTGGCGCGCCGGGGCTGGCCGCCCTGCTGCGCGCGGTGGCGGGCCTGGGCGAGGTGGTGGTGGTGGCGCCCCGGAGCGTGCAGAGCGGCGCCAGCCACGCCATGACGGACAGGACCCCTCTCAAGGTGAGTCCCCACGACCTGCCGGGCGCCTGTTCGGCCCACGCCGTGGATGGAAAACCGGCCGACTGCACCCGCCTGGGGCTCTGCCATTACGCCAAGGAGAGCGATTGGGTCCTCTCGGGCATCAATGCCGGCGGCAACCTGGGTGTCGACGCCTACTACAGCGGTACGGTGGGTGCTGCCCGGGAGGCCGCCATCCTCGGGCGTCCGGCCATTGCCCTGTCCCAGTACATCCGCGATGCCACCGATCTCGACTGGGAACGGTCCGGCAGATGGGCCGCGGAGGTCATCGGCCAGATCATGGCCCGGGAGACGAAGCCAGGGCTCTTCTGGAACGTGAATCTCCCTCAGCCGCTGGCTGACGCCGACACTCCGGCCATCGTGGTGGCCCCCCTGGCGGCAGAACCCCACAGGGTGAGCTACCAACAGGGCGAAGATGACGGCAGCACCAGCGTGTTCCACTATCGGGGCCGATACACGGATCGACCCCGGCCCCGGGGCAGCGATGTGGATGTGGTCTTCAGCGGCGACATCTGCGTCACCCCCATGCGGCTGGATGTCTCAGCCTGCGACCTGAGCGGCGGGCCGTTCGAATCACCGGCTCCCTGCCCGGTGACTCAGTCCACGTAGCCCAGTGTGCGCAGTTCCCGGCGGACAGCACCCGCGCCAGGTATATCCGCCTCATCCAGCCCCGTGGCGGGAAGATCAAGCCGTTCCACCAGAGCTTGCCACCCATCCAGAAGGTCGGCGCGAATGCTTTCTTTCTCCTGCTCATCCACCTCGGGCGCCAGTGTCCCGTCAAACCGGCCGAAGTGGAGAACGCGGCCATCATCGCCGGCCATGATCAGCTTCCAGGGGCCACGAACCAGGGCGCGAGCGGCGCGGGTCTCGCAGACCCGCAGCCGGTCCTCCGCGAGAGTCTCCTTCCCGGCGACCACGGCCCGCAGGCTCTGTCCCGCGGTCTCCTCCTGCACGGGCACGCCGGCGTAGTCCATCAGGGTCGGGACCAGATCCTCCAGGTGGACCGGCCCGTCCACCACCCGGCCCACCGGCACACCGGGACCTGCAAGGATCCAGGGTACAAACATCTGCTCGCGGCGTAACAGGTTGTGGCCAAATAGACCGTCCTCGCCAAGGCTTTCACCGTGATCTGCAATCACCGCCACGATGGTGTTCTCAAGCATCCCCCTGGCGGCCAGCTCGCCCATGAATTCGCCCAGCAACCGATCGGTGTGATGGATGCCGCCGTCGTAGAGATCGCGAACCCAGGCAAGCTGATCCCCCGTCAGGTCCATGCCGGTGAGGTCTTCCTTGCCACAGAGCCCCGCCACATCCAGAGGCTCATCACGACCACCGGTGAACGGCCGCGCATCCTCCCCGGGTGGTTGGTAGGGGCAGTGGATGTCATAAGTATGAAGAAAGAGAAACCACGGGGCATCACCGGCACCGTCCAGCCACTGCCGGGCCCGGGGAAGAATCACCTCGAAGCCACCACCGAGGCGGTCGGCCACCGGCCGCGCGCCCGCGGGCGCCGCCTCGGCAAGATCATCCACATAGAGGTCAAACCCCTTGGCGTGGCCGAAGCGGGCGCGCATGAAACCGCCATCCACGAAAGCAGCGGTGGTGTAGCCCGCGGCGCTCAACCGGACAGCCAGAGGAACGCCCTGTTCCCTGCCGGCGGCGGCCGGCAGCCCCTTGAGAATGGCCCGGTGGGCCAGTCGGGTCGTGGTGGACGGCGTCATGACGTCGGCAAAGCGCACGCCTGAGGCTGCCAGGCTGTCCAGGTACGGGCTGGTGGGCCGGGGATACCCGTAGGCGCCCAGATGGTCGGCCCGCAGCGTGTCCAGAGAGACGAGCAGAATGTTGGGATGTGACCGTGGCGGCGGCTCAGGTGCGCCGGCACAGGCCGCCATGGTGAGAAGAAAAACAACGCCGCTGATGGTCAGGCACGTCCCTCTCCGGTCGCTCCTTCTGGTGATCACGCACGCCCCTTTCCGCGCTTCATGGTAGCGCACCATCTGCCGGCGCGGTGACGGCGAGAGATGCCCGTCGACCCCCTCTCCGGCCCCTGCAAGCGTGTGGTAGCATCGTTTCCACACCCTGGGAGGGTAGGAAAATGGCAACCTCGGCGCGCAGAAAAATCGCCTTGATCGGTGCCGGCAACATTGGCGGCACCATGGCTCACATCATTCTCGAAAAAGATCTCGGAGACGTCATCCTGTTCGATGTTGTCGATGGCATGCCCCAGGGCAAAGCCCTCGACCTCATGGAGATGCGCCCCACCGCCCACCTCGACGGCACCGTCACCGGCACCAATAGCTGGGACGATTGCCGTGACGCGGATCTCTTCATCGTGACGGCGGGAATTGCCCGCAAGCCCGGCATGAGCCGTGACGATCTCATTGCCACCAATTCCAGGATCATGACCGATGTGGCGAACCACATCAAAGAAGTGGCCCCTGCCGCGTTCATCATCGTCATCAGCAACCCGCTGGACGCCATGGTGACCCTCTGCAAAAGGGTCACCGGCTTCCCCAAACAACGGGTGGTGGGCATGGCCGGTGCCCTGGACACCTCCAGGTTCCGTCATTTTGTCGCCGAAGAACTGGGCGTCTCCGTGGACAACGTCAGTGCCTCAGTCATGGGCGGACATGGTGACACCATGGTGCCTCTGCCCCGCTTCTGCTCCGTGGCCGGCATCCCGCTGCAGAGCCTGCTCACGGCGGAGCGCATCGAGGCCATCGCCAACCGCACACGGGTCGCCGGCGGTGAAATCGTCAAGCTCCTCAAGACCGGCAGCGCCTTCTACTCGCCGGCCGCGTGCGCCGTGCGCATGGCTGAATCGATCCTGCTGGATCGCAAGTGGGTGACACCCTGCGCCGCCTATCTTGAAGGTGAGTATGGAGTTCAGGGCCTGTATGTGGGCGTGCCCGTGACTCTGGGAGCCGGTGGCGTGGAAACCATCCATATCATCGACCTCAATGACGAGGAGCGGGCGGCGTTCGACAAGTCGGTCCAGCATGTCCGCGAACTGGTCTCGAGTTTGACGCCGGCCTGACGGCGGCAGCGGCCGTTGCCCCCTCATGGCGCCAAGTCCCGATACAGGTAGCCGGACGCCAGGCTTTCGGTTTTCATCCCCGGAAGTGGAGCGCTACAGACAGGGGCGCCGCCGCGGCGTGGCTCGACCCCTGTTTCGGCGCTGGGAAGCCATCGGATTGCTGCTGCTGGTGACCGTGGGCGCCGCGTTCGTGCCAGGGGTGCGCGGCGCTCCCGCCGTGGTCGCTCTCCTGTGGCACACTGCAGATGCCGGAAACCTGCAGACGAGCTTTCTGGCCATGACCCCGGCGCTGCTCGCGCTCTTCTTCGCCTGGCGCGCCTCGGGACGCATGACCCGTCCGTTTTCCAGCTTCGCCGCGCTCATGGCGACGGTGACCCTGTCCGCCGTGCTTGTCTTCGTCGCCTTCCACCTGGGGCTTCATCTGGCACTGCGCGCGTCCGATTCGTGGCCATGGTGGTCACCCTGGAGGGCCACCGCGCCCGGCGCCGCCGTGGGCTGGGCCGTCATTCTCCTCGTGGCGGCCATCCGCTTTCTCTGGGGCCGGGCCGCCGACGAACTGCGTTCGGCTCGGACCGCTCTCCAGCATCCTGCGGAGGGTTCCGCCTCGCCTGAGGCTCCGGCCTCCCACGAGGAAGAGTCATGAAGAAAGAGATGCTGGTGTCCAGCCTTCACGACGAGCGTGAAGCCGAATACCTGTACCGCGCTCTGGCGGCCACAGAAGAAGGTACGGTGGGCAAACTGTTCGCCGACCTGGGGGTTGAGAGCGACCGCCAGGCCAACCTGTGGGAACGGGCTCTTGCAGGCATCCAGGTGGCGGCGCCGCCGTTTCATCCCGGACTGCGCGCCCGCCTGGTGTCCTGGCTGGTGTACCGGCTGGGGGGCCGCCAGATACTGCCCGTGCTGGCCGCCATGAAGGTGCGCGGCCTGTCCATCTATCGGGACTCCCCGGACCTGGTCGCCGCCGAGGCGGCCACACCGGCTGCCGGCACCCATGAATCCTGGCACCGGGACAGCCGCGGCGGGGGTTCCCTGCGGGCCGCCGTCTTCGGAGCCAATGACGGCCTCGTATCCAACGCCTCCCTCATTCTCGGGGTGGCCGGGGCCACAGCTGAGCCGCGCATGGTCCTCATGGCCGGGGCCGCCGGGTTGCTTGCGGGCGGCTTTTCCATGGCCGCCGGTGAGTATGTCTCGGTCCGCACGCAGCGGGAAATGCTCGAGCATCAGATCGAATTGGAAAAAATGGAACTGGAGGCCATGCCCGAGGAGGAGATCAGGGAGTTGACCCTGATCTACCAGGCGCGGGGACTGGATGAAGAAACCGCCCGCACCCTCTCCCGCCGCCTGGTGGAAGACCCGGTCCAGGGCCTGAAGACCCTTGCCCGGGAAGAACTTGGCCTGGACCCCGATACCCTGGCCTCACCTGTGGCCGCCGCCGTGGCGTCGTTCTTCTCGTTCGCCGGCGGCGCCCTGGTCCCCCTGGTACCTTACGTGGTTGGCGCCGGCCCGGGAGCCCTGGGCTCCAGCCTGTTGCTCACCGCCGTGGCCCTCCTGGTACTGGGTGGCTGCATGAGCCTGTTCACCGGACGGGCTTTCTGGTTCAGTGCGCTGCGTATGATGCTCATTGGACTGGCCGCCGGAGTCGCCACCTACGGCCTTGGCCGCCTCTTCAACGCGGCGATTTCATGACTACGAACCCCCTCGGCGGGGATGGGAGAACGTGATGCGGCGAACCGGCATTCTGGCCCTAGTGGGCATGCTCCTTCTCATGGGTGCCATCATCTGGTCCAGTTTCAACACGCCGCGGGTCGAATGCGAGGCCTGCATCACCTACGACGGCAGGACCAACTGCGCATCGGCAGCGGGCCCGACCCGGGATGAGGCCATCCTCGCGGCGACCGATGTCGCCTGTGCGGCACTGGCTTCGGGGCGGGCCGGCTCTCTGGCCTGTGGCCGGAGCATACCCACCCGGGTGACTTGCCCCGAGTAGCCTGGCCTGTCAGCGGTCCATGGCCAGCAGGCGCGTGGCATCCAGGAAGATGACCTCCGCCACCTGAGGCCGCATGATGCGCAGGACGACGCCCTCGCCGAAGCTCTTGTGCGCGACCCGCTGGCCTGCCTTGAAATGGGCCTTCACCGAGTACTTCACCGCCTCGCCGGGCGGCGTCTCCTCGAGCACCTTCTTGTAGGCCGTCTCCGGATCATCCTTTCGCGACCCTGCCCTGCGCGGCGGTTTATCTTCCTTGCCCCTGGGCTTGCGATACAGATGCTCAGCTTCGCACGCCGTGCAGCGGGCGCGCTTGGCCTTGCCCTTATCCATGGTCAGAATGATGTGGTTGGTGGCGTCGTGGCAACGGCCGCATTGGGCCTCGACCTGGGCGCCGACTTGCACGGTATCGGTCATCGGATCAGTCTCCTGCTCAGGCGCGGCTGTCCCAGAGGGTATCCGGAACATGGTGCCTGAGGTTTTCATACCGGGCCATGACGAACAGAGCGTCCGACAGGCGATTCAGATAGATCAAGGCGTGAGGGCCGACGGACTCCTCGCGAGACAAGGTCAGCACCCGGCGCTCCGCCCGGCGACAGATGGCGCGGGCCATGTGCAGATGGGCGGCTGCCGGGGTGCCGGTGGGAAGGACAAAGTTTTCCAGGGGCGGCAGATCCACCATGAGCCGGTCCATGAGTTTCTCCAGCTCCTGCACGTGACGCTCCTCGATGCAGGGACCCTTGGGCGCACCTGCCGCCGGAGGCCTGCACAACTCGGCCCCCAGGTGAAACAGTTCGTTCTGCACTGTGGCCATGGGCTGAGCAAGATCCTCGTGCAGGCCGGCGGCCCGCACCACGCCGACCATGGAATTCAATTCATCCACCGTTCCGAACGCTCTCACCCGTACCGCGTCTTTGGCCACCCTGGCCCCATCCCCAAGGGCCGTGCTGCCATCATCGCCGGTACGCGTGTACACCCTGGTAATGCGCGGCATGGGTTTCTCCCGCGTACCGGGCTTCAGGCCATGTGCTCGATGATGGCCCGCCCGAACTCACTGCATTTGACCTTGCGAGCGCCTGCCATGTTGCGCTCCAGATCGTAAGTCACCGTCTTGGCGGCGATGGTGGCCGCCAGGGCTTTCCTGGTGACGTCCGCAGCGTCCTGCCATTCCAGGTGCTCCAGCATCATCACTCCGGAGAGGATGAGGGAACCGGGATTGACCTTGTCCTGGCCCGCGTACTTGGGCGCAGTACCGTGGGTCGCCTCGAAGAGCGCCACCGTGTCGCTCATGTTGGCGCCAGGAGCCATTCCCAGGCCACCTACCTGTGCGGCGCAGGCATCGGAGAGATAGTCGCCGTTGAGGTTGGGCGTGGCGATGACATCGTATTCGTCGGGCCGCAGCAGAACCTGCTGGAACATGGCGTCGGCGATGCGATCTTTGATCAGAATCTTGCCGTCGGGAACCTGGCCGTCATGTTTGTCCCAGACCTCGGCCTCGGTGACCGTGAAGTCTCCGAACTTCTCGGCAGCGATTTCATAACCCCAGTCGCGAAAAGCGCCCTCGGTGAACTTCATGATGTTGCCCTTGTGCACCAGGGTCACGCTGCGACGCTTGTGGTCCAAAGCATACTGAATGGCCTTGGCCACCAGGCGCTGGGTGCCGAATTTCGAGATGGGCTTGACCCCCACACCGGAGTCGCTGCGCACGGTAACGCCCATTTCATCCTTGAGAAATCTGATGAACCGGGCCGCGTCCTCGGTCCCCTCGCGCCACTCGATGCCGGCATAGACATCCTCGGTATTTTCGCGCACGATGACCACGTCGAGCTTGCCGGGTTCTTTCACCGGACTGGGCACTCCCTCCACATAACTGATAGGCCGGATGCAGGCATAGAGGTCCAGAATCTGACGCAGGGCAACGTTGAGGCTGCGAAAGCCTCCACCCACCGGCGTGGTGAGCGGCCCCTTGATGGACACAACATACTCACCGATGGCCTCCACCGTCTCATCGGGAAGATAGGAATCGGTGACCTCGCGGGCCTTCTCGCCGGCCAGGATAGGCATCCAGCAGATGACCCGCTTGCCACCGTAGGCCCTGGCAACAGCGGCGTCGAGAACGGCCTGAGTCGCGGCCCAGATATCGGGACCGATACCATCCCCTTCGATGAATGGAATGATCGGTTTGGCTGGGATCTGGAGCTTCCCACCGGAGACCGTGATCCTCTCCCCTGCGGCCTGGGGCTGCGGCTTGGCTGTGCTCATGATGGCGCCCATGGTACCACCTCCAAGGGGGGTTTTCAGCTAGACTGGCCGTGTGATCATCACGCAGGCAACAAAAATACTGCTGCTCATCCCGCTGCTGGCTGTTCTGGCCCCGCCTGTGCCGGCGGGCCAGGATCCGGCCGACTCCGAGGCTCCTGAAGCGGCCCGGGCCGCCCGAAAGGTGGTCACCGTGGGCACTTTTCTCAGCGACCTGGCCCACGCGTTGAACCCCGATCTTCCCGCCACCGTCCCGCCTGCCGAGGCCCTCACTTTCCTGCGATCTTCCGGCCTGGCCCTGGAGGGCGAGGTGGACTTCTCCGCCCCGCTCAGTGCCGTCCGGGCAGCGACCATGTTCGTCGCGGCGGGCCTGCGCGTGCACAGTGATGCTGCAGATCCCGAAGCCCCTCTCCCGGCGGCATGGGTCTCTGCCCTGGTGGACATCCTGCGCCTCGCCCTTGCCGGCGACAGCCAACCCTGAAGCACGCGGAACCGGCGCACCCTCGCTTCCCCATGCCCAGATCTCCTCATGACCCGGCGGTGTTCACCCGCGGACTGTGCAAGTCGTTCAGCAGCCGGCGCAAGATCTCGGAGTTGATTCGCCATCCTTTCACCAAGGGTCGAAAGATCGTCGCCCTCCAGGGAGTGGACCTGGAAGTCCGGCAGGGTGAGATCTTCGGCCTCCTGGGTCCCAACGGCGCCGGCAAGACCACTCTCCTCAAGATCCTGTCGAGCCTTGTACTCCCCGACGCAGGCGAGGCCCGGGTCAACGGCTGCGACATCATGCAGGATGAGATGGGGGTGCGCCGTGCCATCGGGTACGTCACCTCCGATGAACGCTCCTTCTACTGGCGCCTCAGCGGGCGGCAGAACCTGATCTTCTTCGCCCGCCTCTTTCATGTGCCGGCCGCCATCATCTCGGAGCGCGTGGACAGCCTCCTGCGCCGGGTGGAGCTTCAGGCCAAGGGCAACGAGCCGTTCTCGGCCTTCTCGTCGGGCATGAAACAGCGCCTGGCCATCGCCCGCGCCCTCCTGCACGACCCCCCCATTCTCTTTCTGGACGAGCCCACTCGCAGCCTCGACCCGGTGACGGCGCGGCATATCCGCGAATTCATCCGCGACAAGCTCGCCGGAGAGGGTGGGAAGACCATCCTGATGGCCACCCATAACCTCCATGAGGCCGCCGGGCTCTGCCATCGCATGGCCATCCTCAACCGTGGGCAGGTGCGGCGTGTCGGCCGCCTGGATGAGTTCCGCGCTCTCTTCGCCGCCCATCGCACCTATCGCATCGACCTGGACCGGCAGGTGAATCTGGAGGGCGTGGGCCGGCTGGTAAGCGACAACGCCGACGGCGAGGAGAACGGCGCCCCCCGGGACACCGCAGACAGCCACCGGGTGCGCCTCCTGGTGGAGTTGGACCAGGACAGCGATGGCGCCCTGTCGGCCCTCATGGCGCGCCTCGCCACCTCCGGCGCCCGGGTCCTGGAATTCACCCGCCAGGAACCGTCGCTGGAGGATATCTTCGACCGGCTGTTCTCGGAAGGGAGCACGCCGTGAAGAGCGGATCGCGCCTCTGGGCCTTCCTGGTGCGGGACTTCCTCCAGGAAGTCTCCTACCGCACCAATTTCATCATGCAGATAGTGGGTGTCCTGGCCAGCCTCACGGTCTGGTACTTCCTCGGCAGCTTCTTCGCCCGCTTCCCGCAACTGGCCGAGAGCCTGGGAGGGATGGACTACTTCTCCTATTCGGTGGTGGGCATCGCTTTCCTGCGCTACCTCTCCCGCCTCAACTCGACCTTCGCGAGCAAGGTGCGCCAGGAGCAGGTGGCCGGCACTCTCGAGGCCATGCTGGTCACGCCCAACCGCACGTCAGTCCTGGTGCTCATGTCCTCGGCCTATGAACTTGTCTCCTCGACCCTCTGGATCCTGGCCTGGCTGTTCATGGGCCGCATGTTCGGTGCCGCCTTTCATCTGCCGGCGCTGCTGCCGGCGGCCCTGCTGCTCGTGGTCGTCATGGCCTCCTTCGCCAGCATCGGCATCCTGTCAGCGGGCATGGTGATTTATTTCAAGAGGGGCGACCCGGTGACCTGGTTGCTGGCCTCCGGCTCGACCCTGCTGGGAGGGGTCTTCTTCCCCATCTCCATCCTACCGGAGGGCGCGCAGATGCTGGCGCATCTGCTGCCCATCACCCACGCCGTGGAAGGGTTCCGGCAGTTGATCGTGAAGAGCGCCGATCTTCCGGCGATCTGGCCCCACCTCCAGTATCTGACCATCTTCGCCGCAATCTTCCTGCCCCTGGGATTGGCCATCTTTCACCTGGCCCTGAGGCGGGCACGCCTGGAGGGCACCCTCATCCAGTACTAGGAAAACTGGCCGCCCGCCGATCGGGTCGTCCAGCTCTCCCGGGCACGCACCAGCCAGCGCAGAGAGCGCAGCCGGGCGCGCTGCGGCCGGGCCACCGAGGACATACCGATCCCGTCCACCAGGCGCATGCGTGTCTCGGGGCGGGGTACCATCAGGCGCAGGTTGGTGAGCAGGCGCATGCCCACCGGGCTGGATCCCAGGGTCGCCTGGCGTTCCACGGCCAGACCGACACCGGAGGGCGTGTCCAGTCGCCACTGCCGACGGTAGGGGATGCCCAGCAGCGAATAACGCCTGCGGAAGGGACGGGAGCGGGCCGCCTCCGCAAGAAACGGCTCGCCCTCCTTGTCCAGCAGCAGCAGGGTGTCCACCTCACCGGAGACCAGGTGCACCTGGCGCCAGGCGATGCCGTATTCCCAGGCATGCCCCCAGCCCCAGGCCCATGACCGGACCTTGCTCAGGGGCGAGACCGGGCCATAACCGTGGTCGTGAACACCCCGCCCTGAGAATGTGGCGGTCTCGGCGGCGTGGCCGTGGCCCAGACGGATCCGCCCGCTCACCGCGAGGTTCAACCAGGCCAGATCCCAGACAGGCCCGTCCGGCGTCCCGGACGCAGGCGGACGGCCTGGCGGCCCGGCGAACTCAAGAACCGTGCCGGGCTCCAGCTCCACCCGGTAAGTGCGGCCTCCGGCTGTCTCTTCCACCGTCACACGGATGCCCTTTGCCTGGACCGCACCGGAGGTGGAACTGGCCCGGAACGTGTCGGGGTCGGGCCGGAACGAGCGGGCCATGACCCTGCGGCCATCCCGGTACAGAACCGCCCGCACCAGAATGTGGTCCCGCGCCAGAGCGCCCCGACTGCCCGGCGTCCGGGCCATGCCGACCGCGTATTCCGGATCCATGGGATCACCGGCAGCGATGCGCAGTGAAAAAGCCAGGCGGCGATCAACATCCAGAGCCTCGAAACCCCACCACTCATACCCGCCGGGGCGATCCGGGTTGTGCCAGCGGTCCTCGACTCCAGCTCGGGTCCAGCGGAACATGGCCCCACTATAGCCCTCCCGTCGCTCGCCTTGATTCCGCTGCCGCCGTTGCCTACGATGCCGCCACGGCGCCCCTGCTCCCGACGCCGCCGGAGGCCATGTGACCCGACAGGATGTCCTTGCCGTGATTCCCGTCCGCTGGGGCTCAACCCGCTTCCCCGGCAAGGCCCTGGCCGATCTTTCGGGCCTGCCGCTGGTGGAACATGTCTGGCGCCACGCCACAGCAGCCCGCAGCATTGGCCGGGTGGTGGTGGCCACCGACGATGAGAGGATCCTCGCCGCCGTGATCGGCTTCGGCGGCGAGGCGATGATGACAGCAGCGGACCATCCTTCAGGAACCGATCGGGTCGCCGAGGTGGCCCTGGCCACCTCTTGCCGGATCGTGGTGAATATCCAGGGTGATGAGCCCCTCCTGGATCCGGAAGCCATGGACGCCGCCGTGGCTCCCCTGCTGGCGGACAACGACGTGGAGGCCACGACTCTGGCGGCACCTCTTGCCAGGGATGACGATGTCCATGACCCCCACCTGGTGAAGGTCGTGACCGCGGCCAACGGCGACGCACTCTATTTCTCCCGCTCCCCTGTCCCGTTCCACCGGAACCAGGAGGCCGAAGCCAACTTTCTACACCATATAGGCCTTTATGCCTTCCGCCGGGAGCTCCTGGAGGAGTTCAGCAAATGGCCTCCAGGCACTCTGGAGTGCGCGGAGGGCCTGGAACAACTCCGCCTCCTGGAGCATGGGCGCCGCCTGCGTGTCATCCTCATCCGGCGGGCCTTTCCCGGCATTGACACACCGCAGGATCTGGCCCGGGTGGCCGCGCTTTTGCGCGCCGATACTCCTTGACGGTAGGACCCTGCTCCATTAGGATGAGCC
This sequence comes from Acidobacteriota bacterium, assembly GCA_004356015.1. Lineage (GTDB taxonomy): Bacteria > Acidobacteriota > Polarisedimenticolia > SMYD01 > SMYD01 > SMYD01. The sequence goes on along the minus strand of SMYD01000008.1, from coordinate 25,437 downwards.
TGTCCTGATGCCGCGCCAACTCCGACTCTCGGTCGCCTCAATGGGTTGTTCCGGAACAGCCAACCGCCAATCGGGTTCAGGAACCTCCTTCTTCCCACAACGCCGAAGCCGTCCTTCCGCCGGTTCATGCCAGTGGCCATCATGGGTCCCATCAGGCTTGACCATGTCCTCTTTTTCAGCTTCTCAACTCTACCCGCATGGAAACGTGAACTGATGAACTACAGACATTCTCCCGACGGCAAGGCGCCCACCAAATTCATCTTCGTCACCGGCGGTGTCGTCTCATCCCTGGGCAAGGGCCTGGCGGCGGCATCCATCGGACGCCTCCTCGAAGCGCGGGGGTTCAAGATCACCTTGATGAAGCTGGACCCGTACCTCAATGTCGACCCTGGCACCATGAGTCCGTTCCAGCATGGCGAAGTGTTCGTCACTGAGGACGGTACCGAAACCGACCTGGACCTGGGACATTACGAGCGCTTCTGTACCACCACCACCACCCGCGATCACAACCTCACGTCCGGGCGCATCTACGAATCGGTGATTCGCAAGGAGCGCCGGGGCGAGTACCTGGGCGCCACGGTCCAGGTCATCCCCCACGTCACCAACGAGATCAAGGAAGGCATCCGCAAGATCACAAACGACGTGGATGTTGTCATCGTCGAGGTGGGCGGCACCGTGGGCGACATCGAGAGCCAGCCTTTTCTGGAGGCCATTCGCCAGTTCCGCCAGGAGGTGGGCCCCTCCAACGCCATCAACATCCATCTGACCCTGGTGCCCTATATCGCCGCCGCCGGCGAATTGAAGACAAAGCCCACCCAGCACTCGGTGAAAGAATTGCGCTCCCTGGGCATCCAGCCCGACATCCTCCTGTGCCGCACCGATCGCATCCTGCCGCAGGAGCTCAAGCGTAAGATCGCTCTCTTCACCAACGTCACCGAAGACGCTGTCATCACTGCCAAGGATGTGGACAATATCTACGAGGTCCCGCTGGTCCTCTCCCAGGAGGGGCTGGACGAGATCGTGGCCAAGCTGCTGGACCTGCCGTATTCGAAGAAGAAGATCCAGGACTGGGAGAATCTGGTGGAACGGGCCGCCAATCCCCGGGGCAATGTGCGCATCGCCCTGGTGGGGAAATATGTCTCCCATGGCGACGCCTACAAGTCCCTGTCCGAGGCCCTGGTCCACGGTGGTCTCGCCAACAGCATGAAAGTCGAGTTCGACTGGATCGAGGCCGACGAAGTTTCCATTCAGGAACTGGAGCAGCGCCTGGAGGAGGCCGATGGCCTGCTTATCCCCGGTGGTTTCGGCCTCCGGGGGGTGGATGGCATGCTGAGGGCCGCCGCCTTCGCGCGGACCCGCAAAATACCCTATTTCGGCATCTGCCTGGGCATGCAGACGGCGGTCATCGAACTCGCCCGCAACCTCTGTGGCTGGGATGACGCCGACTCCACCGAGTTCACCAATGACTCCCAGCACAAGGTGTTCCTCAAATTGCGTGAACTGGTGGATGTGGATGAAATGGGTGGCACCATGCGCCTGGGCAGTTACCCCTGTACTCTTGAAACAGGCAGCCTGGCGGCAAGGGCTTACGGCAAGAGCGAGATCGCCGAGCGACATCGTCATCGGTACGAGTTCAACCTGGAATTCCGCGCCGGCCTTGAGGAGAAAGGGGTGCGTTTCACCGGCATGTCTCCCGACGGCAAGTTCGCGGAAATTATCGAACTCGAGGATCACCCCTGGTACCTCGCCTGTCAATTCCACCCTGAATTCAAGTCAAAACCACTGGCACCCCATCCTCTGTTCAAGGAGTTCATCGCCGCCGCCGAGAGGCACCATCTCGCGGCGCGCAAGGTTCAGGTTTCGTGAGCCGTGCCGGCGGAGATACCGGCATCGGGCCGGTGCAGGTCGGGGAACATGTCGTCCTTGGTGATGGCCGCCCGCCGGTCTTCATCGCCGGACCCTGCGTCATCGAGAGCGCCGAGCACTGCCTGCACATGGCCCGGGAAATCGCCGCCGTGGCCAGGGAGACCGGCGTGCCGGTCATCTTCAAGGCCTCCTTCGACAAGGCCAACCGCTCGGCCCTCTCTTCCTTCCGGGGTCCGGGACTCGAAGAAGGTCTGGCCATCCTGAAGCAGGTGAAGGAAACAACGGGCCTGCCGGTGCTCTCCGATATCCATACGCCCGAGCAAGCCGCTCCCGCCGCACATGTCCTGGACATCCTGCAGATACCAGCCCTCCTCTGCCGCCAGACCGATCTTCTGCAGGCGGCCGGAAATACCGGCAAACCCGTCAACCTCAAGAAAGGGCAGTTCATGGCCCCCGGGGACATGGTTCATGCCGTGGAGAAGATCCGCGCCACCGGCAACAACCAGATCATCCTGACGGAGCGCGGCACCACATTCGGCTACAACAATCTGGTGGTGGACATGCGTTCGCTGGCCATCCTGCGTGACACCGGCTGCCCGGTGGTGTTCGACGCCACTCATGCCGTTCAACTGCCGGGAGGTGCCGGCGCCCGTTCCAGTGGCCAGCCCCGCTTCATCGAGGTTCTGGCCCGCGCCGCCGCCGGGGCCGGCATTGACGGTCTCTTCACCGAGACCCATGATCAACCCGAGCGGGCGCTGTCGGATGGCGCCAACGCTCTCCCGCTGCAGCGTCTGGCCCCACTCCTGCGCCAGATCACGGCCATCGCACAGCTGGCGGAGACCCGCCGGGAATGACCCCAAAGGACCAGCACCCGGATCTGGAGGAAGCCCGCCGCGTCCTGCAGGTGGAAGCCGATGCCATCCTGGGGCTGCTGGAGCGCCTGGATGAACAGTTCATCCAGGCGGTGGAACTCCTGTCCGGCTGTCGGGGCCGGGTGATCACCACCGGCATGGGCAAATCCGGGATCATCGCCCGCAAGCTGGCCGCCACCTTCTCGTCCACCGGCACACCTGCCCAGTTTCTCCACCCGGCCGAGGCGGTCCACGGAGATCTCGGCATTGTCACGACTCATGACCTGGTCATTGCTCTCAGCCATTCCGGCGAGACGGAGGAGATCGGCCGATTGCTGGAGACCATCAAGAGGCTGGATGTCAGCCTCATCGCCCTCACCGGCAAAAAAGACTCCACCCTGGCGAGGTACGCCGATGTGGTGCTCGACGTGGGCGTCTCCGCCGAAGCCTGTCCCATGGGGCTGGCGCCCACCGCCAGCACCACGGCGGCTCTGGTGATGGGCGACGCCCTGGCCATGGCCCTGCTGAAGCGAAAAGGGTTTCGTGACGAAGATTTCGCCGCCCTTCATCCGGGCGGACGCCTGGGCGCGCGCCTGCGCCGGGTGCGGGACATGATGCATCAAGGCGCCGCAGTCCCTCTGGTGACCCCGGAGACACCCCTGGGAGAGGTCATCGGGATCATGAGCGCCGGCCGGCTGGGCATGGCCGTGGTCACCGGGCCGGACGGCCGCCTGGCCGGTGTCATCACCGACGGGGATCTTCGCCGGCTGCTGGCGAACGATCTGGCCGAGGGCTCGGCCCGTGACCTTCTCGCCTTCCGGGCGGCTGGTGTCATGAGCGCCAGCCCGCGCACCATCGCACCCGACGCCCTGGCCTCCCAAGCCCTCCGCCTCATGGAAAGCCACAAGATCACCAGCCTTGTGGTGGCCGGGAAGGACCAGCGCCCCGTGGGCGTGGTCCATCTCCATGACCTCTGGCGCATGGGCATGGTCTGATGTCTCTCAGCGAGCAGGCGATCCTGGATCGCGCGCGCCAGGTGCGCGCTCTGGTCCTGGACGTGGACGGCGTCCTCACCGACGGCAGACTGCTCTACCTGCCGCAAGGACCCGACCAGGAGGCCAAGTCCTTCCACTGCCATGACGGGTTAGGGCTCAGGCTTGCCCGGGAAGCCGGCTGGCAGGTGGCCCTCCTGACGGGCCGCCGCTCCTCGGTTGTGGAACGGCGGGCGCGAGAACTGGACATCCCGGATGTTCTTTCGGGTGCCTTCCCCAAGCTACCGGTGTTTGAAGCCTGGTGCCGGCGCCGCGGCATGGATGCGGACCAGGTCGCCTACATGGGTGACGATCTTGTTGATGTGCCGATCCTGCGCCGCGTGGGCCTGGGGGCGGCCGTGGCCGATGCCCACCAGGAAGCCCGCCGGGCGGCCATCTGGGTCAGCAGCCGGCCCGGTGGTGCCGGTGCCGTGCGGGAACTGGTGGAATACCTGCTGCACGCCCAGGGCCGCTGGGATGAGCTGGTCGCACCGCTTCTGGCCTGACAGCGATTTGTTCGCTACCCTTCCGGGGTGAGGACAAGGAGATAGCGATGCGTATCACGGCTCTGTTCCTGATGGTGGTCCTGGTGGCATCCCTGGGCACCTATGCCATTCTCAACGTGGATGAGCGGGTGGATGTGGCCCTGCCCTGGACCGACCTGCGCGGTATGCCGCAGATCTACCTGGTGCTGACGGCACTGGCCGTGGGGGCCCTGTTCATGGGCGTCCTCTCCCTGGCAGATGGCATTCGCCTGCGTATCGCCAACCGGCGTCTGCAGCGGGAACGGGATCTTCTGCGCGATGAACTCCCCATGCCCGCGCCACCACCGGCGGCTGAAGAGGTGCCGGTGCACCGGGGCCCGTTCCGCGGCGGACGTGGCACACCCGCCACCCGTCCGGCTGTTCCTTCCGCCGGCTCATCCTCCAGCAGTGACGACCCCCCTCCCTACGGGGTGTAGACACGGGCGAAAGCTGATCCCGGCCGGGGGCTACTCGCCCGTTTCTCCCTCGACCTCATCGCCGGCCTCGGAGTCCGCCTCATCCTCGACCTGCTCTCCGGGTTCTTCCTCGGGAACCTCCAGAACCCCGGTGACAAAGACCTCGATGCGACGGTTCAAGGCACGTCCTTCCTTCGTGGTGTTATCGGCGATGGGCCGAATCTCCCCGTAGCCGCGGATACTCATGCGGTCGGGGTTGATGCCGGCATCCGCCAGGAAGCGCCGCACCGAGCGGGCACGATCCATGGAGATCAGGAAGTTATCCCTCTCGGAACCCACATCGTCGGTGTGACCTTCGATTTCGAAGATCAGGTCGTCATAGAAGTTGAGCGCCGCCACAAGGGCTCCCAGTTCTTCCTTGCCGGCGTCGGTAAGGACCGACGAGCCGAAGGCAAAGGTCACACCGGGCATGGAGATACGGGCTGTCTTATCCATGCGGAAGCGTGGGCAGCCTTCCTCATCGACGCCCCCCGGACCGGCAAACGCCGGGCAGGCATCCACATCATCCTTGAGGCCGTCGCCGTCCGAGTCGATGGGACAGCCATCGGCATCCACAGGCAGGCCCGCCGGTGTGCCCTCGCAGGTGTCCAGTCCATCGGGAACGCCATCACCGTCTTCATCCAGAGCACAGCCCTGAGCGTCCACCAGAGCGCCCTCGGGTGTCGCCATGCAGTCGTCGAGACCATCAGGAACCTGGTCGCCATCGGAGTCCACGGGACATCCCTCGTAGTCCACCACCGCACCCAGGGGTGTGTTGTCACATGTATCCCGACCATCGGGCACACCATCGCCATCGCCATCGGTGGGACAGCCGTTGTCATCCACCGGCCAGCCTTCCGGCGTGGTGGGACAGTCGTCCAACCCGTCCAGGATCTCGTCACCATCCCCATCGGCAGGACAGCCATGGCCGTCCACCGTGGCACCGGCAGGGGTATCCGGGCAGTTGTCCCGGAAGCTGGGAATGCCATCACCGTCGTCATCGATGGGACTTTCACCGCCGAACCGGAACGAGAGACCCGCTGACAGGACTTGCGCGGTGTAGTCTCCCGCCAGGTAGTTGCGCAGGTCCACGCGCAAGGACATGGAATCCGTCATCTGCACGCGCATCCCCGCCCCGACGTTCCACTGGGTGAAACGAATTTCATCCAGGTCCTCACCACTGGCAATGAAAGAGCGCGCAGGTACAGCGTCGGGCACGGCGTAGCATTCCAGTTGTGAAGGGTCGCTGCAAGCGGGGTCGATGGCCGGATCCAGGGGATCATCGAAGCGCAGGTCACAGGTCTCGCAGGAAAACTCGTCGACCAGATCGGAGGTCAACCCGTTCTCGTTGAAATCAAAGGTGTCCGGGGTCGGACTGGGTCCCCTGGGGAACGCGGAAAGAATCTGTTCCTGGGTGAGACTTCCCTGGAAGCGGCTCCGCCCCAGGCCGGCGGTGCCGTAGAAAGTCAACCGTTTCTTCACCGGCCTGGTGCTGAGCAGCATGTTCAGTTCCAGGAACTCCCCGTCACTATCGACCAATCCCTCGATGGGATCGACGATCCAGAACGGGTCCCCGCTCACAGGGGTGGCGGGCTGGAGAACGCTCCCGACGACATTGCTCACATTCATGTCGGCTAAGTCGCTATAGCCCAACTCGATCTGCCACCAGCGGTTCAGGTTATAGCCAACACGAAGACCGCCCATGGGCTCGGAGGAGTCGCCGAGAAGACTGGAGCCGGAGAGACCCCCCACGAAGGGACTGACTTCCCACGAGTGGGCCCGCTGTTCTCCGTGGGTCGAGGAGGCACCCATCAGGCAGGTCACCAGGACCAGAGTTGCGACCGCACTCTTTTTCATGCTCCAGCCTCCGTCCTTGCCGAGCGGAATTGTCACCGGGAAGCCATCATTCTACCGACCGGATCCCGTCGTGACAACCACGGACCGCGATTCAAGGCCGGATCTGCTGCGCCCTCCCCGCAGGGTAGGGTGGTTACTTATCTTCTTTGATACGAGCTTCTTCCACCAGCATGACCGGGATATCATCGCGAATCGGATAGAGGCGACGGCACTGAGTGCAGAAAAGAGCCTCACCGTTCTCTTCGAGCTTGACCGGCGTCTTACAGACCGGGCAGGCCAGGATCTCCAGGAGCTTCGGATCGATGCCCACACATCCCTCCATTGCCTGAGAATAAGCGGCGCAATCCTACGTTGCCCCCCCCTCACATGTCAACGCCGCCCGCTGCTCGATCCTCTGGTAGCATCCAGGCGTGGCCGATCCCGCGCATTCCGGCTTCTCCCCCGCCAGCATCCTCATCATCCGCCTTTCGGCTCTGGGTGACGTCATCAGGACCCTGCCGCTGCTCCCGCCCCTGCGGGCGCGTTTTCCAGCTGCCCGCCTCGGCTGGCTCTGCGAACCGGGTCAAAGACCGGTGGTGGAGGTCCAGCCCCTGGTGGACGAAGTGCTGGAATTTCCGCGCCAGGATCTGACCCGCAGCCTGAAATCGGGGCACCTCCTCAGGGCGGGCAGCCGGCTGCGCACCACCCTGGCGACGATCCGGCGCTGGCGACCCCAGGTGGTTCTTGATGCCCAGGGAACGTACAAGTCGGCACTCCTCATGCGCCTTTCGGGCGCCCCCCTGCGCATCGGCTTCGCCCGCGGTGTCGCCCGCGAATACATCCCCGGGGCCGCCACCCATCATGTGACACCGGTCCCGGCCCGCCAGTCGCGGGTCGAAAAAGCTCTGTCGCTGCTGGCGCCGCTGGCAGCCGACCCCTCCCTGGCGGCGGCGGAGCTGCCCCGGCAGGCCGGCGCAGCCGCGCTGGCCGAATCTCTCTGGGCCGCCAAGCCTGGCCGCGTTCGCATCCTGATATCTCCAGGTGCCAGCAACCGGCAGGGCTACAAGCGATGGCCACCCCGCATGTTCGCCGCCGCGGCCGCCAGCCTGGCCGCAGGTGGCGCCACGGTCCAGATCGCCTGGGGGCCCGGCGAGGAGGGACTGGCCCGGGAGGTGGCAGGGCACGCCGGAGGTGGAGTGCACCTGCTCCCGGCGACCTCCCTGCTCCTCCTGGCCGAGCTGTTGCGTACCGCCGACCTCTTCATCGGCAACGATTCGGGCCCCATGCACCTGGCCTGGCTGGTGGGCACGCCGGTGGTGGCCCTCTATGGCGCCACCGACCCTGTGGTCAACGCCCCCTGGGGACCGGGTCACCGCCAGGTCGCAGTCACCACAGCCCAGCGTCTGGCCGGAGGACGGGATCCATCCCTCATGGCTGCCATCAAGCCGGAGGCGGTGATCGCGGCCGCGCGCGAGATTCTCGCCGGGGTCAACCCCTCTTCGGATTAGAGGTCAGAAGGCCGTGACACCTGTGCAGGCGGCGATGGCGGGCCAGCGGCTTCAGCAGTCCTCGCACAAGAGATGCGGCTTCATGGGGCGGCCTTGCCTCCAGCAGAGCCCACTCCATCCCGTAGGCGCCCAGCACCCGCAGCCCTTCCCGCCATCCAGGGGCCGCCTTCCCCATCACCTTGAGGAGGGAGCGCTCCAGGCGGGCCAGGGCCGCCGCCCTCGCCCGCCGGGACAGGCGCCGGCGAAGGCGCGCGCTCTCCAGATCGATCACGGCAAAGTCCTCGGCCCGGGGCGTGCGTCCCCCCGGAGCGACCAGCAGCAGATTCCCGGCGTTGAGATCACGATGCACCAGGCCGGCGTGGTGCCAACGCGCCAGCGCCTTCCCCAGGGCGCACAGCAACTGCGCTCGTCGGCGCACGGAACTTTCCGCCAGCACCTGGTCCAGGGTGCCGGCGTCGACCAGCTCCACAGCGGCGGCATAGACCCGGCACATGAGGCCGCGGCGAACCGCCAGCCAGCCCACCGGTTCGGGCGCCACACCGCCCCGGGCCCGGAATCCTGTGGCAACCTCCTCCGCGCGACGCGCCTTGCCGGGGCCGGCAAAGAGACCGGCGGCGTCGCCGGGCAGAAAGCGGCTCAACGTTCCAGGCAGCCCGCCTCGGCGGTGCATCTTGAGCACCACACGGCACCCGCCCAGAGAGGTGCGCAAGACCGGCGCCCGGCCGCCGCTTCCGTGGCCGCCGGGAGACAGGCCCGCCGCCGGTAGGCCCTCATGGCCGGCGGCCCGCCGCACCAGATCGGCGCGCACGGCGCTGTCCCGCCCCCATACGCGCACCCGGCCGACCTGCACGCTTGCACCATGGCGGCCGCCACCCCGCAGACGCCGGGCCAGCGCCCGCCGGTATCCCTCTTCCACCGAGGCGGCCATGACTTCAGGAACATGCCTCGCCAGCACCCTCCGCCTCCCCTCCCGGGCCATCTCCCGACCAGCCCCGGGATGTTCCAGAATCCAGTCCATGGCGCCTGCAAGGCGCGCCGGCGCGTGGAACGGGACCATGCGGCCGGCCCGGGGCATGAGGACCTCGGCCGCGCCACCGGCCGGCGTGGCCACCACCGGCACGCCGGCAGCCAGGGCATCCAGCACGGCGTTGGGCATCCCCTCGTACAGCGAGGGCAGAGCGGCCAGATCCCAGTGGGGCAGCAGATCACCAGCATCGTCCCGGAATCCGGGCAGGTGGACCCGGCCCCTGAGACCCAGCCGGATCACCTGCGCTTCCAGATCCGCGCGCAGGGGGCCCTCACCCAGGATCACCAGGTGCAGGCGCGGGTGCCCCGGCGCCAGCAGGCCGAAGGCCGACACCAGATCGCATTGGCTCTTCTGTCGGACCAGGCTGCCCAGAGTGCCGATCACACGCGCTTCAGGCGGCAGCCCCAGGGCGGCCAGCGCGATCTGGCGGGATGGCGGATCCGTGAACCGTGCAGGATCGATGGCCGAGAACGCCACCACGATCCTCTGAGGTCGCACCCCTCCGGCCACCAGGTCGCGGCGCACGGCCCGTGAGACGGCGATGAAGAGATCCACGGCCTCACCGTATTTCCAGCGTGCCACAGGCGACCTTCCGGGTACACGGGCCAGGCGGCGGGTCACCACGCGCAGAGGCCGCCCCCTCCCCCGAACTGCCAGCAGGGCCAGGGAATGGGCACCGGAAGTGTGGGCGTGCACGATGTGCGGCCGTATCCTGGCCACAGCTCGCCGCACCGCGATGATGGCACCCGGACTCAACCCACCGGCCAGCGGACCCTCATGGACCTCGATCCCGGACTCCCGGGCCCAGCGCCCCAGCGGTTGCCCGGGGGGGCAGACCAGCACTGGCAGGTGGCCGGCGCGGGCCTGCTCGCGGAGCAGGAAGGACACCTGCTGCTGGCCACCTCGCCAGCCGCGGCCGTCATCCAGATGCAGAACTCGCAGGGCGTCACCGGGCGACATGTCACTCAGGGTCCACTTTGGAGCGGCTCAGTTCCCAGAGGTTGGCGTACTTCTGGAACACCGAGAAGCTGGCCAGGATCGCCACCAGGAGGCCATGACGGCCGTCCAGAAAACCGCCCCGGATGATGTACATCTTGCCGAACCGGCTGAAGGTGTGAAAGAAAACGGTCCAGGTGGAAGCCCTCTGCCCGGCCGCGGCTTTTCCCTCCGCCCACCATGCGGAGTAGCGCTCCATCTTCGCCCAGTAGCCCAGCAGAGACCGGATGGTGTGATGCAGAAAGCGGCCCTTCAGGACGCCCACGCTGCCGTCCACTTCCAACTCGGCATGCACCCTGAGATCCGGATATCGGCCGTGATCCCGGGCAAAGAGCCGGATCACCCGGTCCCTCTGCCAGCCCCCATGACGGATTTCCCGCCCGAAGAAAGTGTTGCGCCGGTAGATCCAGTAGCCGCGATGCTCAGGGCCTTCGGTCATGACCCTCCGGATATCGGCCTCGAGCTCGGGCGTGACCCGCTCATCGGCATCGATGATGAGGACCCACGGGTAACGGGCCTGAGGAATGATCCAGTTCTTCTGGCGGGCGGCAGAAACGTATTCATGCTGCAGAACCCTGTCAGCCAGGGGCGCCGCCCGCATGAGGGTGGCATCGGTACTGCCCGAGTCCACCACGATCACTTCCGCCGCCCACTGCACCGTGGCCAGGCAGGGAACGACATTCTCTTCTTCATTTTTTGTGGTCAGGATGGCGCTCACCGGGAGATCTCCCGGCTGCCGCCCGGATCCGGGCCGGCTATGGGTCATGAGGAACCATCCTCCTCCCCCTCATCATCATCGGAGTTCTCCGCATCCTCGGTCGGCTTGGAGCGGCGTCCAAAGACCAGTGCCACCAGAATCCCCAGCACGTACAGCCCCAGCATGGGACCGGCCACAAGCGCCATGGTGACGGCATCGGGTGTCGGGGTGAGAATCGCCGCCAGGATGCAGATGATGAGAACGGCGTACTTGATGTTGCGCCAGAGGAAGCCGGCGGACACGAGACCGAGGCGTGCCAGAAGGAAGATGAAGACCGGCATCTGGAAGACCGCGCCCATGGAGAGAATCAGGCGCATCTCGAACCCGAAGATGCGTGAGATGGTCAGCATGGGAGCGAACTGGTCGCCGGCGAAGCCGATGAGGAAGCGAGCGGCATAGGGAAAGACCACCGCGTATCCGAACCAGCAGCCGAGGAAGAAAAACCCCGACCCGAAAAAAATGAACGGCACGGCGTAGCGCCGCTCGTTGGGGAACAATCCCGGCGAGATGAACAACCAGATTTGCAGGACCAGGACCGGCAGGACCGCGATGAGGCCCACGAAGAACGACACCTTCATGGCCAGCATGAACGGTTCGGTCAGGGTGGTGAAGACAGGTTTCAGACCTTCCGGAAGATTGGCCTGCACCGGGGCCATGAGGATGCGCAGAACCTCGTTATGCACCAGCCAGCCGCCGCCAAAGCCAACGGCCACAGACACCACCATGATGAACAGGCGTCTCCGGAGCTCATCAAGATGCTCCAGGAAGTTCATTTTGTTGGGATCGGGACGGGAGGCGGCCATGAGCCGGGAAGTCTCTCCTGAAGGGCTGGGGGCTAGTGGTCTTCGCGCGGGGAGTCTTCGTCCTCTGCCGCTCCCTCCTGGTCGCCGGGAGCGGAGGCGGGCGGATCGGGCTGCTCCGGGGGGGCGGCCCGGTCCTCACGGGGCACGCTGCCGTCGGGCCGGGAGGCCACCGACTCTGCCGAGGGCAGGACGGGCGGCTTCCTGTCCCTCTCCTCCTGGTGGATCTCCCGCTCCAGAGTGCGACGCAGATCCATGGAAGTCCGCCGCAACTCGGAGAGTCCCTTGCCCAGGCTGCGGGCAAGATCCGGCAACCGGCGCGGACCGAAGATCAGAAGGGCGACAATGAGGATGACGACCATTTCCGGGCCGCCGATGGGGCCGAACAAGCTTTCCTCCATGGGGATGCCGAGAACCCTGAGGTTAGGGTAGGCCAGCCCCGGCAGCGAGGTCAAGGAACGCCCTGCCCATGTAAATTACTGTAATGGTAGAGGATTCGACCTTTACTCGCGTGAGGACCCACGGTATATTTGAGACGAAATCGATTGTTTCATCTCTTGTCCATCGGTATGGAGGGTGCATGCGGCTCAAATCTCTTCCTTCCGTGGCAGCCGTTCTTCTGGTTGCCGGCTCGCTGGCCGGTGTGGCTCTGTCCAGCCGGGTTCAAGCCGATACATGGGAAAATGAGACGTTTGTCCGCTCATTCGCCACCATCCTGCAGGTGGTCCAGGACAATTACTATGAAGAGACCAAACCGGATCAACTGGTGGAGGGGGCTATCAACGGCATGCTGCGCACCCTTGACCCCCACTCCCATTATCTCAACCTCAAGGCGTTCCGCTCCATGCGGGAAGAACAGCGCGGCTCATTCACCGGTCTCGGAATCGTCATTCAAAAACTGGGGCGTGACCGGCCTCTGACCGTGATCAGTCCCATCGACGGGACTCCGGCCGCGCGGCTGGGCATTCGCGCCGGCGACATCATCGCACGCATCAACGGCACCACGACCGATGGCATGACTTCATCGGAAGCCGTCGATCTCCTGCGTGGCCCCAAGGGCACCTCGGTCAATATCACCGTGACCCGGCCCGGTTTTACAGAGCAACTCGAGTTCGAGGTGACCCGGGACACCATCCCCACCGACAGTGTGGTCAGTCCTTACATGATTGAACCGGATACCGGCTATATCAAGATTCGCAACTTCACCCAGACCACCAGCAAGGAACTGCACGCCGCTCTGGAAAAACTGGATCGCCAGGGAATGAAGCGGCTGATCCTGGATCTGCGAGGCAATCCCGGCGGCCTTCTGGATCAGGCCGTGAGCGTCTCGGGCACCTTCCTGGAGCGTGGCAAGAAACTGGTCTATACAAGGGGACGCATCAAGGGGTCCAACAAGGACTATTACGCCAACGAAGATGCCTCCTACCCGGACCTGCCCTTGGTGGTGCTGGTGAACCGCGGTTCGGCCTCTGCCTCCGAGATCGTCGCCGGCGCCATCCAGGATCACGACAGGGGCCTCATCGTCGGTGAGACCACCTGGGGCAAGGGACTGGTCCAATCCGTGTACCCCCTCTCCCACAGCAACGCCCTGGCCCTCACCACGGCCAAGTACTACACCCCTTCAGGGCGTCTGATCCAGCGCGATTATGACGACCTGGAAGATTACGTCGCCTACCGGACCGACGAGAATTACGAACCTTCATTCGACCAGAGCACACGCCGCTTCACGGATGGTGGCCGCACCGTCTATGGCGGTGGGGGTATCGCCCCGGATACCGAAGTCAAGCTGGAGGAGCCGTCCACCTTCATCACCCGCATGTACCGTACCTCGGCCTTCTTCCGCTTCGCGGTGGCCTACCTTTCACGACACCCCGAGGTCCCCGAAGATTTCCAGATGACCGACCAGGTGCTCGAGGAATTCCGCCAGCTCCTCCTGGATGAAGAGATTCCCTTCGAGGAGTCGGAGCTTCAGGTGGACCGGCGCAACATCAGTATGTTCGTGCGCTCGGAAGTCCTCTCGGCCCGTTACGGGCTGGTCTGGAGCAACCGCGTCCGCAACGAGTATGACGCCCAGGTGCAAAAAGCCCTGACCCTGTTTCCCCAGGCTCGCGAGCTGGCCATGCTGGCGGATCACCCGGCCGGTGGCGCCGCTGCAGCTCTCCCCCGCTGAGGGAAGCCGGGAGAGAACCCTCGCCGGGCGTCAGTTCGCGGCCAGTTCCCGCATCTTTTCCTGCGCGGGCAGACTGTTCCAGCGCCGCAACTCCCGGATGCGCTGGCGTGCGGACAGCCCCTCCAGACGCTCCAGAAGGCGCAGGGCGAAGCGCCGGGCATCTCTGTAGCGGCGACGCACCACGGGGTCGGGGTCGTTGAACCGCTTCTTGCTGAAGAGGTGGTAGCGCACCCACTGACGCTGATCGGGACCCAGCCGGCGGCGCCCGGACAACCTCCCCAGGAAATGGGAGACCACCAGGGCCTTGCTGATGTTGGCACGGGTTTCCAGGGCCAGCAGGTGCATTTCACGACCCCGGCAGATGCCGTCGTAGAGCACCAGGAAGTGGTCAATCTCCTCCACGAAATCGGCGAAGTCGTCCACGTTGCCATCATCAAGAACGGCCGTGGGCGGACGTGATTCGAGGCGGGCAATGAGGGCATCGGGGAAATAAATGGACAGGGCCGCGCCCTGGTGCCACTGCCGGACCAGGACACGTGGAGTGTCGCCCGTGCCGGCATGGGAGACATGCGCCTGGACGCCGGTATTCACCACCTGGATGGGATCGTGGTCGCGCAGGAGACGGCGATAACCCATATCCCCGATGACAAACCGCCCCAGGTCACCTACTCCCGACACAGTGGCGTAGGTTCGTTCAAGCAGACCCTGGGTCGTGGCAAGCAGGCTCACGACGGCTCCTTGACGCCCTCGTACACGAAGTTGTCGTCCTTCAGGTCCACCCGGAAGCGATGGTACGAGACCCGTGCCCGCGCGACCTTCATGACCCGGGCGCGGACTTCATCCAGATCAAACGGCCGCTCCCCTGTCTTCAGCGCGCGCAGGTACTTCAGGGTGCGATTATGCCCAGAGCCCCGGCGCCGCTCATCGGATTTGATCCGGCGGCTGATCTCCACGTTGATGAGCGTTTCCATCCGCGCCCGCAGATGCCTGGCGCCATGGTCATGGCTGGTGCCCCGGCGCAGGAGTTCGGTCCGCGCCGCAGGAGTCACCTCGACCTCCAGGTCGTGGATATCCCGGAAGCGGCGGGCAATCCGTTCCAGTTCGAGGTCGAATATCCGTTCGAGAGATTCAGGCCCCAGGTGATCGAAATGGATGGGGCGCAACCGGTTGATGAACTCAGGGGACAGGGCACGGCGCAGGGACCGGCGCACGTCCTGGGCGTCCCGTCGGTCCTTGGATGCCTGATCTCCATAGCCGATGGGTGCTGCCTGACGCCTCAGATCCGAATAACCGATATTGGAGGTGAACACCAGCATGGAATTGGCAAAGCTGAGCACCTTGCCCCGGTTATCGGTCACTGTGCCTCGATCCATGATGGAGAGGAAGAAGCGCCTGAGCTGAGGGTGGGCTTTCTCCACCTCGTCGATGAGGATGACGGACAGGGGCGAGGTCGCAGACTTCTTGTGGAACTCGGTCAGCACCCCGTCCTCGTCGCTGCGGATGAAACCCCGGGTGGCCCCGCGCAACTCGTTGATGTCTGCCGGGTAGGTGTAATTGGGTCCCTCCAGGATGAGCAGGGGAATCTCCAGGCCCCAGCCCTGCTCCAGGATTTCCAGGAGCGTCTCCACCAGGTAGTTCTTGCCCACCCCGGTGGGCCCCACGAAGAGATAGGACGGGGGCCTGTTCAAGTTGTGGGTCCCGGTGGCATAGAGGGTGAACTCATCGCAGAGCGCCTGGATGGCACCGCTCTGGCCCACCACGGTCTCGCCCAGCCGCTCACCCAGGGCCGGTATATCCAGGGCCGAGAAGAGCAGGATGCGCTCGTAGGCCGCCAGCAATTCCTCCCGGGGAAGCTGCACCCGATCACCGGCCGGCTGGGGCCTCGCGGAAGGAGAGGGATCAGGACTGCCATCCTCCCCCTCGACCACGGCTTCTTCGATCATGGGGACAGCGGTGATGGCCGCAATGGCCCCCGCCCCGGGACCGGGCGAGAGCGTCGCCGGCTGAGTTCCAGCCAGAGCCCTCTCCTCACGGCTTTCCGGGTTATCGGCACGCAGCCAGTGGAGAAGATCGGCATAAAGGGCAAAACGCCGCGAACACTGCTGCAGGAACAGGACTTCCTCCTCGATGGGCAGCGCCGCAAGCTGGTTTTCCTTGAAGAACCGGCTGAGGGTGGGGTCGGCGGCCAGGCGTTCCATGATGCGGGAAGCGACTTCGTAGGAGCGCCGTCCAAGGTCGATGAGGGAAATGCCCCGAAACTCGCGCTGGCCGACCAGTCCCACGTCCAGCAGGCATTTATCGCCCACGGCCTTGAGGTCTTCGGGCAGACGGCGAACTTCCATCAGGAGGCTGGTGTCCTCCGGACCCTTGCGATCGGCCCGTTGGGCCAGGGCACGCAACGCCACCGGCAGCGATGGAAGCTCCCGATCCAGGATCTGCCCCAGAGCGGTGCGGGTGTAGAGGTCACCCACCAGGAGAGCATCATTGGTCAGAACCTGCACCAGGTGGGTCAGTTCCAGGCGATCCAGGATCTCCTCGGGATGATGGCGCCGGGCAATCTCCCGCAGCCGGGATTCCAGATCCTCCCGTGAAACCGACTCGACTCGGCTGACTTCATTCTCGGCCAATGGAATGCTCCTCTGCACAGGAATATACGTCTCGCGCCGGCGGCGACAACAGGCGCGACACCGCCAACTATGAAAACCGCGGCAAGGTCACCGCGCATTCCGTTCCTTCCGAGAGGCCCGCCCCCGGGCGGGAAAAAAAGTAGAATTCCGCGACAGAAAAAGTTGACAGGTTCAGAACCCAATGTTATGCTAGCACTCGTTAAAGGTGAGTGCTAACGGGTTTCCGACCCCTACAAACCCATTAACCAGAACAACTTAGGAGGTTCACGATGAAGGTAAAACCGCTTTACGATCGCGTCCTGGTCAAGCGGGAAGAGACTGGTGAAACCCGCAAGGGTGGCATCATCATTCCCGATACTGCCAAGGAAAAGCCCCTCGCGGGCAAGGTCATCGCTGTCGGCTCCGGCAAGGTGGATGACAACGGCAAGCACATCGCCATGGAAGTCAAGAAGGGCGACCGCGTCCTGATCGGCAAGTACGCCGGCAACGAGATCAAAATCGGAGATGTTGAGCATGTCATCGTCCGCGAGGACGAAATTCTCGGCATCATCCAGTAGCCAAGGCAGTATTCCCGCACCCAACCAAAACATCAGGAGGATTACCCAATATGCCTGCAAAAGACATTACTTACTCCGAGGATTGCCGACAGTCAATCATGCGGGGTGTGAACAAGCTGGCCAATGCCGTCAAGGTGACCCTGGGGCCCAAGGGCCGCAATGTTGTCATCGAGAAGAAATTCGGCTCGCCCCTGTCCACCAAGGACGGCGTGACCGTGGCCAAGGAGATCGAGCTGGAAGAGCCCCGCGAGAACATGGGCGCCCAGATTCTCCGCGAAGTGGCATCCAAGACATCCGACGTGGCCGGTGACGGTACCACCACCGCGACCGTCCTGGCCCAGGCCATCCTACGGGAAGGCCTCAAGTCGATCACGGCCGGCGCCAACCCCATGGACGTCAAGAAAGGGATCGCCAAGGGCGTCGCCAAGGCCTCCGAGGTCATCCGCAAGAACTCCATCTCGGTGAGCGGCAAGGCCATCGAGCAGGTGGGATGCATCTCGGCCAACAGCGACAAGGAGATCGGCAAGATCATCGCGGCCGCCATGGACCAGGTGGGCAAGGATGGCGTCATCACCGTGGAAGAAGCCAAGTCCATGGAGACCGAGCTGGAAGTGGTCGAGGGCATGCAGTTTGACCGCGGCTACCTCTCGCCTTACTTCGTCACCGACTCCGAGCGCATGGAGACCGTGCTGGAGAATCCCTACATCCTCATTCACGAGAAGAAAATCTCCAACATGAAGGATTTCCTGCCCCTGCTGGAGCAGATTGCCAAGCAGGGCAAGCCCCTCATGATCATCGCCGAGGATGTTGAAGGCGAGGCCCTGGCCACTCTGGTGGTCAACAAACTCCGCGGCACCCTGCACGCCGCCGCGGTGAAGGCTCCCGGCTTCGGCGACCGCCGCAAGTCCATGCTGGAGGACATCGCCGTTCTCACCGGTGGCAAGTGCATCACCGAGGATCTGGGCATCAAGCTCGAGAACGTCAAGCTTGCCGACCTGGGTCGCGCCAAGAAGATCACCATCGACAAGGAGAACACCACCATCGTCGAGGGTGGCGGGAAGACCAGGGACATCGAAGGCCGCGTCCGCCAGATCCGCAACCAGGTGGAAGAGACCTCGTCGGACTACGACCGCGAGAAGCTGCAGGAGCGCCTGGCCAAGCTTGTGGGCGGCGTGGCAGTCATCAAGGTCGGCGCTGCCACCGAGAGCGAGATGAAGGAAAAGAAAGCCCGGGTGGAGGATGCCATGCACGCCACCAAGGCGGCCGTGGAAGAGGGTATTGTCGCCGGTGGAGGCATCGCCTACATCCGCGCCATCCCGGCCCTGGCCCGGATGAAGGAAGACAACGAGGACGTGCAGACCGGTATCAGGATCGTGCGCCGGGCCCTGGAAGAGCCTCTGCGTCAGATCGCGCTTAATGCCGGCCTGGAAGGCTCCGTCATCGTCCATAAGGCCATGACCCAGAAGGGCAACGAGGGCTTCGACGCAAATTCCGAGAAGTGGGTCGAGATGATCAAGGCCGGAATCATCGATCCCACCAAGGTGACCCTGGTGGCGCTGAACAACGCCTCCTCCGTCGCCGGGCTCATGCTCACCACCGAGGCCCTCATCTCTGAGGTCCCTGAGGACGAGAAGGCCAAGGCCGGCGGCGGCATGCCGGGCGGCGACATGGGCGGTATGGGTGGCATGGGCGGGATGTACTGAGTCCCAGCCTGCACCTTTTTCAAGATGCGGCCCCGGTGTCCCTTCAGGACCCGGGGCCGTTTTTGTGTTTCTTCTCAGAGGCGCGTTGCCAGAACCAGCGCCGGAAGGTGCGGAAGTAGGTCACCCGCAGCGAGCCGCCGCCGTCGGCATCGTCGACGGAACTGCTCAGGGCGAAGCCCACGCGCGCCCGCATGAACGCGTTGAACGGCCCGGAGAAGTTGAGTGCCACGCTAGCCCCGGTGGCATGCTCCACATGGGGGCCCAGGTCCTCCTCATCGCGGAAACGGGCGTGGGTGAGGCTCAGGTCCATCCGAGCCTTGCTGCCCAGGGCGAAAGCCCCGCTGAGTCCCAGCACTCCGCCGGTGCGGAAACGGATGCCGTCGCGGCTGTAACCCGGCACACGCGCCACACCGGAGCGCCCCAGTTCGAACTTGGAGAACCGGTCCAGACCGTTGCCGTGATACATGGCCAGGCCGAAGCCGAACTTGTTGCGGCCGGCGGAATAGAACGCCTTGCTGAATTCCATCGCCGAGCGCGCGAACTGCTCATCGCCATCACTGAAATCCGACCCGTCGGGGTCGCCCCAGAAGGTCCAGTCGTTGCGGGAACCGCCCTGGAGCGAGCCCTCCAGCCGCCAGCCGGCACGGGCATAGATCCAGCGCCCGGTGAGGAGTTCCTGCCAGGTGTCCGAGGGCACGACGAAGTCCGCCGCCGTCTCATCCTCGCTGCGGAAGCGGAGGTGATCCAGATCCAGCTGAAACTCGAACTTGTGATGGACGCCCAGCGGACGGCCCAGAATGATCTGGAAGCGCTGGGAACTCTCTTCGAGGCGCTCCGCCTTGATCTCGCCGTCGATGTCATCGCCTGCATCCAGCCGCTCGTTGCCTGAATAAAGCGGGTTGATGCGCCCTTGCAGTGCCAGGATGGCCTTGCCCCCGCCAAAGCTGGGATCCGACCAGAACACATTGAGAAAAGGGCCGGCCCAGATCACATCCACCTGGTTGCCCGTTCCCCGCCAGTCGAAGTTGAAATAGTTCACACCCGCAAACGGCACCTTCAGGCCGAGATCGTCCCCGATGGACCAGACCCCCACCACGAGGCGACTGACACCGGTGCGACCCTGATCCGAGACCTGCCGCGTGAAACCGCCCCGGCCATCGGCGACCACCCCCAGGCGCTGGAATCCGTCCTCCGTTTCTTCCAACAGGGGCCGGTCGGAGGCGTACGACTCATCCAGGCGATCCTCGAAGGCAGGCAGGTTGATCTGGTAGTCGCTGTAGATCAGCTCTCGTTCCAGGACCACGTTGCGCCCGAGAGCCGTGAAGATCATCTGCCCGGTCAGGCGCGTCACCAGCCACCAGGTTCGCCCGCCCTGGGTCACCGGCGTGAACTCCTGCAGGAGGCGATTGCTGATGACCGGGAGCTTGGGGTGCAGTTCCACCACCTCCTGACGGCGCTTGACAAACGATTGGGTGTCGATCCAGACGCGCCCGCGATAGGGGGCCTCACTGCCTTCTACCGGGGCGAAGGAGACCACGTAGACCTGCCGGCCGTCCAGATCTGCGGTCTTCTCCAGCTCGTAGACGTAACGGAGGTCGAGATTCAGGTCCAGTGGCACCTCGGTCACACGCTCGGGAAGGACAAACGGCAGGTCCGGAGGGCGCTTGCCGCGCCACAGGGCGCCGTTGAGATAGAGGGCGCGCTCCTCGTACACCGTGCGGGTGCTGTCATGGAAATAGCGGTTGAGAGTGGCGACATCGAACCTCTGGCTGAGATTGGCGACACTGAAATGGAAATCGATACGCACGTCGGCTTCAGTGGTATGCAGGCGCCGATCCTGGCCTGCCTGGACCTCCCGGTGGCGAGCCAGGATCTCCTCCACCGTCAGGCTCCGGCCCGCCACGACTTTCTCCAACTCGGCCAGCCGCGGCGCCGCACCACCCACCCGCCCCAGGCGCACGACCAAAGGCAACCCCGGCACATGGAGGGTCACCTGGCTCACCGCGTGGCTGCTCGGGTCACCGCCGGCCACGAGCCAGTCGGCGGCGGCGCCCATGGTTTCCGTACCGGTGACGGGATCCAGAATCCACGCCACGCTGACCCGTGGTCCATGGATGGTCATCTCCAGAGGCAGGCCGGCGGGGGCCGCGAAAGCCACCAGATAGCGCCTGCCATCGGGCTCTTCCAGTTCGAGAAAATCTTCAGGCGGCAGGACCTGCTCCCCGGCACGAACCTCCACCCGACGGAATGCCGGCGGGACCACGATGGTTTCCGGCCCCAGCAACCGCTGCCAGGCAGCCAGCATCTCCGGTGACAGTCCGCTGTCAGGCGCGGCAAAGACCAGGGAAACCGCGCGGCTGAACGCCAGGCCCGCCTCCCGCAGATAGGAGCCTCCGCCGGCACCGGCACCGGACAGCCATATCTCCGTCGCCGGCAGGGCCATGCGAACCCCTGCCAGATCCATGGCACCTGCAGCCGCCCTGTCCATGACCACAGCATCCAGGTACGGTTCCACCCCCCACACGGCCAGTTCCCGCGCCTCGCTGACATCCGCAAGAGTGCCGCTGGCAATGTGTGAGCCAGGGGCCACGGCGCGCACCATCACCGCCATGCGCTTCAGCACAAAGGCATAGAGGGGTGCCGTCATGTGCTGCAGGGGACGCTCCATGACCTGCACCAGGACCGGTTCATGGTCCATGACCTGGAGGAGGCGATCCACCCGGGTCAACCACCCGTCGAGATCAAAGCCCAGGGCTGTGCTCATGGGCCGGCCGGCGCCGGGTGAGTCCAGCAGCAGCACCGGTACCAGATCCTGATCCCGGAGAGTCCCCAGCCGACGGGCACTGACGTCCGGCTGATCCAGAGCCGCGCTGGTGATGGTCACACGGACGTAAAGAGGCACGCCGGCCGGGCGGCCGGACCAGGGCAGGGGCGGCACTTCGTCCGCCTGCAGCGGGGTGGTCAGCCAGTCGGCAGGAAGGACAACTCCCATGCCGTTCACCGGCGGCCCCGCAGGAGCCGCAGCGAAGATGGCCGGCCCCATGGGAAGCAGGGCCAGCAGCAGGAACCTGGCAGGGAGACGCATGGCAGTCAAATGAACGTAATGCAAATCAGAGGCCGGGGCCAGCAGCGGGGCCCATTGGCCCATGGGCACTCCCGGCCAGGACAGTATAGACCCCGGCCTGTCCCCGGCCCCGCTCTTGGACAGACCCCGCACACCGGGCTAGAGTGCCTGCACCGATGCGGCTGCTCAGTCCTCTTCCTGCCCTGATCATGCTGCTGGCACTTTTTCCTTCCCCAGTGCCGGCCGCCGGGAAGGCTGTGCCTCCCGCGCCTGCTGAGGTCCTGGGGTTCGCGGTGGGCAGCGATGGCCACCTGGCACCCTATGACACCGTGGTCGCCTACCTGCGCCAAGTTGCAGCCACCTCGCCCCGGGTCAGCGTGGAGACGGCCGGCCTGTCCAGCCAGGGCCGGGAAATGGTGGTGGTGGCTGTCTCGTCAGCCGACAACATTCGCCATCTGGACCGTTACCGGGAGATCGCCCGCCGTCTGGCCCATCCGGCCGATCTCGACCCGGAAAAGGCCGCCGCTCTGGTCCGCCAGGGAAAAGTGCTGGTGTTGATCACCGGCACCATTCACGCGACCGAGGTCGGTTCGACCCAGATGTTCATGGAACTGGTCCACAACCTGGCCACCACCGATGACGCGAAGATCGAGGGCTGGCTCGACGATGTGATTCTTCTGATCATGCCCTCCATCAATCCCGATGGCCAGGAGATTGTGCTCCGGTGGTATGAGCGTTACCGCGGCACTGAGTACGAAGGCGGCCCCCTGCCCTGGCTCTACCACCCTTACGTCGGTCACGACAACAATCGGGACTTCTACATGCTCACCCAGGCCGAGACCCGGGTGGTCAACCAGGTTCTCTACCACCGGTGGTTTCCACAGGTCTTTCTGGATGAACACCAGATGGGCCGGACCGGACCACGCATGTTCGTGCCCCCCCAGACCAACCCCCTGGCCCCGGAGATCGACTCCCTGATCTTTCGCCAGGCGGATCTGCTGGGCACCATCATGTCCATGCGCCTGGAAGAAGACGGCCGCACCGGCGTGGGACACGACATGATCTTCGACAGCTACTGGCCAGGGGGCACGCGCAACACCGCCTGGTGGAAAAATGTCACCGGCCTGCTCAGCGAAGTCGCCAGCGTCCGCATCGCCTCTCCGGTCTACATCGAGAAGGGTGAACTGGAGGGAAACCGCAAGGGATTTCCCGACTACGGCCGGCGTTCCAATTATCCCTCGCCATGGAGTGGCGGCTGGTGGCGCCTGCGGGACATCGTGGACTACGAACTCACCGCCACCATGGCTTTGCTGGAAGGTTGCTCCCGATTTCATGAGAGCCTGCTGACAAACTTCTATGAACTGGGGCGCCGCCAGGTGCAGAAGGGCCTCCAGGAGGCGCCGTTCGCCTTCCTCATCCCCCCCGACCAGCACGACCCGGTGGCAAGCGCACGCCTGGTGGAATTGTTGCTGCGCCATGGCATCGAGATTCAGCGGGCGCGCAAGGACTTCACCGTGGAAAACCGGTCCTACCCCGCCGGCACCACCATCATTCCGGCGGCTCAGCCGTACCGCGCCTTCCTCCTCACCATGCTGCAACCCCAGCGCTATCCGGAAGTCCGGGCCGGCCGTGACAGTGCCATTCTTCCTCCTTATGACGTGACCTCCTGGTCGCTGCCTCTCTCCATGGGCGTCAAGGTCGACCCCGCCGGCGCCCCGGTGACCGTGGCGACGACATCCCTCGATGAACCGGACTGGCCCGGCGCCCAACTGCACACCGGTGCCGCCGGACTCAGGATCTCCCATGCCGCCGATTCCATTTACCCGTTCATGAACCGGCTTCTAGCAGCCGGGCATCCGGTCTACTGGTTGCGCGACAGGCAAGAAAACGGTGCTCCGGGAGATGTCTATGTGCCGTCCGCCGGCCCCGCCGCCGGCCGGTTACAGGCTCTGGTCGATGAACTGCATGTCCCCGCACGCTCCCTGGACACTGCCCCCGGCGGGGCGGCTCTGCGGCTCAAGCCGGTCTCCATAGGCCTCTACAAGCCATGGGTGGCCAGCATGGACGAGGGCTGGACCCGCTGGCTTCTGGAGGAATACGGGTTCCCCTATCGCAACCTGAGCAACGCCGACATGCGCGATGGATCGTATGCCGATCAGGTGGACCTGATTCTCCTGCCGGACATCGAGAAGGATATTCTGCGGGATGGCCGCCCTTCAGATCCTGCGCGCCGCCGCCGCACTGCACCGCTGCCACCCGACTATGCCGGCGGCCTGGGAGATGAAGGCGGTGAGAAATTGCGCAACTGGATCCTGGAGAAAGGCGGCACGGTGGTCGCCCTGGATTCATCGGCCGACTACCTCATCGAACTCCTGGAGCTGCCCGTCACCAATGTCCTCGAGGATGTCGATGACGCCCACTTCCGCTGCCCGGGTGCCATGCTGCGCATCGAAGTCAATACCGATCATCTTCTGGCCTGGGGACTGCAGCCGCAGGAGGCCGCTTATTTCGCCTCCTCGCCGGCGTTTCGCACCTATCCGCCCGATGCCCGCTTCGCGCGCCGCGTGGTGGCTGCCTACCCCGATGACCGGCGAGACATCCTGATCAGCGGATACCTGTCCGGGGCCAAACTGCTGGCCCGGCGGGCCGCAGTGGTGGACCTGAGAGCCGGCGCCGGGCGCGTGGTCCTCCTGGGCTTCCGCGTCCAGCACCGCGCCCAGACCACGAGAACGTTCAAGCTTCTCTTCAACAGCCTTTACCTGCCCGGCCTCGAACCGGTCGAGTTCTGAATCAGAGGAACATTGCCGCCCCTCGGAGGCGCTATGATCCTTTTCAACTCATGGGACTCAAGCTCACTCGAGGTTCCGACTACGCCATCCGGGCCATGATTCATATCGCCTCCCTGCCCGATGGGCGGCCGGCCATGCGCCGGGATATCGCCCGTATGCAAAAGATCCCCCTGGACTTTGTTGCCAAGATTCTCCCGTCGCTGGTCCGGGCCGGCCTGCTGAAATCGAGCCGGGGCACCGGTGGCGGCTTCCGCAAAGAACTCCGCCATGCCGAGATGCGCATGGGCCAACGCCGTGCCGCTGCGTAGCACCGCTGCGCCAGAGAGTGCATCTTGAACCCTCGGAGATTGAAGATGCCGGGTCTCGCCGGCATGTTTCTGGCCGTTGTGACCCTCGCAGCCGCCCCGGGGCCAGTACGAACGGGCTCCCGAACCGAAAGAACTGATCATTCTGGATGGTTCCGCCCGTGCGCAGTATGTCTTCGAGACCGAACAGGGCGAGGAACTCATGGGTGAGATCCTGCGCTTCCTCAACAAGCCGTGATCGACTCCGCCCGGCCGCGAACAGACCCGCGCCGACCGCAACGGTCAACATCCCCCAGTCACCATGCTCCAGCGGGTCAGTCCCCGACCTCGGTCACCCACTGAAGGGCCTTGACGGCGGCCGGGAAACCAATGGTGCTGGCCGCCACGGCCACCACCTGTTCCATTTCTTCCCGGGACACGCCAGCCCGCCGCGCCTTGCGGACCGCCGAGTGAGTCGCACCCTCCGCCTCCCGGGCGAGTGCGATGGCCAGTTTGAGGAGACGCAGGGTCTTGTCATCCAGTCCACCCTGCTCCGCATTACGGCACAGATCCCATGCCTGCTCCAGTTCGG
>SMYD01000007.1 GCA_004356015.1 Acidobacteriota bacterium | reverse complement strand
CCTTTGACGCTCCATGCTTTCCGGCAAGTGGATCCCTTACCGGCACGGTCAGCGGGGGCGTCTTGTCCGGCACCTTGACTCTCACAACCGGACCCGAGACAACGCATACGGAGTTCTCCGCGACGGTCTCTGGGCAAATGATTGTGATCATGTTCGACCACCTGACGCTTGATGGATTCGCTGGGGAGTGCGTGCTCTCGGGTACGTGGAGCGGCCCGCGCCTGTAACACGCGTTCTCACGCTACCCATATTGCCATCGGCCTGATCCTGGGCGCCTCACCGCTCTCAGTCGCCGAGCCAGACTCCGCGGTGAATCACGCCTGCGATCTGCAGCGTATTCCGAATGTCCTCCAGGGGGTTCGCCGAGAGCAGCACAAGGTCGGCTCTCTTGCCGACCTCGATGGTGCCGACCTCGTCCTGGAGTCCGTGGAATCTTGCGGCGTTTACCGTCGCGGCCTGCAACGCCTCGCTGGGTGTGAGTCCCGAACCGACCAAGAGTTCGAGTTCCTGATGTACCGTCGAACCGAACTTCAGATCTGTGGCGCCGGCATCCGTGCCGACCAGCATCGGCACACCCGCCGCATGCCACTGGCCGACCACGGTCTGCATCGCTGCGAGCAGGTTCTCGGTCATGGCGCGCATATCGCCGGCGGACTCGATGATCGGCAAGTACATCACCAGATTCGGCGAGAAGTAGACCTGATTCTCCGCGAAGCATTTGGAAATCGCGCTGCCGTCCTCGCCCTTCAGATGGGCGAATACCTCCACGATGGACTCAGGCGGGTCTTGGCTCCGTCCCAGCATGGCTTCGATGACCGCCGCCATGTGCGTAACCTCGGCTTGGCCGAGCTCGCATGCCTCGGTGTTCGAGACTCCGAGGGGGACGTGTCCAACGACTTTGAGTCCAAGTGCTTCGGCCTCGGCCAACACAGCTTCGTAGGCTTCGCGCCCCAGCCGGCGATGCACCTTGATGACATGCGCACCTGCGGATTGCATTTCATCTACCGCTGCCTTGGCCTCCTCCGGCGTATCCACGAATCGATGCCACGGTGTTTCGTCTGAAGAATCAGGAGGCCCATTGATGATCTTGCCAGCATAGAGAATGCGCGGCCCCTGGCGAACTCCCTCTTCAATTTCCTGGCTCCATCGCGAAACGATCCCTTCCACCGAACCGTTGTCCCGCACCGTGGTCACGCCGTGCTCCAGGAGTGAGTCCAGGGCGGCAGGACTTGCGGTCTCTGCAGCAAGATGAACATGGACATCCCACAGACCTGGGATGAGCGTGTGACCGGTTCCGTCGATCCTCTTGCGAGCCGAAAGGTTCTCGGCCTCTTGAGGGTCGAGGATCTGAACGATGAGGCCTTTGTCGATGAGAACCGTGCCTACCCATGGCTCGCCGCCTGTTCCGTCGACGAGCAGCACGTTAGTCACCACCAGATCGACTCGAGGTGAAGCGCTGCATCCCAGCAAGACGAGCGCGAACAAGATGAGGAGCGATTTCATGGTGCTTGGCCCTTGTCTGTACTAAACGCTTCCGCCTTGGACTTCGTGACTCGCTTTCGCCTTGCTTTCGTTCAGCAGATGATCCATACTGCCGCCATTGCCATTCATCGAAGGTTGTACTCAGCGCGCGCCGGTGGGAAGGGCGTGAGAAAGGAGAGGACATGAACCGACGTCGTCTTCACGGAGTTATTTTCATCGTATCGGTCTTGCTGTTCGCCGGCAATGGGCTGCACCTGGCACAGGAGCCCGGTATGGAGGCCATGATGAAACTGGCCCAGCCGGGCGAGCATCACAAGATGCTGGCCATGCTCGAGGGCACCTGGAAAACCCATGGCACATTCTGGATGGTCCCCGGTGCGCCCCCGATCGAGAGTGACGGCATCTCGAAGAACACCATGATCATGGGGGGCCGGTTTCTCAAGTCGGAGTTGAAGGCCGATTTCATGGGCATGCCGTTCACGGGCTTCGGCATCGACGGCTACGACAACGCCAGCCAGAAGCATATCGGCACCTGGATGGACTCCATGGGAACCATGATCATGTCCTCGGAGGGAACCTGCTCGGACGATCACAAGGTTCGAACCATGATCAGCGAGTTCCAGGATCCGGCCACCGGGAAGCAGATGAAGATGAAGCAGGTCATCACCATCGTTGACTCCGACAAGCACATCTTCGAGGCCTACATGATCACGCCGGAAGGCGAGGTGAAGGCGATGGAGATCATCTATACCCGGTAGCACCGGCACATGGTCACCCGACCGACTCCTGCGTGGAAGAATGGCGGCAAGAGCTTGCAGCCGCCCGTTCGTATGTCATGCGGCGGTTTTGCTTGCGAACGAACGGATGGCTCCCAACTCCGACGCTGCGTTTCGGGACAAGACGCGACAGCGCCCTATTCTCCTCAGTGGGTGAAGAGTTCGCGGCCTTGACGGGGTTGCTTCGATAGGAGAGGATATCGGCCTCGACCCGCTAACCAGGTTTGCGCATCACATGGCGCTGGGGATCCCCCCGAGCCGAGGTGCTTCCCATGTCCCGGTTGGTCCGTCTGCGACCGACTCTCTGGAGCCGTCACCAATGATGAAGAAGCTGATCCTCCTGCTCGGGTTTGCTCTGATCACGGCCCCCGCCGGTGCGCAACCCGCTCCGACCGATCTGCCGGGGCTCTCTTACGATGTGGAGTTCTTCGAGGGCACCAGTTACGACCCCGCGGTGCCCACGCCGGAAAGCCTGCTGGGATATCGGACCGGTGACCAGGCGGCCTTCCCCGCGGAGATCGAGCGCTGTCTGGAGGCCTGGGCCGCGGCTAGCCCGCGCGCCGCGCTGGTGGAGTATGCTCGCTCCCACGAGGACCGGGCTCTCTACTACATGATCCTGACCTCGCCGGAGAATCACTCTCGACTCGGCGGGATCAAGGACGGGCTGAAGCGTCTTGCCGACCCGCGAGGGCTGTCCGACGCCGAAGCAGATCAATTGATGGCGGAGCTACCCGGGACCGCCTGGCTGGCGTACTCGATTCACGGCGACGAGACCTCGGGATCGGACGCGGCCATGGCGGTGATCTACCACCTGGCCGCGGGGCAGGGCGAGGAGGTCGAGGGACTCCTGGACGATCTCGTCGTCCTGATCGACCCGATGATGAACCCTGACGGGCGACACCGGTTCCTGCAGCAGATCGTCGAGCATCGGGGCGCGCACCCCAACGTCGATGATCAGTCGCTGATGCACGCCGGCTACTGGCCATGGGGACGCACGAACCACTACGGCTTCGACCTCAACCGCGACTGGATCCTGGGCGTCAACCCGGAAACCCGGGGCCGGATCCGTGCCGCGGCCGGGTGGCATCCACAACTTTTCGTGGATGCTCACGAGATGGGCGCCCAGAACTCCTACCTGTTCTCGCCGGCGCGTGATCCGAAGAACCCGAACGTTCCCGGCAACAGGAAGAAATGGAACGGTATCTTCGCGCGCGACCAGTCCAAGGCGTTTGACCGCTATCACTGGGTCTACTACGCCGGTGAGTGGAACGAGGGCTGGTACCCAGGCTACTCCGATTCCTGGGGTGAGTATCGCGGCGCGGTGGGGATCCTGTACGAGCAGGCGGGGTTCGTGGAGGACGGCGTACGGCGCCTCGATGGAAGCATCCACACGTACCGCGAGGCAGTGCATCATCAGGCTGTGAGCAGCATCGCTAACCTGAAGACCCTGCAGGCGAATGTCGAGGGGCTGCGGCGCGACGTCCTGGCCGAGCGCCGCGAGGCGGTGAGCGCGCAGGGCCCCTATTCCCGGCGCGTCTTCGCCATTCTGCCGACACCCAATCGGTCACGGCAGCAGCGGTTCCTGGATCTCATGGAGCTGCAAGGGATCGAGGTCTACGAGGCGGGCGAGGAGTTCACCGCCTCCGGCATCGACCAACTCGGTCGCAGCTTCCGCAACCGGCGCGTTGCCGCCGGGAGCCTCCTCATTCCCAACCGTCAGCCCGAGGCGCATCTGGTCGCGACCATGCTGGAGTTTGAGACCCGCATGACCCCCGAGTACCTGAAGCGTGAGCGTGAGGAAATCCTCAAGAAGGGGCGGGGCACCATCTATGACCTCACCGCCTGGAACCTGACCATGCTCTATGGCCTCAATGCGCTGATGCTGGATGCGGAACTGCCCGGTAATGCGAAGCGCTACAGCAGTCCCACATCGAATGCGCCGGCCGGCGAGCCAGTCGGCGGATCACCGGTGGGCTGGGTCATCGACGGCGCCGACGATGCTTCGGTGGCCGCCGCAGCCCGGATGATGGAGCGAGGTGTGGGCGTCCGTGTGGCAAGGCGCGCGTTCGAGCTCGGCGGCAAGAGTTTCGCCCGTGGCTCGGTGGTGGTGGTTCCCAACGACAATCGCACGTTCGAGGGCGACCTCGAGGCGACGGTGCGCTCCTCGGCCGGCGAGCTCTCGCTGGTCGCCGAAGCTCTTTCCACCGGCCTCGGCGACGGCGATCTTCCGGATATCGGCGGCAGCCACTTCGTGCGGCTGGAGCCACCCCGGATCGCGCTGCTCTCCCGCGGTGGACTGAGCGTCTACGACTCCGGCTCCATCCGTTTCACGCTGGATCACCGGCTCGGGATCCGGCATTCCGACCTGGCGCAGGAGTCATTCGACTTCTCCGATCTGCGGCGCTACAACGTGATCGTGCTGCCGGATCGCCGGTTCGGTAAGCTCACGGAAACGTCGATCAAGGAGCTGAAGATCTGGATGCAAGCAGGCGGCACGTTGATCGCCATCGGCGGATCGGCAGCAGAGCTGACCGGCAAGGAAAGCGAGTTGAGCAAGGTGCGCCAGCTCCCGGACGTTCTCGAGGAGCTGGACGCCTACGAGCAGCAGGTGCTGCGCGAGTGGATGGCGGCGAGGGTAGAGGCGCCGGACCCGGAGACGGTCTGGAGCCATACGGCAGCCACGGAGTTGGACTACCCCTGGAGCCATGCCGCGGAGTTGGAGCGCCCCGACAAGGAGGAGCTCGAGCGACGCGATCGCTGGCAGCGGATGTTCATGCCCCGGGGTGCAATCCTCGCTGCCCGGACCGACGGCGAGCACTGGCTGACCTTCGGCAGCGAGGGCTCGGTCCCGGTGCTCTACAGCAGTTCGCGAGTATTCATGTCTGCGGCTGACGTGGAGACACCGGTTCGGGTCGGCGTCTTCGGTGACGCCCCCGACGCCGAGGCGGCGCGTGCCGGCTGGAGTGTCGTTCCCACCGGACAGGAACTGCGCCTCCGGATGAGCGGCCTGCTCTGGCCCGAGGCCACGCAGCGGCTGGCCAACGCGGCGCTGGTGACTCGGGAGAGGCAGGGGAAAGGCCAGATCATCCTGTTTGCAGTGCCGGCCACGTTCCGGGCCAGCACGCCGGCCACCGAGCGCTTGCTGATGAACGCCCTGGTCTACGGCCCCGGCTTCGGTACTGGACAGGCCATCAAGCCATGACCGATAGCCAGAATTCCCCACCCGCTGCGAAGAGGACGCGACGCCGCGCCTATCGGTGCTCCTGGAGAGGCTCTCCCGGGCCGCTACCCGTACGGAGGATTTCGCATAGAATAGACGCAGGTTGACATAGTTCAACGTTATCGGACGCGCACCAATACAGGGCGATCTGGCTGGAACGCAGCTTGAAT
>SMYD01000067.1 GCA_004356015.1 Acidobacteriota bacterium | reverse complement strand
CTTCACCGCGCTGATCAACGCCGTTCCTACTTGATTCCGGCCTCCGACTCGTCCGTCGAGGCTCTCACCGCCTCGCTTGCAACTCAACCGATGGTTCAAATGACCCAAATTCCGGACTTCACTTTCGCTGGACTACTACACCTCTCCGCGGTCGGCACGAGA
Organism: Acidobacteriota bacterium; assembly: GCA_004356015.1. GTDB lineage: Bacteria > Acidobacteriota > Polarisedimenticolia > SMYD01 > SMYD01 > SMYD01. The sequence continues at coordinate 16,589 of SMYD01000067.1, read as the reverse complement.
CGGTGCCGGCCAGCGGCTACTGCTATCCAGAAGACATTAAAAACTGCCGGCGTTTCCGCTCCTGGATGGATTTTGTGCGCGAGGACCAGGGGCCCGGGACGGACTCAGGGGATTTCCACCTGGATGTCATCCCCTTCGACGCGCACAGCATAGGATGGAACTTCCTGCGGGGCGGGCGGTGTCAAGTTCTTCCCGCTACACAAGTCAAAATTCGCCCCATGCCAGGGGCAAATCACCGTGGTCCCGTCGAGTGTCCCTTCAGAGAGAGGGCCACCTCGGTGTGAGCACGTGTCGCCGATGGCGTAGTAGGTCCCATCAACATTGAATAGGGCAATCTTGTGTCCATCGACCTCGACAGGTAGACCCTTGCCCGGAGCAAGGTCTTTCGTCTTTGCTGCCTTATGAAAAGTTCCCATCGTATTGACTCCTCTTGGATTCAAGAATGATAACCGCGCTCACAGAAGAGAGTCAAGCATAGGAGTAGACTGGGCGTATGAGACACACCAGCGGAAGTCACGCCAGGCTCGGCCGCGGCTTGTCGGCACAACCGTCCCCCCATCGGGTCGTCATCCTGGGTGGTGGCTTCGGGGGAATCTTCACGGCCCGCACTCTGCGCCGGGTAACGGCGTCAATCAGCCTGGTCGATGGCCGCAACTTTCACCTTTTTCAGCCGCTGCTCTATCAAGTCGCAACAGGTGGGCTCTCCCCAGCGAACATCGCCACTCCTCTTCGAAGTATTTTCAAGCGACAACATAACCTGCGCGTGATCATGGCCGAGGCTTCGGGCTTCGACCTCGCTGGGCGGAGGCTCCTCTTGCGAGACGGGCCCCCGATTTCTTACGACACACTGGTCGTCGCTGCCGGGTCGCGACATCAGTACTTTGGGAATGACGGGTGGGAGGCGCACGCCCCAGGCCTCAAGACCCTTGAAGATGCCATGGAGATCCGCCGGCGTATCCTATCGGCGTTCGAGGAGGCGGAACGTGAACAGGATCCGGCCCAGATCCGTCGTCTGCTGACCTTCGTCGTCATAGGCGCTGGACCGACAGGAGTCGAACTGGCCGGTGCCTTGGCAGAGATCGCGCGACAAACACTCAGGCATGAGTTCAGAACAATCGATCCGTCGGACGCCTACATCTGCCTGGTAGAGGGGGCGGACCGCATCCTACCCACATATCTACCCCGCCTGTCAGCTCGGGCCAAGGAGTCCTTGGGGCGGCTTGGCGTGACGGTGATGACCAACACGATTGTAACCTCCGTATCCAAGGATTCCGTTACGCTGCAAACCGGCGAGACCGTTGACCTGATACCAACCAGAACCGTCCTGTGGGCTGCCGGCATTCAGGCCTCGCCGCTTGCAGGCGCCCTTGCGAACCAATCCGGCACAGAGCTCGACCGAACGGGGCGCGTGGTCGTAGAGTCCGATCTCACGCTCCCGGGCCACTCCGAGGTCCTGATTGTTGGCGACATGGCCCACTTCGCGCACAACCTCGCGCAGCCTCTGCCCGCCATGGCTCCAGTTGCCATGCAGCAGGGACGCTACGCGGCACGAGTCATTCGTTCCCGCGTGGACGGCTCTTCGCCACCGGGCCCGTTCCGCTATCGAGAAATGGGGAAGATGGCTACCATTGGCCGAGCTGCTGCTGTCGCCGAACTGGGACGCCTGCATTTTTCCGGATTTCTCGCTTGGCTCATCTGGCTCTTCGTTCACCTCTTGAATCTGGTCGGCTTCGCAAATCGGCTGTTGGTGCTATTGCAGTGGGCAATTCGCTACATTACGTGGAACCGTTCCGCACGGCTCATTACCAAGGCCGCATGGAATGCGAACTACGAGGCTGAACCGCCTTCCCGATCAAGCGCGCGGTCGGCAGGGTGTGCCGGGAGTGGAGAACGAGACGAGGAACGAGACTGAAGTCTCGATGACGAGAGTGCGGAACACCGAACACAACAAAAAGCCATCATTTCATGCCTCGGCACACTGCCGGCGGCGTGACCTGGAGATTTTCGAGGCAGCAGGGCTGAAGTGGTGGGACCCTTCGGGACCCATGGCGGGTCTCCACATGCTCAACCCTCTCCGCTCGCAATACTTTCATGAACGGCTCGCGCAAGCAGGAGCGCAAAGTGTCCTCGAACTTGGCTGCGGGGGGGGCATTTTGACATCGTCTCTGGAGGATGGTCCCTGGAATCTGATTGCTCAGGACCTGCTCCACGGACCACTCGTCGCTGCCCTTCCCCACCTCAAGCATGCTTCTCTCCTGCGCTGCGATGCGGCGCAGTTGCCATTTCGCAAGAATTCTTTTGACGCTGTTCTCTCGTCGGACTTTCTTGAACATGTCACCGATCTTCGCGCCGTGGTGACGGAGATGGCGCGGGTACTGCGGCCTGGAGGACTGTTCCTCTATGAGACCGTAAACCGCACGCTGCTGACGTTCCTGATTGGCAAGGTTCTGCTTGAGTGGGTTCTTCATTACATTCCTGTAGGCACACACCGATTCCGCGATTTCATCCGTCCGGAAGAACTGCACGCCCTCATGAAAAAGAACAACATCCGGAATACCGAAATCTTCGGAGTCGTGCCAGAACGAGGATTACTACGCTCGCTCCTCACAAGGCGCAGACACCCCTTCCGCTTGGAACCCCGACAGCTATCGGGAATGTACTTAGGGTGTGGTCAGATGGGACTGAGATCATGAGCAGATCGCTCACCGGGAGGCCCTCCATGGTCCCATCCAGATTGCTGATTCTGGCGCTTCTGGTCACCATTTCAGCCTGTTTTCAAGGCAGCACCGATGGGTCATCTTTCGACCCGGCCCGGGTGTAGTGGTCCACCGATTCTTCAGCCCGCCCCAATCTCAGCTAAGCCCAACCTTCCCCTAGCATTATCCCCCACCTAGCCAGATAGTTTCTCAAGATTCTTGATGAGGTGAAGTGGTCCAGCGAGTTTTGGCGACCAATGCGTCCTCGAGAAAGGACAGAAACTGAACTCAAACTCGCTGGACTAGTTCACCAGGGTCAATGTTCCCGTTGGATAGGCGCCGCCGCTTGCCTGCAATGCGGTGTGGATGCCGGTAAATCGTCCGTCATTGAATCGTCCGGCGAAGAAGAAAGTTCGCGGCCACTCGGGATTGTCCGTGACGACCGTGCCGTGCAACTCTCCATTGACCAGGCTGCCCTCGGCGGTGCCACGGTAAACGTGCAGGTCGCCTTCCCAGACGAAACGGAACTCGACATCCCACTCACGGTCGCCTGTCTCGATGAATGCGGCTTCGAGGTTGCCTGTGTGATGCATATTCTCCCAGAGATACTCGCCCTTCAGCGTGAACCCGTTTCCTGGATGGACGGCGACATCCTGCATGAACAGCAACAGTGTCAGCACAGTCAGAACGATCGCAGCTCTCCCCATTCGATATCTCGCAGTTGCTCTCACGCCCCTGTCTCCTGCATCAGCGGGCCATTCTGTGCCCTTGTGGGAATGGTGTAGTGGTCCACCGATTCTTTAGTACACCGCAATATCGGGTAAGTCCAACCGTTTCCTGGCATTATCCCCCGCCTGGCCGGATAGTTCTCCCAGATCTTTCGAGAGGACTTTCATGGCCAAACAGACCGTTCCTCCCCTGCCACTTCCCAAGAACTGGACCCAGAAGGTCCGTTCGGCGGCAGTCCATGCCATAGCCCTGGCCCGACTGGCCCTGACCACGGCACTCGGACAGGCCAATTCCGCCGATCCTGGCTCTGTACGAATTGCCCGCCTCACCGATGAGTTCCTCCTTATTAAAGAGGAGATGCGCATCAAGGATGGCCGCATGGCAGGCATCCATGCCCAGCGCAGGCCAGACTATCTGCCCTTTGAGCGGCTGGCCATCCTGCAGCTGCGGGCTGCCCGCGGGTGGTCCCAGTCTCAGACGGCTGAGCGCATGCTGATCACGCCTGCCACAGTGGCGGCCTGGACGGGGCGGCTCGACGAGGAAGGCCCGACAGCCCTGGTCCAGATGCGCGAGCCTGTTAACCGCTTTCCCGACTTCGTCGTCTACCTTGTACGCCGACTGAAAACCCGAGCCCCACCATGGGGAAGGTGCGCATCGCCCAGTTCCTGGCCCGGGCAGGACTCCACCTGGGCTCGACCACAGTGGCGAGGATGCTGGCGGCTCCCACCCGGCCAAGGCCAACCAAGCCTGACATGCACCATCGAGCAGTCCGTTCGACTCGCCCCAACCAGATCTGGAATGTGGATCTTATCCTTCGTCCCGACGGCTGCCGGGTTCTGGGTGCCCTGGCTGCCGTGGGCTCTGCCTCAGCGCTGGCCTTTCTGCTGGTGGGTAGGCATCATCGTGGATCACTTCTCGCGGCGGATAATGGGTGTCGCCGTCTTCACCCAGAACCCAACCAGTGTCGCCGTCCGCCAGATGCTCGGCAGGGCCATCAGGAATGCAGGGTGCGCACCTTCCCACCTCATCACGGATCAGGGCACGCAGTTCACCGACGAGGGCTTCCGCAGGTGGTGCAAGCGTCGCGGTATACGCCAGCGTTTCGGGGCCGTCCAGAAATGCGTCAGCATCTCGGTGATCGAGAGGCTGATGCGGACCATGAAGAGCGAGGCGCTCCGTCGCATTCTCGTGCCGTTGGATAGGAGAGCGTTTCGCCGTGAGGTCGGCCTCTTCGTCGAGTGGTACAACGGGCATCGCCCCCACAGCACTCTGCAGGCGGCTACCCCCGATGAGATCTACTCTGAGCGAAGGCCTGGATCGCGAGCACCACGGTTCGAACCGAGACGGGGATGGCCACGGGGTTCGCCATGCGCTGGGCCTCCGGCATGGGTGCGCGGGCGGTGTGGCCAGCGGATCGCGTTGGACGTGACGCACCTGGCGGACCGCCGGCATCCGCCGATTATTGAACTGAAACTAGCCGCGTAGATAGAGGTTGCTGGCCTGGGTTGTGGTGTCGCACAGTGCGGAGGTGCGCCCCAAGGGAATTTTCTTCGCGTGCTCCAACGAGGTCCGTGCTCGATCTTCGCCGCCGGATTTCATCTTGAGGGTCTCGCGGACTCTTTTCCTCTTAAGTCGCTGATTGAAGATTCCCAGATTTCGGCATTCACCTTCGTTGGACCACCACACCCAGCAGCGTCCCTACCGCGACCATCGTCCAAGATGGATTCGATCGAATGGTAGAAAATATAACATCCTTGACAATACTTGTAAGATTTGTTAATAATACGTCCGTACCCTCCTTGTAAGATTTGTTAATAATACGTCCGTACCCTCCGGGAGCGCGGAACAACTAGCCATGGACGAAAACGCACACGAGATCGGTCGTGTCCTCCAAAAGGCACGGAAATCACGCGGTTTTACGCAGGCTGACATAGCACCTCAGCTTGGTGTATCGCGATCCACCATCGCTCAGATTGAAACAGGACGGCGGCTCTTGAAAGCCGACGATCTACGTAGACTGGCTGCGTTCTATGGCTGTAGCCCCAGCGAGCTCCTGGTCCCAGCGACTCCGGGCCACCAGAAAGTGGATGGGGTTGCCGAGATGTTTCGCACTCATCCTGATCTCGCGGAAGATCAGGGGCCGAATTCGTTCGCCCGTGTGTGCGCCATGGCGAGAGCTCTCACCGAGCTGGAAGTAAAACTCGAGATCGCTGCTATTGCGCACCCACTTCCTGAATATCGAACTGAGCACGCGACTACGCCGTGGCAAGCGGCGCGGCACGGATATCGCGTTGCAGAGGATGAACGTCGCCGCCTGGCACTTGGAGAGGGGCCCATCCGTTTCGTCGACGAACTGCTGATGACGTTGGGCGTTCGTTGCGCCAAGGCAAGTCTGCCGAAGGGAATTATCTCGATGTCGATCGCCCAACAGGATCACGGACTTCTTGTTGTGGTCGACAAGGGCCTCAGTCTCGAACACCGTCGCTTCAGATACGCACACGGACTTGCCCATTTCTTGTTTGGTACCGAAGGGCCGTGGCGCGCATGCAGTTCTGGCGTGGCGCCTGATCTTGCAGAGGTGAGGGCCGACGCTTTCGCAAGCAGTTTTCTGATTCCACAGCACGGTCTACGTCGATACGTGGAGACCCTCGGCAAAGAGACATTGGGACGCGGCGCTCCCACGGTGCTCTCCGTGTTTTCAGAGGGCGACGGTCGCAACAAGATAGGCGAAAGCCGTCGCGTGGATGGTCGCCAACGCAAGGGGCGTGACCCGCTCACCATGTCGGACGTCCTACACGCGGCTCACTACTACGGCACGAGCCCCAGCGTGGCTGCGCATCGTTTGAGAAACCTCCGAGTTCTGACAGACCGTGAACTCGATCAACTAGAAGCGATATTACAAAGGGAAATTCGTTCGCCGATCACCAAGGAACTTGCACTGCCGCCAGCACTCCATGAGATGGACTCCCTTTGTTCTCGGCTGGCGGCGCTGGCGGCAAGTGCCCTCCATCGGGGGACTATCGATGTCTCCAGATTCAATGATCTAGCGAACTTCGCGGGTGTTTGCGTGACGGATCGAGAGCGTCTCTTGGCCATCACTTCAGCACATCCAAAACTCTGACCAGAGAACCGAGAAGCCCAAATCTCAGGAGAAGAAATAACCATGAAGCAGAAAATCAAGATTGCAATTGCCGGCGTTGGCAACTGCGCCAGTTCCTTGGTCCAAGGACTGGAATACTATCAGCACAAGAATTCCGAAGACGCTGCCGGGCTCATTCACGCTGAGCTTGGCGGCTACCGACTCGAGGACATCGAAGTCGTTGCGGCCTTCGATGTGGACCGCCGAAAAGTGGGACAACCTCTTAACAAGGCGATCTTCGCCCGCCCGAACTGTACAACGATTTTCCAACAGGAGCTTTCCAACACCAGCGTCACTGTCGAGATGGGGCCCGTCTTGGACGGAATCGCCAGTCACATGGAGCGCTATCCCGACGACCGTGCCTTTCGTTTATCTGAAGCGGAGCCCGTCGCTATTTCAGAGGTGCTCAAGGCGTCCAGCGCCGAGATACTCGTCTGCTACCTGCCAGTAGGGTCGGAGCAGGCCGTGCGTCACTACACGCAAGCGTGTCTCGATGCGGGTGTTGCGATGGTCAACTGCGTGCCGGTGTTCATCGCCTCTCACCCGGAGTTCGCCGAAGAGTTCAAAAAGAAAGGACTCCCGATCATAGGAGACGATATCAAGAGCCAGTTCGGTGCCACGCTCCTACACCGAATCATCACCCGCACACTTGGCGACCGGGGCGTGAAGATCGAGCGTACTTACCAGCTCAACACAGGTGGCAATACCGATTTTCTGAATATGCTCGAGCAGACCCGCCTCAAAACCAAAAAAATCTCAAAGACGGAGGCGGTGCAGTCTCAGCTTGACCAACGTCTCGCGGATGAGAACATTCACATCGGCCCCTCCGACTACGTACCCTGGCAGAACGACAACAAGGTCTGCTTTCTTCGCCTGGAATGGCGCGGCTTCGGCGATGTTCCAATGAACCTCGAGGCGCGGCTTTCCGTTGAGGATTCGCCAAACTCTGCCGGCGTGGTGGTCGACGCAATCCGCTGCACCAAGTTGGCGCTCGACCGAGGGATCGGCGGGCCTCTGGATGCTGCCTCCGCCTGCATGATGAAACACCCGCGGGAGCAGATGCGGGACAGTGACGCGTTTGCGGCACTCGAGCGGTTTATCGCCAACAAGATGGAATGAACGCCAAGCGCCTCCACCACGCACCGCCGGACTCTCAGGATATGCTGGCGTTGCTCCAGCAGCTCCAAGCGGACTCTCTACAGGTTTTCGAACAGGTACAACCCGGACTGGACCGAAGGAAAGCCGTCGGTGTAAATGCGAAGGGCGACGATCAGAAGCCCTTTGACATTGCCGCTGATGAATGGATTCGACAGTGGCTTATGACACACTTCGAAAGCGGTGTGGTGGAGTCAGAGGAGCAGACAGATGCGTTCGAGTTTGGTCACAGCGAGCAAGGTTTTCGATTCATCGTCGACCCAGTCGATGGTTCCGACAACTTCGCGCGTGGCCTCCCCCTGTCCGCCATCTCTCTGGCGGTGCTTCCGCGACAGATAGAGCTCTCCACGTACGGGATTGAGTACGCGTTGGTGGGCGACACGTCGAGGCCCAAAGCCCTCGTCGCAGCCCGCGGAGGTGGAGCCTATTCAGGTAGTCAGCGTTTGCACACATCGGAAACGCGGCACATTGGCGACGCCTTTGTTTCCTGTGAGCTCAACCACTCGGCACCGGACGCCTCTCTCGCCGAACTGATACGGACCTGCTCGGGGTTGCGCGTCTACGGTTGTGCTTCACGCGCTCTAGGCCTAGTGGCGGTGGGCGCTCTGGATGCCCATGTCGACGTTAGGGGCCGATTGACGCCTGAGAGTTTTCTCGCAGCCTCGTTACTCGTCACCGAGGCTGGTGGTCACATCTGTTGTCTTGATGGCGAGGCCCCTGGTCCGTTTCAATCACTACAGGATCGCACGACCCTCGTCGCCGCATCGACTAAAGAACTGGCGGAGGAGATCATCAATGCGCTCGTCAGATAATGCGCTACCTGGAGCAATTGCCACTCCAGTGGCCGTGATCCTCGCGGCCGGTGAGGGAAGACGCTTGCGGAGCGGTCGCTCGTCCCTGCCCAAACCCCTCGTTCGCCTGCGAGGACTCTCGATCGCTGAGAGATCGGTAGCACAACTACTCGCCGCGGGCGTGGAGCGATTTGCCGTCGTTCTTGGATGTGACGCAACGCTTGTGCAGCACGAATTCGAACGCGTCGCAAGACGACGTCGCTGCCACATCTCATTTGTCGAGGCTGCGAACTGGAGAAAGGGCAACGGGTGTTCCGCGCTCGCTGCCGCTCCCTTGGTCGGCAACAGCGCCTTTCTCCTGACCATGGTCGATCACCTTCTAACCCCGGAGATGATTCGAAAGGTGCTGGCTGATCCGCCGGCACAGGATGAAGTCGCCCTTGCCGTCGATCACGATACTGAAAACGTGTTCGACTTTCCCGATCTCACCAAGGTGGAGGTGACCGAAGGGCGTATAGCAGCGATCGGGAAGGAGCTCACGACCTGGAATGCGGGCGACACCGGGCTGTTTTACTGTTCGACACTGTTATTCGATGGACTGGCGAAAGCGCACACACACGGCAAGTTCTCGTTGACGGACGGGATCAAAGAATGCGCTGCCCAGGGAGGGGTTCGTGCCATTGATGTGACTGGTGAGGCTTGGCTCGATGTGGACACGCCGGAAGCTTTTCGGGAAGGGATACGCCGGATCGACGCGGCCATGGCCAAAGGTGGAGAAGACGGTTTCGTTTCCCAATACCTGAACCGTCCGCTTTCACGTCGCCTTTCGATGGCTCTGTCGAGAACAAGGCTCACGCCCAATCACATCACACTGCTTTCCTTTTTCATGGGGCTGCTCGGTGCCGTCGGTCTAGCCACCACGGAACCGTGGTCTTGGATCGTCGGGGGAATCGTCATCCAGATCGCCTCTATCGTGGATGGGTGCGACGGCGAGATCGCGCGGATCAAGTTGCTTCAAAGCCCCCAAGGCGCCTGGCTTGATACGGTTCTGGATCGCTATTCTGACGTGACAATCGGACTTGCCGTGACATTCGCCGCATCACAACTGCACGATGCAGTCTGGGTCTGGCCAGCCGGTTTCGCCGCAACGGTCAGCTTTCTCATGGCAAGCTACGTCACCAAGGAATTCCAGATTCGGTTTCATCGCCCGTATCCCAATAACCTCATCAACAAGCTCAAGCGCCGCGATCTTCGCATCTTTGTCATCGCCGTCGGTGCTGTCATGGGACAGCCGCTGGTGGCACTTCTGGTCATCGGTTCATTGACTCACCTTGCTGTGTTTCAAATCCTAGTATCTGGCCGCCATTGCACTGTCGTTCCCTCGCAAGTGAATCGCCCCAGGTGTACTGGTCCACCGATTCTTTAGTTTACCCCGATATCAGATAAGTCCAACCGTTCCCTAGCATTATCCCCCACCTGGCTGGATAGCTTCTCAAGATTCTTTAAGAGGTGTAGTGGTCCACCGATTCTTTAGTACGCCCCCATATCGGGTAAGCCCAACCGTTTCCTACCATTATCCCCCGCCTAGCCGGATAGTTCTCCCAGATCTTTCGAGAGCACTTTCATGGCCCGACAGTCCCACTTCCCGGTGCCTCTTCCCAAAGGCTGGCCTCACCGTATCTGGTCGGAGGTAGAGAATTAGAGAGGAAATGAGTTATATTTCTCCGGTTGCCGGCGAGCCTCTCCCTTGACGGCGCTCACCAGGGAATTTCGGAGAGCTAGATCCTGCCGTCCACTGCGCCACAACCTGCGCACACATCGAGGCTGGCCAGGACTCGATGGAGAAAACAGAGAACCCCTGCCCGTTCCACGAAACGCCCTAACCCGCTCCACCATGGGAGTTACGGCGACACCTCGGGAAGCAAGCGGCTGTTAACCAGCGGGTCACCGGTTTTGTCTGGAGGGGGAATTGGCTCCCCAGAGGGGACGGTTGCCAAAACTAGGCCCTTGCCCCTCAACATGTTAATCTGAGTGGTCTCTGAACAGCGCGCATTAATAAGGATGTCATGACTTTCGACGCCGGAACCCGTCTTCTTCATTACGAACTTGCCGAAAAGATCGGTGAAGGAGGCATGGGAGTCGTCTGGAAAGCCAGGGACACCCAGCTGAATCGAGATGTGGCCATCAAGCTGCTGCCACCAGCGCTGGCCCAGGAGCCGGAACGGCTGGCTCGCTTTGAGCGCGAGGCAAGACTCCTGGCCTCGCTGAATCACCAGAACATAGCCGCTATCTACGGCCTGCACGAGGCAAGCGGCGTCAGCTTTCTGGCCATGGAGCTCTGCGCCGGCGAGGATCTGGCCGTACGCCTGAAACGTGGGCCCCTGCCGGTGGACGAGGCCATGCAGGTCGCACTGCAACTTGCCAGAGCCCTGACCGCGGCACACACCAACGGTGTGGTGCACCGGGACTTGAAGCCGGCCAACATCCAGGTCGCACCAAGTGGTGACATCAAGGTCCTCGACTTCGGCCTGGCGAAAGCACTGGCGCCAGATCCGGCCTCTGTGGACCCGCGCTCTTCGCTATCGCCAACGGTTACCTCAGCGGGAACCGTGGCCGGTGTTATTCTCGGAACTGCCGCCTACATGAGCCCCGAACAGGCCAGGGGTATGCCGGTGGACGAGCGTGCCGATATCTGGGCCTTTGGCTGCGTCCTCTACGAGATGCTTACCGGTGATAGAGCCTTCCCCGGGCAGTCGATCTCTGACAGCATCGCCTCCATCCTCAAGACCGAGCCCGACTGGGATGCCCTGCCCTCAGCCACACCCCGATCCGTGCGTCGTATGCTCAGGCGCTGCCTGGCAAAAGATGCGGACAAGCGCTTGCACTCTGCTGCCGACGCCCGCCTGGATCTGGAAGATCCGGCCGACCCTGCTGGAACGGGAGTGGAAAGTCCCACAGCACGCCCTTCCCCTGTCTCTCTCCTCGCGTGGGTCGGAGTGGCGCTTGTCGCCGGCCTGACGCTCGGTCTCCTCGCGCCCCGTTTCTTTTCCGGGACGCAACCGGCAGCCGAGGCGACCCCGGTCCATCTCGAAATGAGTCTCCCGGAGTCCGCGGCCCTTGCCGCCGGCAATTTCGTCTCGTCCCTTGCCCTCTCCCCGGACGGACAGCGCCTGGTCTATGTAGGTGTTGATGAGGGAATCCGCCGCCTCTATGTGCGCGACCTGCAGAGTCTGGAGGTGACCGCCCTGCCCGGCAGTGAAGGAGCCGAAGGGCCGTTTTTCTCCCCCGACGGTCAGTCGATCGGCTTCTTCGCCGACTGGAAGCTCAGGCGAACTTCGATGAACAGTGGCAGCTTGCCACGCACGATCTGCGAGTTGACTGATTTTCGCGGAGCTTCATGGGGCGCCGGCGACATCATCGTCCTCGCTCCCTCCCAGAGCGGTCCATTGCATAGAATCTCGGCAAGCGGTGGTGTACTGGAGCCGCTCACCGAGATCACGGACGAGGCATTCTCTCACCGGCTCCCGCATTTCTTGCCGGATGGAAAGTCCTTCCTCTATAGCGCCTACGGTACCGGCCTCAACAGCAGCTTCAACTTCGAGGACTCGGTCCTCTGGGTCCACTCCCTGGAGACTGGTGTCAGCAAGCGCCTGATGGAAAGTGGCGCCCAGGCCCGGTATTCACCTTCGGGACATATCCTTTATTACCAGGCTGGCTCGCTCTTGGCAGTACCCTTTGATAAAACCACTCTCGAGGTCACGGGACCGGCGCGCCCGGTGCTTCGGGGCGTTGCCGTCCAGGTCAACACCGGCGCTTCCCAGTTCGATGTGTCGCCTGACGGCACATTGGTCTACATTCCAGGTGACACCCTGGGCGACGACACCCAACTGGCCATGGTTGACCGAGAGGGACAGGCGACCATCGTCGAGAATCTGGAAGGGATCGGCCGCTATCCGCGCTTAGCTCCTGACGGCCGCAGTTTCACCATTTTCCAGATCGGTGCCAACCGGGGAGGTTTATGGCGAGGCGAGATCGGTTCCCCCGGCCGTACGCGGGTGGCGGCGGGCGCGGGCGGGCCTTCCAGCTGGAGTCCTGACGGCCAGCGGATTGTCTACGTGGGAGTTTTAGCGGGGACTACATCCCAGCTCTTCATCACGGACGCGAATGGAGGCGGCAGTGGAGAACCGCTCACACCGGACACGATGCTGTCGTCTTCGCCGAGTGATTTTTCGCCGGACGGGTCACTCGTCGCATACGTGGTCACCTCCCTTGAGACCGGCAGCGACCTGTGGACCGTTCCCGTTGATGGCGGTGAACCCGAGGTTTTTCTCGCCAGTTCAAGCAATGAGGAAGGAATACATTTCTCCCCCGCTGGCGATCATGTGGTTTACGTCTCCGATGCCACCGGCCGTTACGAGATCTACGTGACCTCCTTTCCCGAACGTAAGGGAACCTGGCAAATCTCGACCGACGGTGGTCGCGAGCCGTTCTGGAGCGCTGATGGCCGAGAGATCTTCTACCGCAGTGGCGACAACATGATGACGGTGCCGGTGCAGCTTGAAGCCGGGTTCCGCCATGTAGCCCCCGCTCTTCTCTTTCGCAGCTTCTACGACGGACAGCTCGGCACTGCGGGCCTGCCCAATTATGACGTGTCGCAAGACGGCCAGCATTTTCTGATGACCAGGAGTTCCGAGTTGAACCTCAAGACCACCGCCGTGCAGGTCATCATGAACTGGGCAAATAGCCTGCGAGACTAGAGGCATCCCGACGTCAGATCAAAGTGATTGAATAGAGCAAGGGGGTGTCCTGGTCCACCGATTCTTCGGTACGTCCCAATATCAGGTAAGCCCAACCGTTCCCTAGCATTATCTCCCGCCTGGCTGGATAGTTTCTCAGGTTTCTCTAAGAGGTGTAGTGGTCCACCGATTCTTTAGGTTGCTCCAGTATCAGGTAAGTCCAACCGTTTCTTGGAATTATCCCTCCACTGCCGGAATGTTTCTCTAGATTTTCTGCAAGGCTCCGCGGACTCAAGCACGACTACCCATAAGCCGAAAAGCCAAAGAATTCAGTCCCCCACTTTCGCTGGGCCACTACAGTGGAGATCTATCTCATGCGGGAATCGAGCGCTACGCCTGTGAACAGCTATGGTGTCGATAGCGCTGCGCAACCGCGCTTCCCCGATGCCTACGACTGCCCGGCGGTCCCCTAGCCGATGGCCGGTGCCTTACTCCTGTGGCGTGAGCGGAAAGAGAGCCGGCAGGATCTCGTCGTACTGACCGCGCCAGCCGCTCCAACCGGGCGAGTAGTCAGCAACCTGATCGACCACGCTTATGTCGGCGTCCCGTAGCCAGCCAATCAGTTCCCGGCTGGCGCTCTCTGCTGTCCCGCCGTCGCCGAACTCGTAATCATGGCGGCTCCACACTATGTAGATCATCTCGGGTTTCTGACCGGCTGCTGAGATGATCCCGGACAGCCGTTCGTGTGTCGGTTCGATGGGATAGAAGCTCTGCACCGCCGCTCGCTGGAACACATCCGGGTGGGTGAGCGCGGCGAGGACCGAGATCACCCCGGCGCTACCCGGGCCCATGATCGCCCGCTGAGTCGGGTCCGTCAGATAGTGGTGGTCCAGGTGGGGCAGTAGCTCCTCGACCAGGAAGCGGATGTAGTCGTCGGAAGCGGGACCTCCATATTCAGGGCCGTTGAGCCGGGGGACGAAAACGGCGACCACCGGTGCGACACTGTTGCCGACAAGGTTGTCGAGGACATTCTGCATCAGGCCGCCACGCACCAGGTTGTCGCCGTGATTGACGACGAGCAGTGGATAGCGCTGCTCCGTGTCCTGACCGTAATCGGCAGGCCTCCACACCTGGATCTCACGAGTGTTGTCGAGGATATCCGAGCGAAACGGAAAGCGGTCGAGGGTGCCCCGGGGGGCCCCATCAGCCGGCGGCTCGAGGTGCGGTGACGCAGGCCACTGGGGCATGCGCAGTTCCGAAGACATGGCGAAGCCGTTGTCCACCGAATAAGGGTTGCCCGGATCCTCCTGGGGGTTCCCGAAATCGACGGTCAGGTTGTAGGTGTACTGCGCCTTCGGGTCCAACTCAAAGGTGCGAAAGAAGAGGTCGCTGCCCTCGAGCCGGTAGAGACCCAGCTCCCCGCCGCCCTCAACGAAGTCCCCACGAACTGCCACGTCATCCGCTTCGCCCCGCCAGACCAGGTGCGCGAGGCCATCCTTATCCAGCAGCGGCGTCGTCTCGATGGTGGCAAAGCGGGTGTCCACCGCCGCCTGGCGCTCTGGTTCGGGTAGCGCCTCCAGCGACGCGACCCAGCGCCCAAACTCACCCCTTAATCGTTCCGCTGTATCCCTCTCCACCACCTGAGGCTCCAGCGAAAGGTCGACCTTCACGGCGGCCAGCTGCTCCAGATCGCGAATCACGAAGCGCCCGTCGGCGAAACTCGGGATTGCATAGTCGCCATTCTCGAGGACCGGGACCCGCAGGACCTCCCGATAACCCTCTGGCGACGCGTCCACAAGCACCAGCTCTCCGGCGCGAGAGACGATTGCGAGTGTTCCGCCCACCGCCGACAACCCGAAGGAACTCAGGTCGCGGGAACGCCAGACGATGTCGCCGGTCTCGGCGCTCACGCATGTCAGAACGTTGCCGCTGAAGCCGTAGAAGTGGTCGCCGATCGACACCGGCAAGGCATAGGTATTCCCGAATGCAGGGGTTCGCCAGACCTCCTCCACGCCATCCTCCGTCGCTTGGTACAGCCGGGCGCCGCGGGCGTACTTGACCAGGAACCGCTCATCGTCGAGTACGGTGGGGTGCCCCGCCTCGTCGCCTCGGTCTCCTTCAGTATGCTGCAGCTGCCAGAGAACTGTGCCGCTGGCCGGGTCCAATCCCTGGAGGAAGTGGTTCGTTACGGTGAGAAGCTGCTGCCGACCGCCCAGGTCCATGAGCATCGGTGTCTGGTAGCTCACCGCATCGTCACCCGAGGTCCACCTCGGTTCTCCCGTGGCAAGGTCGAAGGCGGTCACCGCGTGGTTCTCACCGCCAGTGGCAACGATCAGATTCTTGCCGGCTACGATCGGCGAAGTCGTATAGCCGTAAAATGGCATGGTAGAATTCTGGTCGTTGAGTTCTCGCTGCCACTTTCTGGTGCCGTCGGCGAGAGACAGGGCAACGAGCTGGCCTGAAGGCCCGAGGACATAAACCATGTCCTTGCTGACCGTGGGAGTACCGATGGGCCCATCGTCGGAGCCGTCGTGTCCCGCATACATTTCACCGAGCTCATAACGCCACACTTCCTCGCCACTGGCCAGGTCAAATGCCGCCACCACGTCGACGTCTCCGGAGCTGAACATCGTCACAGCCTTGCCATCGCTGATCCAGACGTTGGAGTAGCCCGAACCCATGGCTCGCGTCCACTCCACTCGCAACCCGAAGGACTCTTCGGGGAGGGCTCCTCCGAAAGACGGGCCTCGGAACTGTGTCCCGGGCACCGCGTTCCGGGCAAGAACGGGCGGCGCCAGAGCCAGCACAAACGCGAAGCAAAAAATCGCGGTTCGGCGAAAATGTCTCATCATAATGGGTTTCTCCTCACTATCCGGGACCCTACCACCAGCCGATGCAGAGCGATGTCGATTTTACTTCTTTATACAACTTTGGATGTGGCGTTCCTGAATTTCTCCACATTCTGATGTGTATGATGGACCTCCAATGGGAACCGGAGAGAACACCTTCCACCGGTGTAGTGGTCCACCGATTCTTTAGCATGTCCCAATATCAGGTAAGTCCAACCGTTACCTAGCATTATCCCCTACCTGGCCGGATAGTTCTCCAAGATCTTTCGAGAGGTGTAGTGGTCCAGCGAGTTTTCGCGGCGACTGCATCCTCGGGAGAGGGCAGAACCCGACACACACATTCGGTGGACCACTACACCAGCCATGGGCAAGGCTCGCATCGCCAACTTCCTGGCACGGGCCGGGCTGCACCTGGGATCGACGACTGTGGCCAGGATGATAGCGAAGCGCCCCCGAGTCAGGCCTACTGGACACGCGATGAGCCATCGCGCCAT
>SMYD01000066.1 GCA_004356015.1 Acidobacteriota bacterium | reverse complement strand
CGCAATCGGTGTTAGGCGGGCAGCTGCACTCCCCCCCGGAGTCGCAATCGGCCGGATCCGGCACAAACGATAAGAGGGAAGCCTCCACGGGACCGAAAGAAAGGGAGACAAGTGCTGCTCCCAGCAAGCTGTGGCGGATCAGGAATCCTGTTCTCATGGTTCTCCTCTCAGGCTCCAAGAATACGACGAGTGATCGGTAGATGGCAACCCATTTCATTCCAATCCTCAAATTTTCTGCGGGTGCAATTCCCGTTGAAAGGCTATGCAAAATTTCGGCACACTATAGTCGTGGGGCGGCGGGAAAGGTTCAAAATAAGATCTACTTTGCCCCTGAAAAGGATCGGATGCCTTGAAACGTACTCGATCAGGCCGGATCATCGGATACCATGGATCCAGGACCATGTACGCAACTCTTCTTCTCGGTGTCTTGTTCCTTTCCCCGGGTCTGCTCTCTGGCGGGGGCGCGCCTGCGCTCTCCATCGAACAACGGATGGACAGCTTCGAGGACCGTATCATTGAGCGTACTCAGGATGAGGACTGGGAAGCAGTCCTGGTTTTGATAGGACAGATGGCGGCGCTGGATAGGTCCCATCCAAAACCGTTCAAGCAACTGGTCCTGATGCAGCGCAGCCGGCAGGCGCTGGGGGAGACGGCATCCCTCATGGATCAGCTTGGCTTCAGCCCAGGTCCGGGCCGGCTCTTCGCTCAGGGCATGCTGGCCTATCTTCGGGATGCTCTTCCGGAAGCCCGGGAGAGATTCTCCGAGGGCCTGGAGGTTTATGAAGCCATGGGGCACCGAGCAGGCCAGGCGGCCTGCCACAACGGCCTGGGAAGGATCGCCAGCCGCACCCGGCACCTGGAGGAGGCGCTGGCGGAGTTCGAAGCGGCCCTGCCGCTCCTGGAGAATCTGGGCGACCGCCGGGGCATCGCCGACGTGCATGGGAACCTGGCGAGAGTGGAGCGCAAGCGTGGCCTGCCCGAGGTGGCTCTGCGGCATCAGCGGGATAATCTCGCGGTGCGTGTTCTCCTCGGTGATCTTGCGGGGCAGATCCGGAGCTGGGCGGAGATTGCCGCCTGTCTGGAAGAGTCCGGCGACCCTCCGGGAGCCCGTGAAGCGTATGAGCAGGTTGTTCACCTGCAGGAGAAGTCCGGTGATGTGCCCGGGCAGATCGGAAGCTTGCGCCAGCTTGCCAGAATGGATCTGGAACAGGGCCTCAGGGTTGCGGCAGTCCAGCAGTTGGAGGAAGCGCTGGCTCTGGCCCGCGCCTTTCCGCAGAGCAGGGTTCTGGCGGCCGTTTCGAGACAACTGGGCGAAACCTACGGGGAAGTGGGTCGCACAGTCCAGGGCCGCGCGCTGCTGGAAGAGGCGATTGTCATCTACGGGCACATTCAGCGAGGGCGCGACGAAGCTGCCACTCGGATCTCCCTGGGAAGGGCGGTCCTGCGGCTGGGTGACCTGGGTGTTGCGCGGACAATTTTCCGGAGGGCCCTGGAAGAGGCAGAGACGTTGAACGATTCCACCCTTATGGCCAGAGCCGATATCGCCCTGGGTAATCTGGAGCTGGCGGCGGGGCATGTGCCTCGCGCTCTTTCTCTCCACGAACACGCCCTGCGCCTGTATCAGGAGAACGGTAACAGGAGCGGGCAGCAGATTGCCCTGCAAAATCTGGGCGTGGTTTATTTCTCACTGGCGGATACCCGCAGAGGGCTGGACTATATGCGGGATGCCCTGGAGCGAGCCGTGGCACTTGACGACCCGGTTGCGATTGCCCGCGGGCATCACAACCTGGGCGTGCTCCTGGGTGAGGCAGGGCTGGTGGCGGAGGCTCTACCGGAATTGCAGGAGGCTGTCTCGCTCCGGTCTGCCTTGCCCGGGGGGCAACACGCGGCTCTGAGCCGGGCGAATCTGGCCGATCTCCACCTGCGTCTCGGTCGCGTGGACCAGGAAGTGGCGGGACTCCTGGATGGAGCCTTGCATGGCTTCGAGGACCTGGGTGATCTGCGGGGGGAGGCCTATGCCTGGAACCTGTTGGGAGAGTTCCTGCTGGCCCGGGGCAAGACCGCTGAATCTCGTAGCGCCCACGAAAATGCGCTCGAACTGGTGCAGGGAGGTCTCTCTCCACCTCAGACATGGCGGGCTCATGCCGGCATGGCAGCGGCTCTGGAGGCCCTGGGCCGATTGGACGAGGCCTACCATGAGTCGCTCCGGGCCCTCGCTGCCATCGAGGCCATGCGCGCCGGCCTGGTCATCGATATCTTCAAGATCCGTTTCTTCGCCGGGCAGATCCACCATTATGAGAAGGCCCTGAGTCTCCTCCTGGCCAGGATCGTCCCCGGGCAGATTGCCCGTTCGTTTCACCTGGCCGAGCGTGCTCATGCCCGTGCCCTGGTGGAGCTTCTGGCAGAGTCGGGGGCGGGGCTTCGCGGAACTCTTGACGAAGTTCTCCTGGAGCGCCAGCGTCGTATTCTGGCCAGGGTGAGCGCCGGCGGCGTGGCCCTTGCGGCGGCTCTGGACGCGGCCGGCAGGAAAGCCGCCAGGGAGGCAATCAACGATGCCCAGGAGGATCTGGGGAAGCTGGAACTGGAGATCCGTGACCGAGCCCCCAGGTACGCCGGTATCGTCTATCCGCAACCGGCCAGGCTGGAGCAGATCCAGCGGGAAGTGCTCGGGCCCGGTGAGATTCTGCTGGAGTATTTCATGGGACAGGACGAAGCCTGGCTCTGGCTGGTGGAGAAGGAGAACGCCCGGGTCTTCCCTCTGGCTCACCCGGATACCATCCGGGCTGATGTGGCGGAATTCCTGTCCGCCATTGAAGCATCATCTGGAGAGCTGGGCGGAGATCAATCGGTGCGCACAGCGGCAGCCAGGGTTGCCCTGCACATTCTTCCCCCGGTGCCCCTTCCGCCTGGATCTCGCCTCCTGGTTGTCCCTGATGGGCCTCTTCACCATATCCCGTTTTCAGCCCTGCCCCTGGGCGTAGGCCTCCTGGTGGAGGGTCATGAAGTTGTCATTGTTCCCTCCGCTACGGCGCTGAAATTGATGCGCGCGGATCTTCCGCCGTCGTCCGGCCATGGCTTCCTGGGGATCGCCGACCCTCAACCCATCGCGGCGGGGTCAAGATTCCCTCGCCTGACCCATTCCCGGCGCGAGGTTGAGACCATCGCGGCTCTCTTTCCCTCCGCGGCAAGCACGATTCTGGCGGGGGAGAAAGCCACCAAGGCCGGTCTCAACGCGCTCACCCTGTCCCGCTACAGGTATCTTCATTTTGCGACCCATGGCTGGCTGGACCCTCAGGATCTCATGCACAGCGGTCTGAGACTCACCCCCGGAGCCGATGGACCTGGGACCGCGCTCCTCTCCCTGGATGAGATCTTGACCCTGCGCCTTTCCGCTGAACTTGTCGTCCTCTCGGCCTGCCGCTCCGGGGGGGGAGAGTTTCTCCAGGGGGAGGGCCTTGTGAGCCTGACCCGCGGGTTTCTTTATGCAGGTGCCCGTGCCGTGGTGGTCAGCCTGTGGAATGTGGATGACAGCTCAACGGCCGACTTCATGGCCCTGTTCTATCGGGGAATCCGGGCAGGGAAGCCGCCGGCCATGGCCCTGCGCCTGGCGAAAGAGGCTTTTCGGGGCTCCGGGCGGCGGGGACGGCAGGAGGTCCGGCGTTGGGCCCCTTTCGTCCTGGTGGGTGATCCGGGATATCCTCAGGCTGGAGTGAACCCGGTCGGGACGGCCACGACAGAGTAGGAACATGGACAGCATCCACGAGCTATTACCCTGGTACGTCAACGGCACTCTGGAGGCCGGAGAGACGGCTTCATTCAAGAAACACCTGGCGGATTGCCAGGCCTGCCGGCAAGAATGGGACGTCCTGGAGAAGATGCAGGATGAACTCAAGCGTCACGGAGGGGCCCTTCTTGCTGACCACCCTACGCCACAAAGCCTCGTCGCCGCACTGACCACTGAGTCGGGTGAGGGCGACACGGATCCGGATGTCTCGCGGGAGATCAAGCGTCATGTCGCCCTCTGCTCGACCTGCGCCGACGAAGCGCGCTGGGTTCTGAGAGAGGCCGTGGCCCAGGGAGCCGGCGGTGAGCCGGCTTCAGTCCGGTCGGTGATCGCGGGCCGTCCGGACGGATCGATTTGGCGGTCAAGGGCCTGGCTCCTCCCCCTGGCGGCAACGCTGGTTCTGGTCGCTGCGGCGGTTCCTATGCTTCAACGCCTGCAGATCGCGGATGAGGCGACCGGCATGATCAAGATGCAATTCGTCGAGTCAACCCAGAGGGCGGTGGAGGGACAGACCGTCATCATGGTCCCGCCGGCCGAAGGTATGGTGCACCTGGTCCTGCCCGTGGATGTGGCCCCGGAGCGCTTCCCGTTGCGGCTCGAGATCCGGGACGCAGGTGGCGCTTTGATCCACAGTGAGGATCTGGACAGCCCTGGGGACCTCTACCGGGACTCTTTCCTGTTCCTCGGGTGCCGGCGGCAGGATTGCCCGGATGGCGACTACCTTGTCCATCTGCAGTCCGTGGGGCAGGACGGGGAGAGTCTGGAGTTTCCTTTTCGCCTCACAACGGCGCCGCCGCAGCCCTGAGAGCCGGGCGGTGGTTCCGAGGGTCGAACATGAGTATGATCCGGTCATGGAAATTCACGAAAATATTCTGGCTACCATGGGAAACACCCCCATGGTGCGCCTCCAGCGCTTTTTCACAGGGGAAGCGATCCTGGCCGCCAAGCTGGAAGCGTTCAACCCGGGTTCCAGCGTCAAGGACCGCATCGGATCTGCTCTCATTGCAGCGGGAGAGGCAGAGGGGTTGCTCAAGCCGGGCGGGACCATCGTTGAACCGACATCCGGGAATACCGGGGTGGGGCTGGCCATGGCTGCCTGCCTCAAGGGGTATCGCCTGATCTGCACGGTTCCCGACAAGGTTCCCGTCGAGAAGATTGCGTTGCTGAAGGCCTTCGGTGTGAAAGTCATAGTCTGTCCCACCGATGTCGCGCCGGAAGATCCCCGTTCCTATTACAAGGTCGCCGAGCGTATCCGGGATGAGGACGGGGCCTACCTGCCTTACCAGTACCATAACCAGGCCAACCCCATGGCTCATTATCGGACCACGGGACCCGAGATCTGGCGCCAGACCGATGGAGCCATCACCCACTGGGTCGTGGGAATGGGCACAGGAGGAACCATCAGTGGCACCGGCAGGTTTCTCAAGGAGAAGAACCCTGACATCCAGATCATCGGAGTCGACACCGAGGGCAGCGTTTATCGCCACTACAAAGAGCACAGAGCCCTGCCCCCAGCGGACAAGATCCATCCCTATCTTGTGGATGGTATCGGGGAGGATTTCGTGCCGGGATGTGTCTGGTGGGATTACATCGACCGTGTCATCACCATCGATGACCGCACCGGATACCAGACGACCATGGAACTGGCCCGCACGGAGGGAATCTTCTGTGGATCCTCCGGGGGATGTGCCGCAGCGGCGGCCCGGCAGGTCGCGAGCTCGGTGGGCGCGGAGGCGCTGGTGGTCTGCCTGTTCCCCGATTCAGGCGAGCGCTACCTTTCCAAGCTCAACGACCAGTGGCTGGGGGAGAAAGGTCTGCTGGAAGATCCTGAGACTCCCGGGCAGAGAGAAACTTGAGGATCTCGAAGTAGGGTCGTCCACGACCGTCAACCCCGAGGCAAACTCTCTCGCTGCGCCCGTCTCCATCCAGGTCTGAGAAGACCGGCAGGTCCCGGCAGTTGATCTGCTCGCGGACTTCTTCCGGGGGTTGCCGCCGGGTCGCGCGCCAGACCGGGGCAGGGCTCACCAGGGCCAGGTTCTTTCCCTTGATACCCGCCGGCACACCTGCATGGATGAGCACTTCCAGGCCGGTTGAAGTCACCAGGTCAGGCAGGTTGTCGCCGTCCAGGTCTGTGCCGAAGAACACAGGGTGTTCATCTTCGCCGAGTTTTTGCAGGATCACGGTTCGCTTGAATTTGCCGTCCCGGGTCTGGAGATAGCTCCCCATGAGCAGAACACCCTTGTCACGGCCGATGAAGACCAGGTCGTCCCGTCCGTCCCCGTTGACGTCCTGCCCGTACTTCATGCGGGTCTCGTGCAGGCCGTTCATCTTGTTGATGCTGAGGATCGGCTGGACTCCTGCTCTGGATTGGTCCTGAGTCAGGGGGAAGATGCGCAGGGCCTCGCTGTCACCAAAGAGTTGCACTTCGTTTGCCTTGTCGGTCTCGACCCAGAGGAACGGCTCGCCGTCCAGAATCAGGTACCCGCTCTTCTCCACCACCTCGCCCGCGGGCAAGCGTGACCAGATCTCCTGGACGCGAGGTGACTCGAGAGAGTCGAGTTCGATGATGGTGGTCAGGAGGCGCTGGTCACCATGAGGAACTGGTCCTGCGGCCAGCAGCAGGTTCCCCTCCTGGTTTCTACCTATGGTTCGCACTTCGGGGCCCGCCAGGAGCAGCATGGAGCCATGGGGAAGACTGCGTGTGGGCAGGGTGACCCGGCTTTGCAACAGCCAGTTGTCGCCGCTCGCCCCTGGTGAGTAGATTTTGAGCAGGCCCAGGGAGGTGACTCGCATGTGCAATGGGATCCGTCTCCCGGCAAGATTGATGTAGGCAGGACCCTGCCGATCTCCCAGTGGTCCGAGTGGATTGTCATTGTCGAAGGGTGAGCGCACAGCCACTGGTTCGGGAGGAAAATGGACTTCATGGGGTTCGTCGGCACGCAGGCGCAGGTCCGGGTCCGTGAACAGAAGGGTGGGTGGTTCTGTGTAGCGGTTGTCATCTCCGGCCCGGATCTCGAACAGGCGCCCCTGGCTTTCAAGGAGGAGCTCATCCCGGCCATCCCCGTTCAGGTCCAGGGCGCCCAGGGCGGTGGCATCCCCGAAGGGCAGGCTCTGGACCAGGGTCCAGGCCGGTTGAGAGTCGGTCCTCAGGCGGAAAAGAGTGGGAACAGAAACGGGTTCCAGGGCAGGACAGGACGAGTGCCCGGCAAGATCGGATCCCAGGTCGATCCCGGCTTCCGCGAGGGCGTTCATGATGGCTTCGGTGTAGGGCTCGCCGCCGGCGTCGGTTTCCTGGACATGGATGCGCAACCTGCCATCGCCGAGATCGATCCGCTCCTGTCCCGCGAAGAGTTCCTCGAACTCGCCGGTGGCGAGCGCCCGGCGCACCCGTTCTCTCGGGATCTCGTGCACCTCGGTGTTCTCCTGGTCCGGGACCACGAGGATCAGGATCTGGCGCGTCCCGTCAGCCTGGCGCGGCAGGGCGTAGCTCACCGGTTTGCCAGGCAGGGGGATCAGCACGGCTGTGGAACGGGCATCTGTCTGGATGTCTGTTCGCGGTGACCGGCAGTCATCGGGCGATGCCTCACCCGCCGGTACCACGGGTGCAGCCGTGAGGATGGCTGCGCAGAGGGCCGGCAGAAGGCGGTATCCGCGGCGTATGAGGGTCTTCATGGCGCCTTGCCCGTCAAGTACAGTTCCAGCCGGGTTGGCCGTGTCTCACCCTCTTCATCGGGGTCGAGGAAGGTGACCACCATGAAGTCGGAGCGCCCATCGCCATCCAGGTCCGAGACCTTGATCAGGCCAGTATCGTAGGGGGACCGGGTCAAGGTGAAGGTGAGATCCGGTTTTGCCGGGTAATGGGCTCCTGCCTGTCCGGCATGGATGCTCACCTTGCGGCCGCCGCCGAGATGCACGAAGTCCGTGCGTCCGTCACCATTGAAATCGCCGGCGAACTGGGCGAATTCAACAAGGCGCAGGTGGCGGAGGTCGATCTTGAGCTTGCCACGCAGGCGGCTGTCCTCGACCTCCTGGAACGAGCCATCCTGCTGCTGAGCCCAGATATGAAAATCCAGGCCGATGCCGATGCTCTTGGCGACCAGAATCTTCGCCACCTGCCAGAGCGAAAAATCGAGGTCCGCGGTGACCAGGTCCTTCTTCCCGTCACCATCCAGATCGATGAACCCACCGGAAGATTCACCCAGCCAGTCGAACGTGAAGGGATATCCCTGGGCGGAGAGAGTCATGTACGGCTCACGTTGGACCTGGAGATCGTCGTCAACGCGGTAGAAGCGGTAAAGGTACATGGGGCGCTTCGCCGCGTTCATCTCCTTCCGCAAACCCTGTTCACCGGGTTCTCTCTGTTCTTCGTAAGTCACCACTTCGGCGCGGCCGTCGCCATCCAGATCACCGAAATGAGCCAGGGTTCCCGGCAGTTCCTGGCGGAACAGCAGCAGATCCAGGGCTTCCCTGGCGCCCAGATTTTCTGCGTTGTCTGCCCGTACCCTGTGGACCTGGCGGGCGGGGCCGAACCTGCCCTCTCCCAGGCCATGCAGGACCGAGATGGCTCCTGATTCCTGGTGGTGCTCGAATTCAGCCAGCCGGAGGTGGTCTTCCGGGGCGTGGTAGATCACGAGGTCGAGCAGGCCGTCGCCATTGGTATCCTGCACCTCGGGCAGGGGGTAGCTGCGCCAGACAATGCCGTCCCTGCCGGTACGGTCGCCGGGGAGCAGGAGAGGCTCGCCTGCTGGGACCAGGTCCGGGCCCCGGGAAAGGTAGATCGAGAGGCCGTCGCTCGCCGGCAATAGAACATCCACCTGCCCGTCGCCGTCCACATCCTGCGTGAAGCGATAGCCGGGAAGCAGCGATTTGGATCCCGAGAAAACCGGGGCCTGCTGGATCAGAGGGGAAAAAGAAATCGGCTCGGAGGTGGCCCGACGGTCGAAGAGAACATCCGATAGCCCGTCATGAGTCAGAGCGAGGATGGGATGGCCGGATGGTCCTCTGTCGAAGGCGAGGATGGAGAAGGACAGGGCCTGGGGGGGCGCGGCAGGGATGTAGTGACCGTCTTCCTGGGCCAGGTAGAGTTGAACTTCTCGCCGATCCTTCAGGGTGGGAATGACCGAGACGATTTCCCACATGCGACCGTCCACCATCTCGGTGCGGTGGGAGCCGGTCTCACCCCAGT
>SMYD01000065.1 GCA_004356015.1 Acidobacteriota bacterium | reverse complement strand
TCTCTGCCGCCGCGCCAGGGTAGAAAACGTTCGATTCCATGACCTGCGGCACACATTCACGACCCGGATGCTCGAGGCTGGAGTTGACATCCGGACCATCATGGCTGTCACCGGACACAAATCGCTGGCCATGTTCCAGCGTTATTCCCATCCCACCGATTCCCACCTGAAGAGTGCGGTGGAAGCGCTTGTGAACCAACCAGTGGTAACAGATTTGGTAACATCGTCTACCACCATCGATAGCACCACCCGTAAGTCGTTGAAGGGCCTGTAGCTCAGCGGTTAGAGCAGCTGACTCATAATCAGTTGGTCCCTGGTTCGAATCCAGGTGGGCCCACCAGCTTTTCAAAAAGGGAGAATCAGATATGGCCAGCGCGCAGACAGATCAACCGACTCGGCGGAAGCCGCTCAGGCTGTGGCCCGGCGTGGTCATCGTGGCGCTACAGTCGTTGGGCTGGTTTGTCGTCCCGATTTTCGTGCCAGAGGCCATGATCTTGGGTGTGTTCGGCGGACTCTTCGGCGGGTTGGCTATCGTCGTATGGTGGGCGTTCTTCAGCCGGGCGCCTTGGTTCGAGCGCTGGGGCGCTGTCATCCTGATGATCGTCGCGCTGGCCCTGACACCTCGCATCCTCCACGAGTCGATTGCCATGGGGGGAATGGGGATGCTGTTCTTCATCAATGCCATCCCGGTTCTGAGTCTCGCTTTCGTCGTCTGGGCGGTGGCCGGCCGTTACCTCCCTGATGGACCTCGGCGCACAGCGATGGTCGCAACCATCCTGCTCTCGTGCGGAGTGTTTGCGCTTCTGAGAACCGGCGGCACCCTCGGCGTCGGGTCGGATTTCGCGTGGCGGTGGTCGGAAACTCCCGAGGAACGGCTCCTGGCTCAAGTCGGCGATGAGCCAATGGCGCTGCAGCCGGCCACCGCAGCGGCGGAGACCGGCGCCGACTGGCCCGGCTTTCGCGGACCCGATCGCGACGGCATCATCCGCGGCGCCATGCGGATCGAGACCGACTGGTCCCTGTCGCCGCCTGTCGAGCTGTGGCGCCGGCTGATCGGACCGGGCTGGTCGTCCTTCGCGGTCCGCGGCGACCTCCTCTACACCCAGGAACAGCGCGGCGACGACGAGATCGTCGGCTGCTACAGCGTGATCACCGGTGAGCCGGTGTGGAGACACCGCGACGCGGCCCGGTTCTGGGAGTCAAATGCCGGCGCCGGTCCGCGGGCGACGCCGACCCTCAGCGACGGTCGCGTCTACACATTTGGCGCCACCGGAATCCTGAACGTGCTCGCCGCCGGTGACGGCGCCATCGTGTGGTCGCGCGACGTGGTGTCCGACACCGGCGTGAAAGTCCCGTCCTGGGGCTTCTCGAGCTCACCGTTGGTCGTCGATGACGTCGTCATCATCGCTGCCGCCGGCCAGCTCGTCGCCTACGACCTCGCCACCGGCGACCTGCGCTGGCTTGGTCCGGCCGGCGGCGACGGGTACAGCTCGCCACAGCTATTGACCATCGACGGAATGGAGCAGATTTTGCTGTCGAGCGGAGCCGGCGCGACCAGCGTCGAACCGGCCGACGGCACGCTTCTCTGGGAGTACGCGGGGCCGGGCGGCATTCTGCAGCCGGCGCAGACCGCGGACGGTGATCTCCTGCTCAGCGGTGTCGGGATGACCGGGGGATTAGGGCTGCGCCGCATCGCCATCGCGCACGGGCCCGGCGGCTGGACCGTTGAGGAGCGTTGGACGTCGACCCGGCTGAAGCCCAACTTCAGCGACTTCGTCGTCCACAATGGCCACGCCTTCGGCTTCGACGGCAGAATTCTCGCATGCATCGAGCTCCAGGACGGCAAGCGCAAGTGGAAGGGCGGACGCTACGGCAGCGGCCAGCTCCTGCTGTTGCCCGATCAGGACTTGCTGCTGGTGGTGTCGGAGAAAGGTGAGCTGGCTCTGGTCGCAGCGGCCATCGACCAGTTCACGGAGCTCGCGCGCTTCCCGGCGATCGAGGGCAAGACCTGGAACCACCCGGTGCTGGTCGGCGACATCCTGCTGGTTCGTAACGGCCAGGAGATGGTCGCGTTCCGTCTGTCCCTCGCGAGCGGCTGACAGGAAATGGGGGACCGGCCTTGCGACCGGCCCACAGTATTTCAGCTGATCAGGTCGTGAAATGCCTGGTCCAGCGTCTCCTGGTCCTTGAACCCGACCAGCTTCTTCGTGACCTGGCCCTCTCTGTCGATCAGGAAGGTGCTCGGCACCAGGTAGCTTTCGTATTCATCCGACAGGTTCTTGCCCTCGTCGACGAGCAGCGGGTAGTTCAGATTCATGCGCGAAGCCCAGGACGAGATATCGTCGACTGTGCCGCTGTTCACGTAGATCGGCAGAATGGCGAGATCTTCGGCAGCGTACTTCTCACGCAGCCTGGCCAGGATCGGCAGAGTATCCATACTGTGCGTACAGTGCCCCGAGAGGAGAACCACGGCCACAGGACGGCCCTTGGTGTCAGAGAGAGAGATGACCTTGCCCGATGTGCTGGGCAGGCTGAACTCAGGAGCCGTCCAGTTGGCGTATGTCTTGCCGTCGAGAGCCTTCTCCTGGTGGTACTTTTCCAGTTCTTCTCCTTGGGCTCCTGCCAGGTTGCGGTGGACGGAACAGGCGCTGAGCTGAGAGCACGTGTTCTCACCGAAGAGCTGGGTGAGGTCGACACCCCGGCGATTCAACTCCTGGACCACGGCGGTGCGCAGGATGCCCTCATCGATGTCCGCAATGGAGACTCCGGTTGCGGCCTCGATTTCATCTGCTTCGAACGCGGGCGGATTGCCCTCCATGAGGCGGTCGGCAATGTAATTTACCAACGCTTTTTCATCCTCGGTGATCTCCAACTCTCCCGCCGTCGCAGCGGCAGCTGGGGCGCACGAGGGACCCTCCGCAGCAGCCACCGCCTCGCTGGCAGACACCGGGTCGCCATAGGTGGTTTCTGCGGATGTTGAAGAGGCTTTGTCCTTACCGTCGGCATCCTCTGGATTGCAACATGGTGCTCCGACCGCATGGGCAATCTGATGGACGGTCTCCCGGGGGCTTTCGCCACTTACCACGCCGAACCCCAGAACTCCTGCCAGGGCCAGGCTCGCGGCACAACAGGCCGTCCCACAAAATAGAAGAGTGTTCATGATCATCGCCTTTCATCAACTCTGCTCGACCGTGAAGTTTTCAGCCCCCTGGCTTTCGCCGGAGGATCCTGTAGGGCCAAATAGAGTCTAGGGCCTGAACCTAGGTGCAATGTCAAGCGTTCATTGAAATTATTTTCTGAATTCCGGGGGAACCTGGATATGCAGCTTTGGCAGAGCGAAGTCGATGCCGTTCTTCTTGAACGCCTCATGGATGGCCATCTGCAGTTCAAACCCGAGACCGAAGGTGAGGGCTGCGGCGAGCCACTGCACTCTTGACCAGGATATCCCCAGCAGGCTGAGGGAGATACTCATCCCGAGGATGAGAATGGTGTATCGAACGAGGGTGCTGGCGGCGAGCCGGGAGCCAGTGTCGATGGAGGGGCGAGCTTGCAAGAGCAGCTCGATGATCCCGGGAACGCTTCGAGCCAGACCCAGAGTGATGGCGCCTGCCAGCAAGGCGGCGATGAGATTCCATAGAGTGAGCGTATTCGCCTTGGCCACTGCGGAGGGTCGGGCTGATTCACCGTCCGGCATGCCCGGGATCTTCACGGCCTCCCCGGGATCTTTTGTCGCGCCCTCACCGGCAGTGCCACCGTCATCGGGAGCGGTGGCCATGTCGAAGGAACTTGGCTCTTGCATCTCCGCGCTCCGGATCAGGGTGACATGGGGCCAGATCCACATCAAGGACACTCATCTCAAGATTGGCGTAGAGGTCCAGGTCTTCGCCCTTCTGGAGTTCTTCCTCCAGGTCGTCCACAAATTCCGGCTCAAGGCTTCCCTCAAGGGTCTCAATTTCCGAAACGCTGAGGTCGTCGCCAAAGGTGTTCGGGAGATCGTCGCCGAAGGTGTCGGGTCCCTGGAACTCCGAAATCCTGCTGGGCATCGAGAGATGATTGTGCGTGGAGACTATCTTTCGCTTGAACGCGCCGCTATCTGCACATGTCGGATCATGGCGGTGATAACGGCGTTCATGTTTTCAGTGCGCACCAGAATACCCGGATTCCTGGTAGCGAAGACACGAAATATCTCGTCAGCGAATCCCTGCCCAATGGTCTGGACATGCTTGAAATTGAGGAGGACCTCCTTGAATTTTTCCAGGTTGGTGAGCAGCCTTCTGGCTTCCGAGCGGGAGATGTAGTCGCTCTGGAGCAAGCGCACATGAAGCCTTGTCTTCTGGAATTGAAAGTCATACTCGGCAGGGGCGAAAGAGCGAAAGACATCTTCCAGCTTGCGGCGCGTCCCCCGGCGAAGAAGGAAGCTGACGCGGGTTCCTGCGATGAAGCGCTGTTTCGAGACGAAGACATCATCTTTATGAGTATCCCACTCGATCTGGATTCTGTGTGAACGCAGGACAAACCGATCCGCGGCCTTGGAAGTAAAAAAAATCCCCTCTCCGGAATGATGCTCCCGCATGGTGGTGGTCCTGCCTTTCAGCAGTTCGATCATGGCGGCCTGCTGGTCCTCCAGGTCCAGTTTTGTGGCGATGGAGTGGAAGATGCCGATGCCACGCTCTCGGATCTCGAATGAAATAGCGCCGTCGTCAAGCTGGAAACGGATACTGCAACGATCTGCCTCCGAGTGGTCGATGGCATTGTTCAGCATTTCGGTGAATCCGTAGCGAATGATGGCTTCGGCCGATTTCCGGAGTTGTGAGTTCAGGCTGAGGGAAAGAGCAAAATCCTGGTAGACATCTGCCTCATCCAGATCGGACAGGCCAAGATCGCGCTTCAGGACCCTCGCGGAGGGCGCCCGTGAGGCGAGGCTGTAACGGGCCGCCCGGGTCGATCCGGACTTGATCACTTCGCCGCGTGCGATCAGGGTGCGAAGATGGGCGCTGAGAGCTTGTCGGCTGATTCCGAGAACTTCCCTCAGTTCTCTTCCGGAAGCCTCGTCGCAATTTGATAAATGTTCTAATATCCCTATTTTTGCAGGCACCATGGAAATAATATAGGGTAATGTCAATTAATTGTCAACGTATATAAATAATAATTGACAACTCATTTTGAGGATAGAACAGTTATCATCCCTGGGATTGTCAATCTCATTGTCAATCATCGAAGATGACAGTTGTCAGAGGGCTTCCATCTCACTTCTTGAAGTCCGCAGGTACCTGGATGTTCAATTTCGGGATGGCGAATTCAATGCCGGACTTCTTGAAGGCCGCATCGATGGCCATCTGCAGTTCGTCCTTGGCCTGCAGGCCGTGGCCGAATTCCACAAAACAGCGCAGCTCGAAGTGGACCGAGTCGTCCCCGAAGTCCTCCAGATTCGTGTAGGGCTTCGGATTTTTAAGAACAAGGGGATGTGCACATGCCACTTCCAGGAGGACATCCTTCACCTTCTGCAGATCGGTGCCGTACGCCACCCGCAGGGGGATGGTGAGGCGCCGCTTTGAGTCGGAGAGGGTCCAGTTGACCAGCTTGGTGGTGATGAACTCCTTGTTGGGAACGATCATCTCGCTCAGATCCCAGAGCTTGATGGTGGTCGCCCTTATCTGGATCTTCGAGACCTTCCCCATCAGGGTTCCGATGGTGACCACATCACCTACCCGGATCGGCCGTTCCACCAGGAGGATCAGGCCCGACACGAAATTGGCGACGATCTCCTGCAATCCAAACCCGAGACCGAAGGTGAGTGCGGCGGCGAGCCATTGCACCTTGGACCAGGAGATTCCCAGCAGGCCGAACGAGATGCTCACCCCGAGGATGAGAATGGTATATCGAACCAGTGTGCTGGTGGCGAGCCGCGAGCCCATCTCGATGGAGGGACGGGCTTGCAGGATCAACTCGATGAGGCCGGGCACGCTCCGGACAAGGCCTAGAGTGATCGCTCCTGCCAGCAAGGCGGCGATAAGATTCCAGAGGGTCAAGATCGTCGTCTTGTCCGCCTCCGCCGACCCCACCGATCCCACGCCCGGCAGTCCGGGAATCTTCAGGGCTGTCCCGGTCTCGTCTGCGGCTTCCTCCACGGGCTTGTTGCCGGTATCGGGGGTGGTGGTCATGTCGAAGGAGCCCGGCGCTGGCATCTCCGCGCTCCGGATCAGGGTGACCTGCGGCCAGATCTGCACTCGTTTCACGATCTGCAGCATGGGCAGGGCATCCGCCCAGATGCCGTAGAGGCCGACCACTCCGATCAGGATCACGACGAACCGGAACAACTTGCCGATCTGCGCCTCGACCACCAGCGCTTGTTCTGTATGAGCGGCTTCTTCCTCGGTGGGCGCTGTCGTGCCGGGGGCTTCCACCCGGCCGGCTGAGCGCCAACGGAGGAGGAGATTCCCCAGAAGCACGACAGCCACCAGTACCGTGAGAGAGCGGAGCATCTGGTAGCCGAGAAGATATCCGGTGATGTAGAAACCAAAAATGGCGAGGAGCGCCGGCAAGTACGTCGCCAGTGCAATGATCAGGTAGGTGCAGAGATGCACCGGGCGCGGGCCGGAGGGTATCTGGCCCGGGAGCCGGCTCCTGGGAGAGCGTTTCAGGGGAACCAGGCGCACAAGCACCGAACCGAGAACCAGCATGCCAACCACAAATACGATCCGGCCAAGGGCGTTGTTCTGAACCTGCAGCTCTTCCGAGTTGACAATACGGAGCCCAGCGGAGGCGAACTGGATGGCGACAAACGCCAGTGGAAGGAAGTAGAACTCGGCTCGCTGGAGGGTTCTGCGAATCGGCCGGGCGATTGCTTCCTGGATACCGAAATGAGCAACGGCGAGTCCTCGTGATGCGAACAGGAAGCGGTTGAAACAGAGGAGGGCGGCGATCCAGGCCAGGTAATAGAGCGCGGTGGTCGTGGCAGCCAGGTGACTGGAGGGGCTGGATTGGACAGTGAGTTCGCTCCCGAGGATCAGGGCCAGGGGCAACAGGGAAGACAGCAATACGGTATGCAGCAGGGCCTGGAGCGTGGCTCGAAACGAGTCGGTAGCCGGCATCGCCACCTTTTCAGCCAGGAGTTTCAGCTGTCGGCGGCTCCATGGTCGTGCTCCCAGTGCGACACCCAGCAGGATCAAGTACGCCAGCACCGTCTTCGACGGCGCCAGGAGATTGTTCCAGGCTGTCCGTGCGATCTCGCTGAGGTTTTCATAGGACACCAGCCAGAGGAAACCCCTGCCTATATCACCCGGCATGGGAATGTTCGGCCGGGGTACGCTCCGCACCCAGAGGCCTCTTTCGAAGATGAAGGCGATGATCTGCGCCTCCTGGTTGAGAAAATTCCGGGAGACCGAGCGGAACTCGACGAGCCGGCTGGAGTATCGACCGTTGGCCCGAATCAGATCATCGAGGATGTCCCTGCGCGCAGTGAGCAGATTCGCTACCTGTCGTTGCAGTTCCGGTCCGGCCTTCTCCTGGGGGGCGATCCGGAGCTTGTCCAGGATCTCGTTCTCACGTTCCCGGGTGCGGGAACGCAGTTGTTCCAACTGGATCTGATCGTACTGCACTTCCGGAATGACCCGGTCGAGCCGGAGGAGGATTTCGTTGATATCCTCCCTGGTGGGAAATCCGGTGGGAAATTCCGGCCACCAGCGGCGGACGTTGCCGCTGTAGCGAAACGCCGCGAATTTTCTGCGGGTGAGATCTGAAATACGTCCCAGGTCGCCCAGGTGTTTGCGTATGTCCAGCAGCGCCATTGCGGTGTCTTCGGACCGGGCCTGGACGCCGTCCGGGCCCCACATCGACTCGGCCAGATCCTCGGTTTCGGAGGCGATCCTGGCCATCCTGTCCCATTTTTCCCCGATCCCTTCAGCAAGGACGCGGAGGCTCCTCAGGGACGATTCGGCCTCGCGGCG
Organism: Acidobacteriota bacterium; assembly: GCA_004356015.1. GTDB lineage: Bacteria > Acidobacteriota > Polarisedimenticolia > SMYD01 > SMYD01 > SMYD01. The sequence continues at coordinate 3,126 of SMYD01000065.1, read as the reverse complement.
GCGCAGACCCCGTGCGACGGTCTGGATCCGCTTTTCCAGTCGCTCGGTACGGGCAACCCGTTGCTGGGCGAGATCGATTTTCAAGGGGAGGAGGGTGCCACGGGAGTCGAGAAGGCCGCGCTCTGCCCGGAGAGTATCAATGCTTGCCAGCGCCGCCTCTCGTTGTGCCACCAGGCGAGTCCGGATCGCGAGCTTCAGGTCGGGGTGGGTGTTGCGTTGCCGGGCTGCCCTCAGCTCGTCCCCGATGGATTCGATCTGCTGATCGAGAGCACCGAGGCGGCGGGAGATCTCGTTCCGGGCGCCGGCTTGCTCCTCGGCGAGGCTTTCCACTTCACGCAGGGCCGACCGGTAGGCTTCGAGTCGAGATCGCTCCCGCTCCAGGGCGCCCTCTGCCCGCTCCACCGAGCGGTACTCCGGCAGGTCAGCACTGGAGAGAGGGTCTGCCAGACCAGACTCGGCCCGATTGGACTCCACTTGCAGGTCGATATCGGCCTGTTCACGCTCGAACCGCGTCTTCTCCGCCTCACGGTTGACCCTGGACTGCAGGAAACCGAGTGCCTCGTCATAGAGGGTCTGGATGCGCGAGCGGAGGTCCTCTTCCAGATCGACATGGGTGAGTGTCTGTTCTTGCAGCCGCTGGACCTCGGTGATCTCCAGACGGCTCTCCGAGGTCTCCTGGTCCTGGGGAAGAGCGGAACCAGGGCTCAACAAGGCCAGGAACAAGAATCCGAGAGCGAGAACCCGTGCGCACCGTTTCATTCAGGCCTCTCTTTGTCCGCCCTATCGTGGCTCGCAGGCGCGTCAATTGGAGGCGCGAGTCCGAGGCCATTGGACCGATAAGTCGTATGGTACCATCCCGTTACCTGTTCATGAATCAGAACGAAGGAGGTTCCCGCATGGTCAGTTCAAACTCCTGGTACGGTCCTGGCATTCGAAAGGCGTTTCTGTGCCGCGCTTTTCTCTTCTCCATTGTGGCGCTTCTGTTTGCCGGTCTGGCAGCGCCGGTTCAGGCCCAGGAGCGCTACGACGGGAGCGAGCCGCGCGAGAAGTTCCAGATCCGGGTCGGTGGATTTCGCCAGGACAATATCGAGACGACCATCCGGGTTGACAACACGGATATCAATCTTGGCACCATCATCGACCTCGAGGACATACTGGATGTTGAATCTGATCTGTCGGTATTCCGGCTGGACGGTTTCTACCGCTTCAACGCCCGTCATCGGATCGACTGGACCTGGTACGATTCGAACCGCAACGGTTCAGCCATAATCCTGGAAGAGCTCGAGATCGGGGATGAAATATTCCCCATCGGAGCGCGGATGGAGACCGAATTCAGGTCGACCGTGGTGAAGATCGGCTATAGCTGGTCGTTCATCAATGTCAGAAAGTACGAATTTTATGTCGGCTCCGGACTGAATTTTCGCGATACTTCGTTCAGGTTCGTGGGACAGACGGGAACGGTCACCCAGGTGGAAGATGAGGATATCCTCATCCCCCTGCCCACCTTCAACTTCGGCGGCAGGTACAACTTCACCGAAAAAACCCAGATAAGCCTCCGCTGGGAAATTTTCGCTATCGAATACGGGGACTATGAGGGAAAATTTCAGGAGACCCTGATCCTGCTGGAGCACAACACCTTCAGCCACATCGGCTTCGGTGGGGGACTCACATCCTTCCTGATCGAAATGGAACTCGAAGATGATGACTGGAGCGGGGAATTCGATACCAGTCACAACGGGCTGATGCTCTACATGAAATTCTATTTCTGAAAAGATCGAGGCAGCGGTCCGCGGCTGGTCAGCCAGAAGAGGAGAGCCAGCGCCACGGTTGCCAGCAGGCCGTCGTGAAGGCGTGTGCCGCCGTATATCCAGGGACTGCCCTGGGCGTTCACGACGAAGAAGTCGCGATAAACAGCGATGGCAAGAACAAACCCCGCATGCACACCGATACCCAGCCAGAGAGTGCCGGTGCGCTCCCGCAATTTGCAGAGGGCCATTCCTAACAGGAAGAGGCTGAGCAGACCCAGGGTCAGGTGGCGAGGCTCACTCAGAGACTCGAACATCTCGGGCAGCCTGCGCACGGCCATGAACGGGTCGTAGGGGCCGGGTGCAACGGGGGATCCAGCCAGCGGACGAAAGTAATGGACCGCCGCATAAATGAATGAACTGACGACCGCACCCAGGAGTCCGCGCAGGTACCCCCGCCAGAGTGTTTCTTCCAGAATGCCCACGCCCACACCGGTCGCGGCCGCCACGGCCAGGTCTCGGGGCCAGGTGGCAGCCATGGGCGACTCCAGGGGCCGGCCCCCGGATACCCAGGACAGCCCCAGGATGATGGCGAACAGGACAATGGAGACGGCGGCACCCAGGACGAAACGAGGTGCACCTCGCGGTCCCCGCAGGCCCATGGCTCGCAGACTCTCTCCCCAGGTGCGAGGTGAGCGGTGCCCCAGGAGAAAGATGGCCAGGATGAGGATGAGCAGGGTGCGGGTCAGCAGGCGGTGAAACGCAACCCCGGGCAATGCCAAGGCCACCACCGGTACCAGCGCCAGTGTCAGAAGTAAGGCGATGGTTAGACGGACGACAAAATCCACCCGGCCCCGCGGGGCCGGTGTCGCGCTCGAACTCCATGGCATGCCGCCCATAGCGCGGGCCATACTACTATGACCCTCCGCAGGAGAAAACGAAAAGAGCCATGGCATGGCTGCCATGGCTCTTTTCATACTCTGTGACCGATGGATTTACTTCAAGACGTCTTCTTTTTTGTCGGGGTCAGGAATTCGCGGATCTCATCGGCGATGATGTCACCGTCCTCTTCGAGGGCGAAGTGGCCGGTGTCCAGGAGATGGAATTCGAGGTTTTTCAGGTCCCTCTTGTAGGGTGATGCGCCGGCGGCCGGGAAGATCTCGTCCTTGGCGCCCCAGACAATCAGCGTTGGTGGCTGGTGTTCCCGAAAATAGGCCTGCCACTCGGGATAGAGCGGTGGGTTGCTCCCATAGTCATAAAAAAGCTGAAGCTGGATGGCGTCGTTACCGGGGCGATCCAGCAACCTCTGGGCCACATGCCAGTTGTCGGGACTGATGGTTTCCTGGTCGCGCACACCGTTGGTGTATTGCCACTGAGTGGC
>SMYD01000064.1 GCA_004356015.1 Acidobacteriota bacterium | reverse complement strand
TGTCAATTCCGTAGACGACGTTATGTGGTTGGCGGAAAGACTATCGAATCACCAAACACAGTTCGTCGGTCAGACCCTACACTTTATTCAGGAGGACGAGCCCAAGATCATCGGCAAAACCATTGCGGACTGGTACCGGCGGAATATTGCCACCAAGAGGTAAACGCCTAGAACATCGGTCAAGAATTATTCAGTTTTGGTCTACTGAGATGGCTATATCCAAAAGTGGGCCAATTAAAGGAATGCCCCTTATTGGTAGCTATTTATAATAAGCAACTTAGGACTTGAACCTGATCCCGCCGGTTTTCTTAAGTAGCTGATGGCGCACGTACAGCGGCAGAACACCCAGCCGATGGTCACCGGATGATGAGTCCATCGGCTACCTGGTCGACAGCCATGAGGGGACAGTGCTGTGGACAGTCGGGCCTTACGGCAGGGGGGAAGAGCCAAGATGGCAGACCAGGAAAGATCGAGTCCACGGAGCTATATCGGAGGGAGCGAAGCGGGGTCGCGTAATGCCATGAACAAACCGGCTTCAGCGCCGGACAACATGAAGGGGAGGAGATGTATGCGCAGAGCCGAGAGCCTGAAGACACTGCTGACGTTGTTCGCGCTCGTACTGGCGACCGGAGTGCCCGCAGTCGCCGGGGGTGAGGAGAACAAACCGGTATTTGTGGGCAGCAATTCGATGCTCGGACAGGTGATTGCGACGTCGAACGCGATGCTGCCCGCAGGGCTTCAAGAGGACGAGAAGAAAGGGGGAGGTGGCGGCCCTGAAGGCGGAGAGAAGGTCGAGGACAACGGCACCAACCCGGGGAGCCTGGGCTTCAAGTTCATGCCCTACTACCGCTATACGAAACTCAACAACGGGATAAAGTCGACCGACGACCTGGCCCTTTTCACCATGATCCCCTTGACCAAAATCTCGCCGTTCTCGGCGGTGGTGCTCGAGTGGTCGGTGGGCAAGACAATGGATTTCGGCGCCATCGCGGAGGATCTCCTCGGGGGGACTCCACCCCCGACTATCCCCTGCGGGCCGCCGACCTGCGGCGGAAGCCTTCCCACGCCACCGCCCGAGGCACTGGCTCGCGGCTTCGACATCAGTGGCTACGGCGACTTTCGGATGCGTTTTCTCCAAGGCGTCAAGATGATCCCGGGCAAGAAGCCGGGCAAGTCGACGGTCCTTATGCTCGGCCTCGACGTCATGTTGCCGGTGGCGAGCGATCCCATCCTCGGCGACGAGACCTACTACGGGGCGCCGCTCTTCGTCCACGTTCATAACCTGAACCCGCAGTCCTTCTTCGCCTTCCTCCACTTCTACTTCTTCGACTGGGGCCATAGGAGCGACGCGCATCCGGTCAACGCGGACAAGGAAATCGGGTTCTACATGGGCCGCTGGTTCTTCCAGAAAGCCTGGGACAACGGCTACTATGTGCTACCCGAGATGCAGGTGATCTACGACAACGAGAGCGACGCCGATTTGTCGGTGATGCTGCTCCCCGAATTCGGCAAGTCGTTCAAACTAGGCGACACGGGAATGACGGCCTACATCAAGCCCGGCTGGGCCATCGACGGGCCCGACGAGGCAGAGCGCCGCTTCAGCGTCGAGTTCGGCGTCCGGATTATCCCATAGACGACGCGACTGGGAGGAGACTATGAGTCAACAGAGAAGAATCACAATGGGTCTCTTGGCCCTGACCGGATTCGCCCTCGTCGTCGGCTACGTGGGGGGCGGTGCAACCCGCGCCGAGAGTGCGGTCGAGGCCGCTGTCTCGCCGGTCAAGGCACTCGAAGTGCGCGACGTCTATTTCCCCGGCACCGAAAACCTGGCACCCGACGAGATGCGGGTCACGGCCTGCGGCACCGGCATGCCCAACGCTCGACCCAAACAGCAGAACATGTATTCCGAGGGATGCTAAGCTGTGCTGCACACCAGAAACTGGTTCCGCAGGGAGAGTTTATGATACGCAGGATAACATTGAGCCTTCTGCTCCTGACTGCCGTCGCACTGGTGTTCGCCTTGGTCACGGTGATCATCCTCCCGGGTCAGACCGCCGAGGCTGCAGGAGGGAAAGTCACTGACCCCCTGGGCGTCGCACCCCAGAGGTACGCCTATTTCCCCGGGACCGAGGAGCTTGGTCGCGACGAGATCCGCTTGATCGCCTGTGGAACGGGTATGCCCAGCGCCCGGCGGAGTCAGGCGGCGACCTGCTTCCTGGTCGAGCTGGGTAACGGCGACAAGCTGCTGTTCGACATCGGCTCGGGCTCGCACGCCAATCTGCAGGGCCTGATGATCCCAGCCGATTTTCTGACCAAGATTTTCCTCACCCACCTCCACACCGATCACTGGGGTGACCTGACATCGCTGTGGGCCGGCGGCTGGACCGCGGGACGCACCGGGCCACTCCAGGTCTGGGGACCGTCCGGCGCGCGGGAGGACATGGGCACCGCGTATGCCGTGAAGAACATGCTGAAAGCGTACAATTGGGACTACATGACCCGCGCCGCGATTATCAATCCGGCCCCGGGCGAGATCAAGGTCACCGAGTTCGACTACAAGGGTGTGAACGAGGTCATTTACCAGGAAAACGGTGTTACCATCCGTTCCTGGCCGGCGATCCACGCCGGCGACGGGCCGATCAGCTTCTCCCTGGAGTGGAACGGCTACAAGGTCGTGATCGGTGGCGACACCGCCCCGAACAAGTGGTTCCTGGAGTACGCCAAGGACGCGGACCTGGCGGTCCACGAGGCGTTCATGACATCGAAGACCTTCGTCGAGAAGTACGGCCAGCCGCCTCAGCTGGCAGCACGAATCAATCTCACCTTCCACACGTCGGCACAGGCGTTCGGCAAGATCATGAGCACGGTCAGGCCGCGCCACGCGGTGGCCTATCATTTCTTCAACGATGAGGACACGCGCTATCAGGTCTACGAGGGGATCCGCGAGACCTACGACGGTCCTCTCTCGATGGCCGATGACAACATGGTCTGGAACATCACGCGGGACAAGATCACCGAGCGGATGGTGATCTCACCGGACGACGCGTGGGATGTTCCGGGTCCGAACAGACCGCTGCCGCCGGATCGCAGCCGCAAGTCCGAGTACACCAAGTTCACGCTGGAAGGGCGTTTCGACACCAGCGATGTGGACGGCGTCTGGCTCAAGAGTTTCATGGAAGAGTATGGCCTGACGGAAGAAGACCTGAAGGGCGGTGAATAGCAGATCGCGGGGAGGATTCGATTGAAGCAAAGCGCGTTAACACGCGGCCACGTGCGTTGCCGTAGCTGGTACGAGTTTCGAAACAAGCGTCCGCCGAAGGGCAATCGTTGGATAGGAGGAATCATGAACCGAATGGTGGCTATTCTGGCCGTGGTGGGCTTGCTGGTAGTCGCACCGAGCTGGGCAGAGAAAAAGAAGTCCGGGGCATCGGGATTCCTTGCCGACTACAGCATGTTGGCGCAAGATCCGGAAGAGAAAGAATCGAGGCTGATCTACAAGAACCCCGATTACTCCCTTGCCGACTTCAGCGGCCTGAAGCTCGTCCCACTGGTCTTCTTCCTTCATCCCACCGGGGAGCCCGAGGAGATCGACCAGGAAAAAGCAGCCAAGATGGCCGAGCTTGCGAAGACGTTCGACACGGTTCTGCGTGAGGAGTTCGAGAAGGCCGGTGCGAATCTCGTGGACGAGCCCGGCCCCGGCATTCTCGTTTGCAGGTTGGCAATCACGAACCTGGGCCGCACCAAGACCGCGATGAGGATCCTTCCGCAGGCGCGGCTGATGGGTGCGGGTCGTGGCGGTGCGGCCATGGAAGGCGAGTGCGTCGACAGCGGGTCGGGTGAGATCGTGTGGCAGGTGGTCCAACAGGACAAGGGCGCGCGGAAGAGCGGCGTGAGCAGCTGGGCCGGGGCCGAGAGCGCGATCCGCTCCTGGGCGCGACAGCACATGGCGCAGATCAAGGCGGCCAACCAGCGCTAGGCGTCGCGGCGCTGCTGGGCCGTACGCTCCCCCGGATCGCGTAGTGGACGGCGCTTGGCTCAAGAGTTTCATGGAAGAGTACGGCGTGACGGAAGAAGACCTGAAGGGCGTCGAATAGCAGATCGCTGGAGGAGTCGATCATGAAGAGACGCGGCCGTCTTACGCTGTTCCTGGCGTTACTGCTGGTCGTTTGCAGCATTCTGCCGCTGGCCGGCGAGAATGATGCGTCGGCTATCGAGCCCCACGCAGACCGCATTCTGCAGGAGATGAGCGCATACCTGCAGTCCGCCGACCAGTTCACGTTCCAGACCGACGTCACCTACGACTCGGTGTTGGCCAGTGGTCAGAAGATCCAGTTTGGCGCCACCGGCGAGGTTGCCATTCACCGGCCTGATCGTTTGCGGGTTGAGTACCGCGGGGACGAAGGAGCCCGTCGCGTCGTCTTCAATGGCCATAAACTCACCGTACATGACCTCAGAGTCAACCTCTACGCCCAGCACGAGATGAAAGCGAACATCGATACAGCGCTGGACATTATGTTCGAGAAGTTTGGCTTCTCGGTGCCCACCGCGGATCTGGTGTATGCGGACCCTTACGCCACGCTGATAGCAAGCGTCGATTCAGGCTACGTTCTTGGCCAGCACGCAGTACAGGGTGTGAGCTGTCATCATCTGGCCTTCTCGCAGGAATCCATCGACTGGCAGATCTGGATCGAAGACGGACCCCGTCCTCTGCCCAGGAAGCTGCTCATCACGTACAAGGACGAGCCGGGTGCACCGCAGTACACAGTACAACTGTCGCGCTGGGATCTGCGTCCGCGTATTTCGGAGGCCTATTTCGAGTTTCATCCACCGGCCGGCGCGAGCCGAATCGAGTTCCTGGCTGCCGAAGAGGGAGAGGCCGCACCATGAGCTGCAAAGAAAAGCCAGCCGGCGCTTCGAGGTTTTTGCTCTGTGTCTGGATGGTTCTGCTGGCCGGTGGCGGCCTGCTGGTGGTCACCGAGACCAGTGCAGGGCCTCCCGGAGGGAGGGGCAGTGTCAAACACTCAAGCAAGAGTGCGGGCAAGAGCGGGGGGCGAACCACGGGACGCGGAAGCCCAGGGCGTGGCACGCCGGGACGATCGCCGGGGGTCTCATCCAAGCCTGGCTCGCCGGGACACTCTCCCGGGGCCTCGCCCGGTGCGCAGAGATCCCACCGGTCAAGCGCACGCTACAGCGCCCGCAAGGATGCCCGGCGTGACTATCGCAGATTCAGGGCCATCACCGGTGCAATCCGGATCGGCGCGTACTATGCGACGCGGCCGCGCTATTCAACGACCATCGTGGTGACCGGCACGAGCTACTACTACTCTGGTGGGGTGTACTATGTTTCGTCGGGTTCCGGCTATGTCGTGGTCTCGGCGCCGCCCAGTGCCGTGGTCTATGCCGTTCCCACCGCCACCACAGTCGTCTATGTCGGCTCCGTACCGTACTATTATTATGGCGGTACCTACTACATTGCCACCGACAAACCGGCGCCGCCGCCCCCGCCGCCGGCAGGCGACGACCCCGAGGAAGATGAGATCGAGCGGGAGATGACGGACGACGAGCACAACTACGAGGTCGTCTCTCCGCCCGTGGGTGCCACCGTTCCCTATCTCCCCGACGAGGCGGACGAAGAGACGATCGGCGGCACGACGTACATGGTCCACGAAGGCACCTACTACCGGCCCTTTGTCAGTGAGGGGGAGACCATCTACATGGTCGTCGAGATCCCAGGGTGAATCGCCGAGTCTGACGAGGCATGATCCGGATCAAAGACCTCCGTTTTTGTTACAACGAGGGTGAATTCTCCCTCCGGATCGCGAATCTCGAGATCTGTCGCGGCGAGACGATTGCTGTAATCGGCTCGAGCGGATCGGGCAAGACCACGCTGTTGAATCTCATTGCCGGCATTGCTGTGCCGCAAGCTGGATGGGTGACAACCAACGACGTCGAGATCACAGCACTGGATGACCGCAAACGCCGTGAATTCCGTATTGCCAACATCGGTATGGTCTTCCAGGAATTCGAGCTGCTTGAGTACCTGAGCGT
>SMYD01000063.1 GCA_004356015.1 Acidobacteriota bacterium | reverse complement strand
GGATGGTGGAAAGGTGGACCAGACGCAGACCGAGACCGCCGAGAAAGAGCCCCAGAAGCCAGCGTCGATCCTGCCTGGTCATGCCGGTCGCCCCTTCCTGCAGCAAGGCGCCGCCAGGGGGCACGGCCGACCGGGAAGAGGCGGAAGCACGGTCCTCTGGGGCCTTTGCCCGCTTCGCCACGCCGGCAGTCTAGCACCAGAGGGAAGGTTGTCTGATAAGGTTGCCCGGTGCCACGAGGAAGATCACGGCTCAGGCGCATACTCTTCGCCGCTACCGCGGTCCTTCTCGGTCTGGTGGCCGTGGAGGGTGGCTTGCGCCTTGCCGGATATGGACCCCTGCCGACCCGTCCGGCCACCGGCAACAGCGAGATCCTCTACCAGTACACCAAGTTCCGTCCTTCAACCACCTTGACCTGGGAACTCACACCGGGCTGGAGCGGCAGGGAGGGCGGCGCCCTGGTGATCATCAATGAAGATGGACTGCGGGAGAGGGATCTGCCATGGGAGAAACCGGCCGGCACGAGGCGCATCCTCTGCCTCGGTGATTCCGTCACCTTCGGCCACTGGGTCACGGCGGAACAGGCCTTCCCGCGGCAACTGGAGCACGCCCTCTCCGGTCGGGTCGGCGGCAGGCTGGAGGTCATCAACGCCGGTGTGCCCGGCTATTCTCCCTTTCAGGAACTCCTCTGGCTGGAGGAGAAAGGCTGGAGTTACCAGCCCGATCTCATCATTGTCGGCTTCGTTCTCAACGATGTGGTGGAACGCTACCTGACCATGGCCGCTTATGGCGGTGCCCAGACCATCCTGGGTGTTGACACCACGGTGACCATGAATCCCCTGGCGCGCTTGCTGCGACGCACGGCGTTCCACCGCCTGGTGGCGGGACTCATGCAGGGGCAGGCTCGTCGCCGGGAGGTTTACTCGGTGAGGCAACTCTTTGTTGAGCCGTTGTCGCCGGAGATCGCTGCGGCATGGGATCGGACCGAAGATGAGCTGGCTGAAATTGTTGCCTCGGCCCGTCGCCATGACGTTCCGGTCTGGCTGGCCATCTTCCCCTTCCGCTTCCAGGTCGCTGAAGATCTTCCGCCGCACCCCCAGAAGCGCCTGGCGCGCTGGGCGGCCGGCCAGGGGATCCCCGTGGTCGACCTGCTGCCGGCATCCATCAGGCTGGGAGCGCGGGCCGCCTTTCTGGACCACGATCACCCCACACCGGCCGGGCATGAGGCTGCGGCCCGTGCCCTGGCGGAAGCTCTTCTCGCGGAGCGTCCGCCGGCTCTGTTCACCCCATTGCCACAGGAGGCGAGCCGTGTCCCTTGAAACCTGGCAGGATTTTGATGACCACTGGATTCATCATGGCGACCTGGGCTTCAGTCTGGATGTGAGCCGGATAGCTGGCCTGGCGGAGACTATCACCGCCATGGGGCCTGCCATGAACCTGGCGCTGGCTGCCATGGCGGATCTGGAAGCGGGCGCCTGTGCCAACCCCGATGAAGACCGGCAGGTCGGGCATTACTGGCTGCGGGATCCGGACCTGGCCCCCGACGAGTCGGCGGCGAACCTGATTCGCGAGACCGTGGCCCGGATCAAGAGCTTCGCCACGGAGGTCCACGCCGGTCGCCTTGCGCCGGCAGGCGGCGGGCGCTTTTGTCATGTCCTGCACATCGGTATCGGCGGGTCGGCTCTGGGGCCTCAGCTCATCTCGCAGGTCCTGGGGCGAGGTGGGGGCGGGTGCCGGCTGCATTTTCTCGACAACACGGACCCGGACGGCTTCCAGCAGGTTCTGGCCGCAATTGGCAGTGAACTGGGGTCGACCCTCACGGTGGTGGTCTCAAAATCAGGTGGCACCCGGGAGACACACAACGGCATGCTGGTGGTCGCTGCCGCCTGCCGGGCGGCCGGCCTTGATTTTGCCCCTCACGCCGTGGCCATCACCGGCAAGGGTTCCATCCTGGATCAGCAGGCCAGGGAAGAAGGCTGGCGCCTGATCCTGCCGTTGCCGGACTGGGTGGGCGGGCGCACATCTCTGACGGCCGCAGTAGGGCTGTTGCCACTGGCTCTGGCAGGTGGGGATGTGGACGCCTTTCTGGAGGGAGCCCGCCGCATGGATGCCCTCACCCGGCGTGCCGCCGGCTGTGGCAACCCGGCGGTGGCCATGGCCCTGGCCTGGCACGCCATGACCGCAGGCGCTGCCCGTCGGTCCATGGTGGTTCTGCCCTACAAGGATCGCCTGGGCCTTCTGGCGCGCTACCTGCAACAACTGATCATGGAGTCCCTGGGCAAGGAGATGGACATGGCGGGAAACAAGGTGAACCAGGGTCTCACCGTCTATGGCAACAAGGGCACGACGGATCAGCATGCCTATGTGCAGCAGTTGCGGGAAGGCCCCGATGATTTCTTCGTCACCTTCGTGCAGGTGCTGGAGGATGCCGCCATGCCCGTGCCCGAGGTAGCACCGGGGGCCACGCCGGGCGACTTCCTGCTGGGATTTCTTCTGGGCACGCGCCAGGCTTTAGGCGACAAGGGCAGGTCCTCCCTGCTCATCACCCTGCGCCGCCTGAATGAGAGGAGCCTGGGGGCGCTCATCGCGTTGTTCGAGCGCGCGGTCGGGTTGTACGCGTCTCTCGTCAACGTCAACGCCTACAATCAGCCCGGCGTGGAAGCAGGCAAGCAGGCGGCCGGCGGCGTCATGGGCTTGCAGGAAAGCATCCAGAAGGCTCTGGTCCGGCGGTCAGGCATCTGGTTGAGCCCCGGGGACATTGCGGCGGACGCCGGCGAGGCAGGATCCGTCGAGACGGCATTTCACATCCTCCGCCACCTGGCCGCCAATCCCCGGCGGGGGGTGGACGAGGAGGAAGGGGACCGGCCCGCAACCTGGCGTTTTCGCGGGACGACCGAGGAGAGCCGATGAAATCGCTGGTATCACCTGAACTGGAAGACTATGCGGCACGCCACACCACACCTGAACCGGAGCTTCTGGCCGAACTCTGCGCGGCGACCCAGGCCGGCATGGCTCTGCCCCAGATGCAGGTCGGTCTGGTGGAAGGGAGCTTCCTGAAGATGCTGGTGGCCCTGACCTCGGCCCGCAGGGTGGTCGAGATCGGGATGTTCACCGGCTATTCGGCTCTCATGATGGCGTCCGCATTACCACCCGACGGCCGCCTCTTCACCTGTGACGTGGATCCCGAAGCCTGTGCCATGGCCCGCTCGTTCTTCGCGCGCAGCCCCCATGGGGAGAAGATTGAAATCCTCATGGGACCGGCGAAGGAGACCTTGCCCCGGATCCCCGGACCCGTGGACCTGGTGTTCATCGATGCTGACAAGACCGGCTATCCGCATTACTACGACCTGATGGTTGAGAAGGTGCGGCCCGGCGGTCTCCTGGTCTTTGACAACATGCTCTGGAGCGGGGAAGTCCTGAACCCGGCCGATGAGGAGACGCGCGCCCTGGTGGCCACGGCCCGGCGTGTGCAGGACGACCCGCGAGTCGAGAATGTTCTGTTGACCATCCGGGATGGGATGCTTCTGGCCCGGCGTCTCTGACCCGTCGCGCCGACCTACTGCCACCTGATGAAGCGGCTCACCTCAAGCTCCCGGAAGTAGGTCGACATGCGGTCATGGATCTCGTCACTCCCGGCCTGAAGATCAGGAGCGACCTGTTCGGCAATCTGGGCCACGTTGCGTGTTCCGTCGCAGGCTTTCCAGACCAGGCTCCCGGTTTGGTCCAGACGGACTCTGATGGGACCCCGGTGCACCCGGGCGGCCAGCCAGCGGCCGAGACGGTGGGACCCATAGCGCGGGACCAGGACGCGCACCCGGCCATCCTCCCCGACGTTCCAGTCTCTGGCCCGCAGCGGCGTCATGGCCAGAAAATTACGCTTCCTTTTCACTCCGGTGGCCGTCCCGGTTATTCGCCGGTAGTGGCCGGCAGCGGCTTGCTCTTCATGGCCCGCAGGGGAGCCCAGATGAGCAGGAAGCCGACCACCAGAAAGATGATCAGTCCGGGCCAGGCACTGGGCGCGCTCACCAGGGTCGGGAGCTTGAACTCGATGATCACCAGCAGCGCCATGAACACGGCCATGAGGGATTCGCCGGCGATGAAGCCGGAGGAGAGGAGCACTCCGACATTCTCGGCCCGGGTTCGTTCAGCCGGCGTGGCCTTCTTGCGGTCCAGGAAGAACTCCAGGCCCCAGCGCATGAGCCCGCCCACGAAGATGGCCGAGGTGGAATAGAAGGGGAGGTACATGCCCACGGCGATGAGCATGGGTGACGGCGCACCGATGAGAATCAGGCCGAAGGCCAGGAACATGCCCACGATGACCAGTCCCCAGGCCATCTCCCCGCCCACGATTCCCTGGGCGAGGAGGGCCATGAGACCCGCCTGGGGAGCCGGCAACTGGGCACTGCCGATGGTGTAGGCCTTGTCCATCCACTGGAGGGGAAAAGTGAGAACCGCGGCGGCGGCGATGACGCCGATGATCTCGGAGATTTCCATCCGCCAGGGAGTGCCGCCGAGAAGATGTCCGACCTTGAGGTCCTGCATCATGTCTCCGGCCACGCCGGCGGCGCAGCAGACGACGCCGGCGATGGCCAGCACGGCGGCCACGCCGCCCACTCCGGTGACGCCGATCCAGACCATGAGGAGGGCGGAGATGATCAGCGCAGAGAGGGTCAGGCCCGAGATGGGGTTATTGGAACTGCCGATCAATCCGACCAGGTAGCCGGCCACGGCGGCAAAGAGAAAGCCGAGGACGATCATGACCACGGTCAGCAGGAGGGCCCCCCCGATGGAGTGGGAGAAGTATTTGTACAGGAAGAACATGGGAATGGACAGGAGGCCGATGGCGATGAAGATCTTCTTGAAGCTGAGATCCACCTGGGTGCGGTCGGTGCTCTCACCGGCATGGCTGTCGAACTGGCGGAAGGCCCCGGTGATGGCGGTGATGAGGGACTTGCGCAGGCTCCAGAGCGTGTAGAAGGCGGCGACGATCATGGTGCCCACGGCCAGGGGGCGGACCTGCTTGGTCCAGACCTCCATGGCCATATCCAGCATGCTGCTGCCGGCCGGGAGGCTCGCCTCCAGGTTGGGATTGAAGAAGAGACCCAGGGGCACCAGGAACAGCCAGCCTATGAGGGCGCCGGCAAAAAGGATTGCCGAGATGCGGGTGCCGATGATGTAGCCCACGCCGAAGAGGATGGGGGACGCCGCCGGCGTCTGGATCAGCATGCCGCCGCCATAGGTCACCTTGGTGCCCAGCATTTCAATGGACGAGGGTTTGAACGGGATGAAGCCCTGGGCGAAGTCCTTGAGGGCCACCAGTCCGTTGGGATTTTTCAGAACCTCCCAGACCGCAGCCATGCCCAGTCCGCCGAACAGGTAGGCGGCGCCAGACTGGCCGCCCTGGCCGGCCTTGACGATCTCGGCCGTGGCCACCGATTCGGGAAAAACAAGGTCCGATTCAACCACCAGGGTGCGCCGCAGGATGATGACGAACAGAACCCCCAGGATGCCGCCGATCATCATGATCATGGTGCTGGGCCAGTACTCCAGCTCGCTCCAGGCACCGGTGATGATGAAAGCCGGCAGGGTGAAGATGGCGCCGGCCACCAGCGCTTCACCCACCGAGGCGGTGGTCCGGGCCAGGTTTTCCTCCAGGATGCTTCCGCCCAGCATGCGCATGAGGGCCATGGCCACCACGGCGGCGGGGAAGGTGGCTGCCACGGTGAGCCCGGCCTTCATGCCCACGTAAGCATTGGCCGAACCCAGGACGATGGCCATGCCGACACCCAGAACAACCGCCTTGACGGTCATCTCGGGCAGGTTGGCTGTCGCGGAGACGTACGGTTTGAACGGCTTACTGCTCATCGGCTCCTCCCGGCGCAAGGTCGCGGCATTCTACGGGCCGGTCTGATGTCGTGTCAACCGGGCGGCTTCAGGAGCGGAATCTCTCCCGGATCAGAACCCAGAAGGCTGCGAAGCCATCGGTCCATGAGATCTTCTTGTCCAGATGCCGGGCCCGGTACGCGTGTAGGGGGACTTCAACAATGGTGTGCCCCTTTTTGAGGATCTTGGCGGTGACCTCGGGACAGAACTCGAATCGGCGGCAGGTGAGTTCCAGGCCATCCAGAACATCCCGCCGGAACAGCTTGTACCCGGTCGCCTCATCGGTGAGACGGCTGCCGTAAAGGATGTTGGTGGTCTGTGTGAGAATGCGGTTGGCCAGCCAGTGGCTCCACCACATGTCGCGAGTGGAGCCCAGGAAACGCGAACCGTAAACCACCTGGGCCTCTCCCCGGGCAAGGGGCGCCAGAAGGGCCGGGATCTCGGCCGGGTCGTATTCCAGGTCGGCATCCTGGATGATCACCGCGTCTCCCTCCACATGCTGAAGGGCGGTGAGAATGGCCGAGCCTTTCCCGCGGTTGCGGGCGTGGAAGAGAACCATGAGCCGATGGCCCGCCGGCTCCCCCCTGGCCGCGCGCTCCTCGAGATACTGGCGTGAGCCGTCGGTGGAACCGTCATCCACGACGATCACCTCCTTGTCGCCAGGGAGGGCGGCCAGGCGATCCAGCACCGTCTCGATGGTGGAGCGCTCATTGTAGATGGGCACGATGACCGAGAGTTTCACTGCGACGGGTCTTCCACACGGAAAAGGAGGATGCTTCCCCCCACCACCATGTCCGGCGTGCGCTTGCGAAACCAGGCAAAGATCTCCTGGGGCTCGTTGAGGGTGTGGCCGGCCGGCACCCAGCGTCCATGGTCCATCACCTGGTAGGGCAGGCCCACCAGGAGGTTGGCGGAGATGGCGTACAGGCCCGGGCGGAAGGTATAGGGAATGCGACCTTGCCCTGGGATCAGGGCATCGGCGCCGGAGCCGCCGGGCAGGGGAACGGTGTAGTTGACGCCGTAGGCCGCCGGTTCGGCGTGGCCGAAGTAGGCCAGACGGACCTCCGTCTCGCCCCGTCGCTCGAGCTCGTGTGCCAGGGCCGGCAGATCCTGTCCCCAGTCGTTGTTGGAGTTGGAGAGCACCCTCCAGCCGCCCTTCATCCCTCCGGCGAGAAGGTTGGCGTAACCAAGGTAATGAGGATAGACGGAGACCGTTGCAATCGCGGTGAGCAGAATGGCGCCCATCACCAGGGCGGCCGCCACCGGTTCCCGGCGCCGGCAGAGACGGCCCAATCCTGCCAGGCTCAGGAAGAGAAACGGGTAGACGGGCAGGATATAGCGCACGCCGATGTCCAGGCGGTTGAAGAAGCAGGCGGCGATCATGGGGATGGCCACCCCGAGCCCCACGGCCCAGGCCGAGAGTCTGCGCAGGGAATCTTTCGGGGGCAGGCCGACATGGATGGTGTGGTGGTGGCGGCGCCATTCCAGGGCCTGCGCGGCGGCCAGGCCCGCGGTGGCCAGGAGAAGAGCCACGAGGGGAAGCGGCGTCTTCAGGAGCCAGGCCACCGGGTAGTAGTACCACCAGCCCTGACGGGACCAGCGACCGTTGAAGTAGTTGGGGAAGTCGCCTGTCTCCAGATCGACCTGCTGGGCATCAAACCCCCTGACGAAATCCGCCGGCAGGGGCACCGGCAGCCAGGCCAACCATGGCTGCTGCACAAGATTGAGGGCCTGGCTGCGAAAGCGGTAGTCCCCGAGCAGCTTCATGCTGTCGTCGAAGAGGTAGGCCGCATTGACGACCAGGAGAACCGTGACGGTCATGATCATCAAACCGCCCGCCAGGTGCCGGGCCAGAGCTCGGCGCCGGGCCGGTGGCGCCAGCAGCAGGGTCACCAGAGCCAGTCCCACCCCGATGGGTGCCAGGAGCACGGCGGTGAATTTTGTGGCCAGAGCGGCCCCGCAGGCCAGGCCGGCCAGAGCCAGGCGCAAGCGGGTGGGTGCATGGAACCAGGCGACCATGGCCGCCACCGCCAGAAAAAAGAAGAGTGTCTCTGCCATATCCACCGTGGCCAGGCGACTGTGCGCCAGGATGTTGGGATCCAGGGTGAAGAGGGTCAGGGCGATGATGCCGCCGGCGGCTCCATGCAGGCGGCGGCCCCAGATGAAGAGAACGGCGCCGAGAACCACCGTCATCGCCACCACCATGAGGCGGGCGTCGCGGTAGACACGCTGCACGAAGTCCACGCCGTGGTGGCGCACATTGGCGTGAAAGAAACCCGTGGCATAGGTCCACGGATACCACCCGGCCATGCGGTTGCCCGGAGGCGGCTCCGGGAGATCGGGTTGGGAGAGCAGGAGGGGCAGCGTGAAGAGGCTGCGTGCCAGGGGTGGGGTCTTGCCGTAGAGGTCGAAGCGGGCGCTCTTGAGGCCCATGTAGCCGGCTGGAACATGGGCGAATTCATCCACGGTGGGGCTCTTCGATCTCTGGGAGAGGCCTGCGTTGAGAGCGAAGATGACGAGGATCACCCCGGCGATCCACCAGGAGACGGCGGGCGGTGGCGAGGACGGCTGGCTCGGCTGACGCTTGATATCCGTCTCCCGCGGGTTGCCCCGGGCCAGGTCCACCAGGCCAGCGACAGGATCCCGTGCCGGGACAATAACAGGCGTCGCCAGCCCGGGCAACGCCCGAACTTGACACCAGGGAGGGCCTGTGGAAAACTGGCTTCTCCGTTATCTGATTGTGTTTCCGCCGATCCCTATACGCCGTCGAACCTCTCCCGACGCCACGGAATGCCGACATGACTGATCATCACGACACGCCTGACACAGGCGGTCTCTCCTACCGCGACGCGGGCGTCGATATCGACGCCATGAACAGCGCCCTGGGTGAAATCCGCCATCTTGCCGCTGCCACCCGCACTCCCGGTGTCCTTTCCGGGATTGGTGGTTTCGGCGGGCTCTTTCGCACAGAGGGTTATCGCGACCCTGTCCTGGTGGCCAGTGTCGACGGCGTGGGCACGAAGCTGCGCGTGGCCCTGGACGCCGGCATCCACGACACCATCGGCGCCGATCTGGTGAATCACTGTATCGACGATATCCTGGTGCAGGGAGCCACGCCGCTGTTCTTCATGGATTACTTCTCGACCGGGAAGCTGGAACCGGCCATCCTGGTGGATGTGGTCCGCGGCATGAGTCGCGCCTGTTCTGCGGCGGGGTGTGCGTTGCTGGGTGGCGAGACGGCCGAGATGCCCGGCTTCTACCCGCCCGGTGATTACGATGTGGCCGGCTTCATCGTCGGCGTCGTGGAACGGGACCGGCTGCTCACCGGTGAGAGCATCCGGCCCGGAGATCGTCTCCTGGGCCTGGAGTCCAGTGGCCTGCACACAAACGGCTATTCGCTGGCGCGCAAGATCCTGTTCGAGATACGCGGGGTCGGTCTCAAGGACTCGTTGCCCGGGGTCGGTGCCACGGCGGTGGAAGCTCTGCTGGCGACCCATCGCTGCTACCTGCCTCTCCTTCGTGATCTGGTCGCGGCGGGCAGGCTGCAGGGTATGGCGCACATCACCGGCGGGGGCTTCGTGGACAACGTGCCGCGCATTCTGCCCGGCGATTGCGACGCCCGTATCCAGAGGGGAAGCTGGAAGGTCCCCGAACTGTTCAAATTGCTGGCCCGGTGGGGTGATGTGGCCCAGGCCGAGATGGAACGCACCTTCAATATGGGGATTGGCATGATCCTGGTGGTGCGCCCCCATGAGGCCGGCGAAGTGATGGCGGCCTTGCAGCGCCAGGGTGAAGCTGTTCATGAGATCGGCGAGATCGTTGCAGGCCAGGGCCGGGTCGAGATGCTCGGCGAGGCGCCATGACCGGGGACCCGGTCACCGATGCCGGGCGCTTCGCGGTCCTGATCTCAGGACGGGGGAGCAACATGCTGTCGCTGGTGAATGCCGCGCGTGCCGGACGAATCCCTGCCCTGCCTGCCGTGGTGATAGCCAACGTGGCCGGAGCTCAGGGTCTGCATGCGGCCCGGGATCTGGGAGTCCCCACGGCAGTGGTTGAGCATCAGGCGTCGGCGAATCGCCGGGAGCACGACGGCAAGGTTCTGGAGGTCCTGAGGGAACACGATGCCGACCTGGTCTGCCTGGCCGGATACATGCGCCTGCTGTCGCCGGTCTTCATCGCGGCCTATCCGGGGCGCATTCTCAATATCCACCCGTCCCTGCTGCCTGCGTTCCCCGGTCCTGATGCCCAGCGCCAGGCCCTGGAACATGGGGTGAAGATAAGCGGCTGCACCGTGCATTTCGTGGATGAGCAGCTCGATCACGGGCCCGTCGTGGCCCAGGCTGCCGTCCCGGTGAAGGATGATGACGACGAAGATCTGCTCTCGGCGCGCATCCTCGAGGCGGAGCACCGCCTTTACGCAGAGGTGCTGCGCCGCTATTACCTGGGGCACCTGGTGGTGTCGGGACGGCGGGTCCGTATCCAGGAGCCCGCTGACGAATGACCCGGCGCCGTGGGTCTGGCGCTCTCAACGATTCATCGTCTCTTTTGCCGGTCCCACCATCAAGGAGCACCCGCGGGCCGCGCCTGGCGGATCTGCCACCGGCTTCGCGGCCGCGGGAGAAACTGGTGGCAAGGGGTGTGGGCGCCCTTTCCCAGGCCGAACTTCTTGCCCTGCTGCTGGGGGGCGGGACACACCGGGAGCATGTCCTGGCCCTGGCCACGCGGCTGATCCGCCAGCATTCCCTGGACGGGTTGTGCCGCCTTGATCTGCCGGGGTGGGTTGCCATCGATGGGATCGGGACGGCGAGAGCCGGCAGAGTTCTGGCCGGGCTGGAACTGGGCCGCAGGGCGGTGGCCGCGGCCGAGAAGGATCAAGCCAGCATCTCCACCCCGGCCGCCGCATGGCAGCAGGTGCGGGATCTGGGTAGCGAGCGCCGGGAACACCTGGTGGGCCTCTATCTGGATGGGCGCAACCGGCTCCTGGCCCGCGAAACTCTCTCCGTGGGCAGCCTCAACACCACACGTACCCATCCCAGGGAGATCCTGGAACCTGCCCTGCGCCATCTGGCGCTGGGCTTCATCCTCGCGCACAACCACCCGGGTGGCAGTTGTGAACCCTCCTCTGAAGACCTGGAATTCACCCGGGGGATAGGGCGCGCGGCCATGCTGCTGGACATCGGCTTCTACGATCACCTGGTGGTCACCCGGCGGGGGTTCACCAGCCTGCGGGAACGGGGTCTCATGCCTGCCGGCGGCACATGGTAGATTGATGCGCTGCGGCATGGGAGGCACGGAGGCGCATTGCCATGGGTGCTGGGTCGGAGAAGAAAAAACAATTCCCGCCGGTTGAGGAGCAGCTCGCCTACCTGAAGAAGGGGATTGTCGATCTCTTCACCGAAGAAGAGTTGCGCGATCGGCTTCAGGCCTCGAGGAGCAGCGGGCGGCCTCTCCGGGTCAAGGTGGGTTTCGACCCGTCGGCGCCTGATATCCATCTTGGGCATACGGTTCTCTTGCGCAAGATGAAGCACTTCCAGGATATGGGTCATGAGGTCACCTTTCTCATCGGCGATTTCACCGGCCTCATCGGCGACCCCACCGGCCGCTCCCGGACGCGCCCCCAGTTGACGCGCCAGGAGGTTCTTGCCAACGCGGAGACCTACAAGGAACAGGCCTTCCGCATCCTCTCGCCCACGGAAACGAAGATACGCTTCAACTCGGAATGGCTGGGCGAGCTCGGCGCGGAAGGGTTCATCCGCCTGGCGGCCAAATACAACGTGGCCCGCATGCTGGAGCGTCGTGATTTTCGCAAGCGCTACGCAGCCGGGGAGTCGATCCGGATGCATGAGTTTCTCTACCCCCTGGTCCAGGCCTACGATTCCGTGGAACTGCGAGTGGATGTGGAACTGGGAGGGACGGACCAGCTGTTCAATCTGAACGTGGGCAGGGACATCATGCCTGACTACAATTTGCCTCCCCAGGTGGTGATGACGACGCCGCTTCTGGAAGGTATCGATGGCAGCGAAAAGATGTCCAAGTCCATGGGGAACACCATCGGCATCAGCGAATCCCCCGGGGAGATCTTCGGCAAGGTGATGTCCATCTCCGATGACCTCATGTGGCGGTACTATCTTCTCTGCACGGACTTCTCGAAGGCGGCCATCGAGAGCATGCAGGAGGAGGTCGGGAAGGGGACGCTGCATCCCCGGGATGCCAAGGTCCGGCTGGCTCGCGAACTGGTCTCGGGTTTTCATGGCGAGACCGCTGCGCGCGAGGCCGAGGAGGAGTTCCAGCGCATTTTTACCCGTGGCGGAGTCCCCGAGGACGTGCCGGAGGCTTGCCTGGTGGAAGGCCCCGTCCTGGAGTCCGGCCAGGGCGGCCATGGCTGGGTGATTCACCTCCCTGTCCTTCTCGCCGCGGAAGGCCTGGCGGCTTCCCGCAGTGCGGCCCGCCGCCTGCTGGCCCAGGGGGCTGTCTCCTTGGACGGCCGGCGCGTGCAGGAAGAGCATCTCGAGATGGAGGCCGGGCGGCTGCGCCAGGGGATCCTGCTCAAGGTGGGCAAGCGCCGCTACCTGCGCATCAGGAAGGCATGACCCCTCTCCCGGCCAGCACCCTGTCGCGTCTGGAGTGCAGCAACTGTGGCCGGGTCCATGAAGCCCTGAAGCTGCAGGGGTTATGCGGCCATTGTGACCGCCCTCTCCTGGCGCGCTACGACCTGGGGAAGGCCGGAGCCACCCTGAAGCTCCATGAGATGGCCGGACGCCGATCCGACATGTGGCGTTATGGCGAAGTCCTGCCGGTGGCCGGCGAGCCGGTGAGTCTGGGGGAGGGCTTCACCCCGCTTCTCCGGGCGCCTCGCCTGGGTGCGAACCTGGGAGTGGATGATCTCCGGGTCAAGGATGAATCTCTCAATCCCACCGGGTCATTCAAGGCCAGGGGACTCAGCGCCGCCATCAGCATGGCCAGGGAGCGGGGTGTGGCGAAGGTGGTCTTGCCCACCGCCGGCAACGCGGGGGTGGCCACGGCGGCCTATGCGGCCGCCGCCAACCTGGAGGCGGAGATCTTCTGCCCGGCCGACACGCCTGTGGCGTTCGTTCAGGCCATGAAATTACTGGGAGCCCGGGTTCATCTGGTGGACGGCCTCATTGATCGATGTGGCGCGGCAGCGCGCGAGGCCGCGGCCGCAGGGGACGCGTTCGACCTCTCCACCCTGAAGGAGCCCTACCGCCTGGAAGGCAAGAAGACCATGGGCTACGAACTGGTTGAGCAGATGGGCGGCTGCCTCCCCGATGTCATCTTCTATCCCACAGGCGGCGGCACCGGGCTCATAGGTATGTGGAAGGCCTTCCAGGAGATGGAGGAGATGGGCTGGATCGGGAGCGCGAGGCCGCGCATGGTCAGCGTGCAGGCTGCCGGGTGCGCTCCCATGGTGCGCGCCTTCGCAGCCGGTGCGACCCGTGCTGTGCCGTGGGAGAACGCCAGCACCCTGGCCGCGGGCTTGCGGGTTCCCGGGGCGGTGGGGGATATGCTGATCCTGTCCTGCCTGCGGGACTCGGGAGGCACGGCCGTGGCAGTGACCGACGAGGAGATGCTGGCTGGCGTCCGGCTTCTGGGTCGCCTCGCCGGGGTCCTGGCCGCGCCGGAAGGGGGGGCCACGGTGGCCGCGGCCCGTCGCCTGCGCGAGGAAGGTTACCTGGCCGCCGGCGACACCGTGGTTCTGTTCAATACAGGCACAGCCCTGTCCTACATGGATGTCCTGGCCGGGGTGCCACATTGACGGCCCCCGCACGCCGGACCTAGACTCCTTCTCCCATGACGGATCGAATCATCGTGAGTGGCATCCGGTTCCACGCCCGTCACGGCGCCACGCGCCTCGAGCGGGAAATCGGTGTGCGCTATTTCGTCAGCGTGGAGATGGAGAAGGATCTCCACACTTCCATGGCCAGCGATTCTCTCGAGGATACCGTCGATTACGCCAAGGTTCACCAGGTTGTCCTGGAGGTGGCCAGAAGCGAGCCTTTCTATCTCCTGGAGACACTGGCCGGCGAAGTGGCCGGCCGTCTGCTGGCGAATTTCCCGATCCTCGCGGTCCACGTCGAGATTCGCAAGGAAACGCCCGTCCTGGATGGGATTGTGGACTGGGTGGGAGTGAAGATCGAGCGCCGGCAGGGCGACAAGATACCACTGCGAGGTGAACCTTCCTGATGGTTCGAGGCCGGGCCACCGGTTGGCTGCAGGCGGCGGGTGTTCTTCTCCTCGCGGTCAGCCAGAGCATGGCGGGGTTCCCGCCACCAGCGGTGGCGGCGCCTGCCATGCGCATCGGCCTGGGCAGCGGCGAGGATCGACTGGTGGTGCTGGAAGCGGCCGGCGGACTGCGCCTGGTGGATGCCGCCACCGGGAATGCGCCCTGGAAAGATCTCTTTCAGGGTCCCACACGGGTGGTTCTGCTGGGGGCCGGGGAGGTCCGCACGATCTTCCGGGTGCAGGTCGGGACCTTCACCAGCGAAGAGGTGGCAGAAACCCTGGCGGCCCGGCTGGGGCGTGAATTGCATGAGCAGACCGATGTCCACCATGACAGCCAGAGACGTCTTTACCGCGTGCGCGTGGGGACTCTGGACCAGCGCACCGCGGCGGCGGCACTGGCATCCCGCCTGGTGGCCATGGGCTATGCCGATGCCTGGGTGGCCCGTGAAACCGTGGGCTACAGCGACGATGGCCGGCTGCGGATCGTGGATCAGAACTACCTGGAGCAGACCCTGGAATTGCGCCGGCTGGTGGCCTTCCCTGCCGGCCGTGGTCTGGTGAAGGTGAACCAGCGCCACTACCGTGGCATCATCGAGATTTTCATAGATGACGGCGGTCGCCTGCGGGTCGTGAACGTCGTGAACCTTGAAGACTACCTGAAGGGCGTGGTTCCTGACGAGATGGGGCCCGGTGTCTACCCCGAACCGGAGGCCCTCATGGCCCAGGCTGTGGCGGCGCGGACCTATGCCGTTCGCAACCGCGGCCAGTATGCCGACAACGGCTTCGATATCTGCGACTCACCCCGCTGCCAGGTCTATGGGGGGGCCGACAGCGAACACTCAATGAGCGATCAAGCCGTGGCCGGCACCCGGGGAATGGTGGTCACCTCGGAGGGGGAACTGGCCAATACCCTGTTCACCTCCACGTGCGGCGGCCACACCGAAGATGTAGAGAATGTCTTCCCCGAGGATTCCGAGCCATATCTGAAAGGTGTGGTCTGCACGCCCGAGCGGGATGAGCGGCGCCAGGTTGTGAGCTATCTGGATGGGCGCCATGATCTGGCGTACCTGAGTCGGGCCCCGGATCTGGCCCGGGGTATCGCCCGCCTGGTGGTGCAGGGCGTTGTGGAATCCGCGTTCATCACCTCGGAGGGCATGGACCAGGCGTTGGGGGCGGAGCGCTGGCAGGACTGGCTGCAGCGGCTGGCGCCCCACCTGGGCCGGGAGCCGCTGCCCCGGAAGGACCTCTCAGGAGGGGTACGCCGGGGCCGTATGGCCAGGGACCTGGTGGATCTCATGGGCTGGCAGGAGCGCCTGGAACGCCTCTTCCAGATGGCCGACGCCGCGGTGGTGCTGGGTCTGGCACCCG
Source organism: Acidobacteriota bacterium (assembly GCA_004356015.1). GTDB lineage: Bacteria > Acidobacteriota > Polarisedimenticolia > SMYD01 > SMYD01 > SMYD01. The sequence continues at coordinate 2,265 of SMYD01000063.1, read as the reverse complement.
GAGATCCTCTGCCGCGCAAGGTCAGAGAGGGCGGTGGCCCCCAGCTGGCCCTGCTCACCAGAGACAGTCTGATCCCCTTCACCATGGTCGTGGGACCTGCGGTCTGGAGTGATGAGGTGCGCGCAGTGGAGGCCCTCACCGTCCTGGCCCGGCTCGCCGAGAGGTATGTCGATGAACCGGTCACGCGGCTGCGCGTGGCCACCACCTCCGGCGGGAAGCTGGAGAGCGAAGAAGGCGAGAGCCTGGAACTGGCCGAGGATCTTTTTCTGTTCGGGGCCACCGAGAGAGGCCCCGTGCCGGTGGGGCGTTTGGCTCTCACGCGTCATGAGCCGGTTCTGGTCCACCTGAATTCTGCGGGCCGGATCGATTACCTGGAGGCCACGCGGCCGTTTCGCAGTCTCAGTGATGATCGTTTTTCCACCCGCCATCACTGGGAGACGAGCATCTCGCGCAAGGACCTGTCCAGGAAACTCGGCCGCGGTCTGGATTTCGGAGACCTTCTCGATCTGGAAGTGGTCCGCCGGGGCGTCTCGGGGAGGGTGGCGGAGATGAAGGTCATGGGCAGCAAAGGGACCGCCACCCTGAGAGGGTTTGATATCCGGGTCGCTCTCGGTCTCATGGAGACCCTCTTCACGGTGGATCGCCAGCATGGCCCGGATGGCAGGGTGCGCACCTTCACCTTCGCCGGGAAGGGCTGGGGACACGGTGTGGGACTCTGCCAGGTGGGAGCTTTCGGCATGGCCGTCCGGGGGTTGAATCACCGGGAGATCCTGCACCACTATTACACCGGGGTGGATCTGGTACTGCTGGCGGAACACCCGGAACTCCTGGCAGCCAAGGCCGAGCCGTGACACCGGCGTCGCCGGCCGCCGGCCGCAGCAGGGCCGGATCGCCTGCGCCACTGGTTGTGATTCTCGGCCCCACAGGTGCGGGGAAGAGTGCCCTGGCGCTGGACCTGGCGCTGGCACTGAAGGGTGGTCTCATCAGTGCCGATGCCATGCAGGTCTACCGGGGGTTCGATCTGGGAACGGCCAAACCCGATGCTGCGACGCGGGCGCGAGTTCGACATGAACTGGTGGATATGGCGGATCCCAGGCATGACTTTTCCGCTGGTGATTTTGTGCGCGCCGCTGACCGCGCCGTGTCCCGGCTGCGGGAGGAAGGCCTGCGACCCATCATGGTGGGCGGAACCGGTTTCTATATCCGGGCTTTTCTCAGGGGGCTGTTCCCTGGCCCGCGGCGGTCCGAATCCCTGCGTGAGCGCCTGCGGGCGCGAGCCGGCAGCCATGGGCCTGCCTACCTGCTGCGCATGCTGGCTCGCCTGGATCCGGACAGCGCGGATCGCCTGGGGGCGGGCGATACCCAGCGGGTAATCCGGGCCCTGGAGGTGGTTCTTCTCTCCGGTGAGACCCTCTCACGACAGCTGGCCAGGGATGGTGGCGGGATCTGGGAGCGGCCGGAACGGTATGATGCGGTGAAGATCGGGGTGCACGTGGAGAAGGCACGCTTGGTGGCCCGTCTTGAGGTCCGGGCGCAGGTTTTTTTTGACGCCGGTCTTGTGGAGGAAGTGCGCAGATTGCTGGCTGCCGGGATCCCGCCAACGGCCAATGCTTTCAAGGGGATCGGTTATCGGGAGAGTCTGGCGGTGGTCCGCGGGGAGTACAGCGAGGCAGAGGCAAGGCGGCGTACCGTGATAGCTACGCGCCAGTACGCCAAGAGGCAGATGACGTGGTTCAGACGGGAATCGAACCTGCACTGGCTGGCCGGCGATGAGCCGGGCGAGAACATGACGAGGGCGGCACTGGCTATCATCAGTCAGGCCGGATGAGGCGACGGAGGGGTCATGGACGAGGGAGCATCACCGAACATCCAGAATGAGTTCTTCAATCAGGCCCGGCGGGAAAAACGCCGGCTGGCTGTCTTTCTCAATACCGGGAGGCGTCTCACGGGCCGCATCCGTTCATTCGACAAGTTCACGATCCTGCTGGAGACGGCCCAGGGCGAGCAGATCGTCTTCAAGCATGCCATTTCCACCGTCGGGCCGGTGGTGGTGCCGGCGCGTCCCCGCCCCCGGGAAGCCTTCAACAACCGCATGGAGTTTGCCAGGGGGCGTAAGGGAGAGTCGTCGGCCCCCGCGGTCAAGCCGGCTCCAGGCACCCCGGACGAGGAACCCGGCGGGTCCGAGGAGAGCGGTGAAGGATCCGCGCCAACATCCTGACCCCCCCTGCCTCAAGGGATATAATTGCTCGGCATGACCTCAGTGTT
>SMYD01000062.1 GCA_004356015.1 Acidobacteriota bacterium | reverse complement strand
GCCATTTCAGCGATGGCCGTCTCGGGATGGGGAAGGTGCTCCAGCAGGGAGACCCCCATGACGGCACAGAAGGTGGCATCGGGAAAGGGCAACGCTTCTCCTTCACCGCGCACGAACCGGTTGGTCCCACCGGGAGGTGATGACTCCCTGGCGAGGCGCAAAGCCAGCGCGGAGAGATCGCAACCCACGAACCGCCTCCCCGGCGCTGCCAGCACCTCCATGTTGCTTCCCTCGCCGCAACCTATCTCGAGGATGTCACCACTGGCGGGCAGGCGCTCACGCAAAAAATCGTATTCCCCGGGGCGTTGCGCCGCGGCACGCACATGCTGGCGGGCCAGCTCGTAATAGCGGTGATCGGTGTTCCAGAGTTCGTCCAGGAGGCGGCGGCGCACAGGATCGGAGGGCACTTCACTTCTCCCAGTCATCGATGCGCGACGGAGCCAGGACCAGACGGCGTATCTGCGAGCGCAGGAACTGCTTCTCGTCACGTTCAAAGCCGAACAACCAGAGGAGCAGCAGGTAGACGGTCAGGGAGACACCGGACCAGGTCGCCAGAGCCGCCAGTCCTCCCACCGCCACCTTGTTACGCAGCAGGAACATGCCCAGCGCAACCGGCAGCGACGCCAGCAGGGGCGGCAGGATGGAGGAGCGCAGCAGGCTGCCCACCGATTCACCGCAGGCGCGTGCGGCCAGGGGCATCTGCACAAAAACCTGCAGGAGGACCACCGCGGCCAGGGCCGAGAGAGCCAGGCCCGGCGGCCCGAACCGTTCCATCAGAGGGACTCCCAACAGAATGATGATGGCGCCCTGGGCCAGACCCAGCATGGCCAGCAGACGAGCCCGGCCCAGACCGAGCAGGATCACTTCCGATGGCAGGGCCGCCGCGACGATGATGAACATGAACGAGAAGATGCTCAGGACCGGGGCCGCCTCGGGAGTGCGGCCACCCATCCAGTTGGCCAGGATGGGACCGGCGCCGAAGGCCAGGACCATCCCCAGCGGAAGTGCCACCACCAGGGAGACTTTCGTGGCGGTGAGGAAGGTCCGGCGCAGGGTCTGGCCGCGACCCGCCGCTTCCAGTTCGCTGCTGAGAGGAAAGAGAACTCCCGCCATGGGGACGATGAGTTCCGCCGGCATGCTTCCCAGGCGGCGCCCGATATAAAACGCGCCCACGGCCGGCATGCCGGCCAGCAGGGAGAGGATCGGCTCGAAGATCTTGTTCACCAGAAGCTCGCCACCCTGGCGGATGGCGTTCCAGGCACTGAAATGGAACAGCTCGCTGCGCACGGCCCGGTGGAGCCAGGGCCGTGGAATCAGCACCGGGTCGATCCGGTAGACAACCCACCAGCGGCCGGCGTGCAGGATCACCCTTGACGTCACCTCGGCCAGGGCCACACCCAGAAGACCACCGCCCACTTGCAGAGCCACCACGATGAGGGTCAGTCGCAACGCCGCATGTCCCATGCGAAACAGGTTGAGGAGATCGAACCGGGACAGTCCCTCGAGCAGAGTGCCGCTGAGACCCGCTGGTAAGGAGATCGCCGCCGAAGCCACCAGGAGAAGGAGCACGAGACGGGCATCAGCCAGGTTGGCGGCATCCTGCACCATCCGGGGCAGGGCCAGCCAGGCCAGTGCCAGACCGACGCCGACCGCGGCCAGGGCCCCGAAGATATAAGTGAAGAGAGCCGTGTCACAGACCCGGCGCACGGCGCGGGCATCGGAACGGGCCTGGTGGGCGGCCACGTATTTTATGATCGCCTCCTTCATCCCGAGATCGAGAAGTTGCATCCATTCGGCCAGGGCCACGGCCACACTCCACAGGCCGAAGGTCGCCAGGCCGAGTTCGCGCACCAGAAACGGCGTGAGCAGGAGGAAGGACACGGCCTCGAACGCATGCCCCGCATAGCCATGGGCCATGTTGCGGATGGAGGGCAGCATCCGCTGGATGGGACGAGCCACACCGATGAGCGGTTTTTCCCACAACCGACGGTTGTTGCCCTCGGGGCGATCCCCGCTCATACACCGCGCTCCGCCACCACCAGGTAATTCATGGGCAGGCTGCGATCCAGATGAGAGAGGAGCGGCCGCATGGGACCCGCCGCAGCCAGTCGCTCAAGCACGCGGCCCGTGAGGTTCGCAGCCACGAAACATGGAACGGCCACCAGCCGCAGAAGAAGGGCAGCACGCCCAAAACGACGCTGGGCGGCACGCACTCCTTCGCGCAGGGCGAGATTGAAGAGGGCAAACGGCAGCCCCAGGTAGCCACCCTCGGGGGTCACACTGACCCGGTCGAAGGCGGCAAAGAGGCGTTCCAGGTCCGGTTCCCCGAAACGATTCTCGGGGGCCACACCGGAACGGGGCCAGGCGCCATGGCAGGTCACCCAGACTCGCCCTCCCGGACGGATCACGCGGCGGATCTCCGCCACCATGGCCGCGGGTTCTTCGGCCAGCAGCAGAACCTGGGTGGCCAGAATACCGTCGAAGGTTGCCGCGGCAAAGGGCAGGGACTCACCGCGGGCAACAACTCCGGGTGAAGCGCCGCCATCCAGATCCACACGCACGTACGCATCGAGCACGGCAGGGAAGAACTCCCGGTAGGGGGAAGCGCCACAACCCAGATCGAGAATAAGCCAGGGCTCGGCGACATCCCGGGGGTCACCCCGGGCATCGCCCAGGACATGACGAAGATCGGCTGCCAGGGGACGCAGATGCAGGTAGTCGTGGTGCCACAACCGCGGCCGGGCACGACGCCGCCCCTCGCCTCGGGCCACGGCCCCGGATGGCACAAGAAACTCGCCTGGCGCCGGTTGCTGCGGCTGGTCCGTGGCCTTCTTCAAAAGAGCATGCCTCCCGCCTGTCCCGAGATGGGCCCCCGCAAAGATCACCCCTCGGAGGGCCAGGTGCAAGCGCCAGCCGCTGCGTGCAAGCTCATGCATTCACACGGTTTGCAGTATACTGCGCGGCGATGAGAGGGCTCGCAGCAAGAAGGGGTCCCCTGACGGCCTCGATCCTCGGGCTGTCGTTCACCGCCGTCGCCCTGGTCACCCGCCTGCCGTTTCGGGATCGCACCCTCTTCATCTCCGACTCGGTCCGCTATGCCCTGGCCCTGGAGCGCTACGACATGACCGCCGGCCGGCCGCACCCGCCGGGCAACCCACTCTATGTCGGCTGCATCGCCTTCATCGATTACTTCGCGGGCGACCCTGTTTTCTCCCTGGCCCTTTTCTCGGCGCTGGCCACAGGCGCCGCGTTTCTCTTTGCCTACCTGCTGGGGCGGGATCTGGCCGGCGAGACCGCCGGCTGGCTGGCGGCGGGCCTGCTCATGGTCAGCCCTCTCTTCTGGTTCTTCGGGGACGTGGGCATGCCGGCCACCGGCGAAGCGGCCCTCTCCCTGCTGGCGGCCTGGCTGGCGCGACGAGCGCGAATCCCGGTGGAGTCGGTTGCCTTCTGGGGGTTGACCATCGTGCTGGCCCTCTCGTTCGGTTTCCGCTCCACCTTCGCCGTGCTCATGGCGCCGTTATGGTTGTTCGCCGCCTGGCGGCATCCATGGTGGCGCATCATCACCGGCGCGGCTCTGGGCGTGGCGTCGGCGGTGGGGTGGACGGTTCTTGTGGCATCTCTCTCAGGTGGATGGACCGCCTACCGTGAGACCTCGGCGGCCTTTCTCTCCGAAGTCGTCATCGCCACCAAGATCCTCGGCGGTGGTGTGGGCAAGATCCCCATACAGGCCACGGAGATCGGGACCAGTTCCCTCCTGGCGCTGGGACTTTTCATGGTGCCATTCCTGGTGGGCCTGGTGGGCTGTCTGATCGGCCGCCCCCCTTTCCCCGGCGCCGGACCGTTCATGGCGGCGTGGGGCATCCCCATGGCCCTGTTCCACATGACCTATGACTGGGCGCCGCGTTTCGGTGTGTTGCTGTTGCCCGTCGCCGTGATACTGGCTGCTGCCACGGCAGTGCCGCTGGCCCAGTGGCTCATCACGGGACGGCGATCCGTGGCCGTGCCCGACCTGCCGCCCGGACCCGTGCCGCGGGCCCTGATCATTCTGGCCCTGGCCCTGAATCTGAGTCTGTTCCTGCTGCCGGTGCAGTTGGGATCATGGACTCTGCCCGCACCGTACCCCGGCGGCATGCGCCTGCTGGACCGCAACCACGACATGGCGCAGCGGGACGCCGCCATCCGCGATGGCCTGGACCCCGAAGGAACGCTGGTGCTGGCTTACGGGTCCACCTTTCATGCCGCCTATTTTCTCCCGGTCTACCGGGTGGTCGGGCTCTATCCCCTGTTCCAGGACACCGCCGATGCCTGGGTTCCTTCCGCGCGGGAGCGAGTCTTCTCGTTTGAACCGGGATCCACGGCCCTGCCGGCACTGGATCCTCTGCCCATCCCGGCCGACATTCATCAGGTGCTGATCTACGACGACGACTACCTGGAGTACTGGCCCGCCACCGCCCTGCCGCTGACGGACTTCAACTACGACCGGGGCCGCCGCATGAGCGTTGCCGCAGTCCCGCCCGGTGGTGGCTGCCTGGCCTATGACTATCAACGCCTGTCGTTCCACCCGGCCGGCGATCCGGCCTGCCTGCCGCAACCCTGACCATGACCGGCCACTCCACCCCCGCGCTGCCCCTGGGTCCCGAACCAGGCCGCGTCCTGGTCACTGGTGCCGCCGGCTTTTTTGGCGGCGTGCTGGCGCGCCACCTGGCGGATCGGGACATGGTGGTCACCAGCCTGGACCGCCTGCGGGATCCGGACCCGGATCCCCGCATCACCTATGCCCTGGCCGACCTCCGCTTTCCCGATCAGATCCGCCATGTCTTCCGGACCCATGGGCCGTTCGACGCGGTGTTTCACTGCGCCGCCCTCATGGGGCATGAGAACCCCGACCCCAGGGAACTGTGGGACAGCAACGTCACAGGCACCGGCCACCTGGCCGACATCTGCATCCAGGAGGATGTGCGCAAGCTGGTCTACATCTCGTCCATCTGCGTCTTCGGTCGCGCCTACGACTATCTCGTCACCGAAGACGAGCCCACCTGTCCGGTCTGTGATTACGGCCGATCCAAACTGGCCGGCGAAGAAGAAGTCAAGAAACGGGCCCAGAAGCTGGATACCGACATTCTGCGCGTCCCGACCATCGTCTCGGCCGGCCGCCTGGGGTTGCTGACCATTTTTTTCGAGTTCGTGAAGGAGGGGCGGCGTATCTACCTGGTGGGCGACGGCTCCAACCGCTACCAGTTCATCTTCGCAGGCGATCTGGCCACCGCCTGCGTTCTGGCGGCACGGGCTCCCGGCAGCACCACCTACCACGTGGGCAGCGATAACGTGAAAACGCTGCGGGAGGTTTACGCGGCCG
>SMYD01000061.1 GCA_004356015.1 Acidobacteriota bacterium | reverse complement strand
TCTTCCAGGAATTCGAGCTGCTTGAGTACCTGAGCGTGCTGGACAACATCCTGCTCCCGTACCGCGTGACGCCTGCCCTGCGCCTGGACCATGCCGTCCGCGAGCGCGCCCAGGATCTGGCGCGACAGGTGGGCATTGCGGATAAGCTCGGTCGCCTCGTCGATCGCCTGTCCCATGGTGAACGGCAGCGGGTGGCTGTCTGCCGGGCGCTGCTCACTCAGCCGGCGTTGCTGCTGGCCGACGAGCCCACCGGCAACCTCGATCCGGCCAACCGGGATCGCGTGCTCGACTTCCTCTTCGACTACGTGGCCCGTGCCGGCGGCACCTTGGTGACCGTGACCCACGACCGTGAACTGCTGTCCCGTTTTGGGCGGGTTCTCGACATGAAGAACTTTTTGACCGCCAAGCAGCCCACGTCGCCGGCGGTTGGTGCGGCCAGGGGCACATTGTGAGGGACGTTCTCTATCTGGCCTGGCGCTACCTGGCTTACAACCGGATCAAGACGGCGATCCTTGTCTTCGCCATCATGCTCATCGTCTATCTCCCGGTGGGACTCAACGTGCTGGTCGGCCGCAGCGCGGCCCACTTGACGGCCCGGGCAGAGGTGACACCGTTGCTTGTGGGAGCCAAGGGCAGCCCTTTGGAGCTGACCCTGAACTCTCTCTACTTTGAATCCGAGACACCGGAAATCCTGCGCTACCGGGAAGCCAATCGTATCGCGGAATCCGGCCTCGCCGATCCCATCCCGCTCTACGTCCGCTTTCGGGCGCGTGATTACCCCATCGTCGGGACGACGATTGACTATTTCCAGTTCCGTGGATTGCCGACAGCCGCCGGGCGTTTCATGGCCGTGCTTGGCGAATGCGTGCTGGGAGCAGCAGTGGCCGAGGATCTCGGCCTGCAACCCGGTTCGACCATCGTCTCCTCGCCGGAGAGCGTATTCGATCTGGCAGGCGTCTATCCCTTGAAAATGCATGTCGTGGGAGTGCTGGAGCCTTCCTTTGGCCCCGACGACCGCGCCATCTTCGTGGACATCAAGACCGCCTGGATCATGGAGGGGCTGGGTCATGGGCACCAAGATCTGGACAGACCCGAGGCGGCTGCCGGCGTTCTCACCCGCGAGGGGAATCGCATCACGGCAAACGCCTCGGTCGTTCAGTTCAACGAGATCACGACCGAGAACATGGACTCGTTCCACTTCCACGGCGACCTGGAGAGCTATCCCCTCAGCGCCGTCATTGCCGTGCCCCACGACACCAAATCGAGCGCGATCCTCCAGGGCCGCTACGAGAGCGCCGATGAGCCCAGCCAGATCGTGAGCCCCATCACGGTGATGGACAATCTCCTTGGCACCATCCTGACCATCCGCAGCTTCGTGGTGGCGGCCATGTTGATCGTGGGCCTGGGCACCATGGCAACTGCGGTGCTGGTGTTTCTCCTGTCGTTGCGCCTGCGCCGTCGGGAGCTGCTGACGCTGTCAAAGATCGGCGGCGCCCGCGGGAGGATTGCCACCGTGCTGGCCGCCGAGGTCCTTGTCGTGCTGGTGCTTGGGGCGGCAATGGCTGCAGGCCTCACCCAGTTGACCCGTCACTTCGGTACCGAGTTGATTCAAAGGTTCATTGTGACCTGAGCAAGGAGATCCAACATGGCCGCTGCAGGTTGCGGGCAACAGAGTAGGCGCAGAATCGCAGTGTGCATTTTGGCGTGGATCGCCGGCGCAGTGATGATCAGTTGTTCGCAGGAAACGAGAACCGGAGAGCCGCCGGTCGGCACGGCGCGGTCGGAGACCTCATCTCGGCTCTCAGTCCAGGCAGTCAACTACCCGCTGCAGTATTTCGCCCGGCGCATCGGTGGTGACCGGGTGGTCGTCGCGTTTCCCGCACCGACAGGTGTCGATCCAGCCATCTGGTCCCCCGCTCCGGAGACGGTGGCGGCTTACCAGGGTGCGGACCTCCTTCTGCTCAACGGGGCAGGGTACGCTCAGTGGGTGCAGCGTGCGTCCCTGGCACCATCCCGCCTGGTGGACACATCGGCGGCATTTCGCAGCCGCTACATCCCGCTGGAAGATACGGTGACACACGGCCATGGCCCTAGCGGCGAGCACAGCCATGAGGGCTTCGCCTTCACCACCTGGCTCGACCCCACGCTGGCGGTTGAGCAGGCGGGAGCAATCCTTCAGGCCTTCACCGAAAAACGGCCGGCGCATGAGGTCCGGTTCCAGGAGGGTTTCGCGTCGCTCGAGGCGGATCTTCTCGCTCTTGACAGGAGTTGGGCCGACTGGGCTGAGCTCGTGGGTGATGCGCCGCTGTTTTTCTCCCATCCTGTGTACCAGTACTTCACCCGGCGCTACGGTCTCAACGCCATCTCGCTGCACTGGGAACCCAACGCGTTGCCCGACGAGAGCCAATGGCAGCAACTGGAGGAACTGCGCCGCGATCATGAGGCAAGGTGGATGATCTGGGAGAACGAGCCGATCCCTGCCACGGTGGAGAGACTGCGCTCGCTGGGAATCGAGAGTGTGGTGCTCCCGCCTTGCGCCAATACTCCCGGCGAGGGCGACTACCTGACCGTCATGCGCCGCGCAGTCGAGACCCTCAGGGCCCACGCCGTCTCAGAGCGAGAGGGCCGTCCAGCTTCGTCTCTTCCTGGCGCGGCCACCGGAAATTAAGGGGGAGAGGCCGAATTACCCACGGCACTTTGCTCTCCCCCGCCGAGACCTAGACGGGGGCTCAGGTGCGGTGGGACTCCAGTTCGACTCCCAGCCCTTCGGCGATACGATTGACGAAGGCGAAGTAGGCCGCGATCTGGGCGATGTCCAGGACGTCCGCGTCGGTGAAACCATGACTGCGCAGCCCACTGACGTCGGCCCGGCTGACCGAGGAGGGTTCGCGCGTGAGCTTCTCCACGTAATCCAGCATGGCGGCTTCCGCCGGATCGGTGATCACGGTGCGATCTCCGGCCACCAACCGCTTGACCAGTTTTTCGTTGTTCGTGAGAACGAGGAGGCCCTCCCCGTGGTGCACGATTCAGTAGTGACAGTTGTTGAGAACCGACACCGTCACGGCGATCATCTCACGCCGGGCCCGGCTGATCCCCGAGCGGCCGTACATCAGGGTCTTGTACAGCTTCATGTGGGCGGCCAGGGAGGGAACGTTGAGCGAATGGATCTTCAGGATGTTGTCCACGCCCCCGTGAGGCGAGGTGAGGCGGGAGTACATCTCCAGCAGGGGACCCTGGGCATCATCCTCGTCGATCATCTCGATATAGGCCATGTTCACTCCATGCAAGAGTCTAGCAGTCCGTCTTAACCACTACGGCGCTTCCGGCTATTCCCACCCTCCGGTTGTCGGGTCTCGCGGCGCCATGGTAGCGTGCCTGTCCATGGCCCTTTCCCGGACCTACCTGCCCACTCTCATCACCCGGGGCGAGAATGTCTTCATCGCCCCGGGCGCCGTGGTGGTGGGGAGAGTCTCCCTGGGGGATCGCTCCTCGGTCTGGTATGGCGCCGTGGTCCGCGGTGACACGGCATCCATCACCATCGGGGAGGAGACCAATGTCCAGGACGGGGCCGTGCTCCATGTGGATCCTCCCAGCCCGGTGGTCCTGGGGGCGCGGGTGGTGGTGGGCCACCGGGCCGTTGTACATGGCGCCCGGGTGGAGGACGAGTGCCTCATCGGCATGGGCGCCATGCTGCTCAACGATGTGGTCATCGGCCGCCACAGCATCATCGGCGCCGGCGCGGTGGTCACGGAGGGCACCGTGATCCCGCCCCTGAGCCTGGTCCTGGGCGTGCCGGCAAAGGTGATCCGTACCTTGCCGGAAGAAACCGGGGCGCGAATACGCCGCAACGCAGCGGTTTACGTGGAAGCCGCCGGCGAATACTTGGCCGGCCGCCTCGGCTGATCTCCCGGCCGGACGCCTGAATCCCTTTCCCCATGCGGCCTCCTGTAGCCGCCTTCATTGACTTACCGGGGGAACGTGCGCTACTTTCCCCCGCTCGGCGCCGACTCGCCGGAATCAGGAATCCTGACACATGACGTGGACACGCAGCGCCTACCGATGTCTCCAGCCCCTGCTGGAGGAAGCGCGAACAGCGGTCCTCCTGACCCATGTCCACCCGGATGCCGACGGTGTCGGCTCGGGTGTCGCCATGCAGCGTTTTCTGCGCCAGAAGGGCCTGGACGCGCGTTTCTTCATCACCCACGAACTCCATCCGGGCCTGCGCTTTCTGTCGCCGGGCGGCGAAGCCCAGGTCTTCGACAGCAAGACCATGTCGGAGTTCATCCGCAACGCCGATCTGATCTTCACCCTGGATAACTCCTCCGTGGAACGGATGGGACCGCTCCAGGACGACGTGCGTGCTTCACGCGCAACCCGCATCTGCATAGATCATCATCTGGTCCGTGAGGAGTTCTGGCAGGTGAACCTGATCCACATGGAGGCCAGTGCCACCGGCGAGATGATCCTGGATTGTGTCGATGAGCTGGGCGGCACCCTGGACTTTGTCATGGCGCAGGCCATCTATACCGCCATCTGGTCCGACACCGGCGGCTTTCGCTTCCCCAAGACCAGCGCCCACCTTCACCGGCAGGTGGCGCGCCTGCTGGACCTGGGCGTGAAACCGGGAGTGATCTACCAGGAACTCAACGAACGCTACCGGCCAGGTGCCATCCGGCTCATGGCCGAGAGCCTCCTGCGCCTGCAGTTCAGCGTCAAGGGACGGCTGGCCTGGGTCTCGGTACCCAGGGACCTCATGAACTCCTGCGGCGACGGCCTGGAAGATCCTTCCAACGTGCTCAACCACATGCTGGCCATTGATGGCGTGGAGATCGGCCTGTTGCTGCGGGAGGAAGGGGACGGCGTGACGAAGATTTCACTGCGCTCCAAACCCCAGCACGATGTGAATGCTCTTGCCCTGGTCCACGGCGGCGGCGGGCACCGCAACGCTGCCGGCGCCGTCATTCAACTGCCCCTTGAGGACTGCACTCGCCGGCTGGTGGCCGAAGCCGAGGCGGCCCTGGCGGGCTGAGGGGCGCGGATGCCGGTGGCCGGGACACGGGTGGGCGTGTTGCTGGCGGGATGCGGCACCCATGACGGCACGGAGATCGGCGAGGCGCTGCTGACTCTGCTGGAGCTGGAGCGCCGCGGCGCACACCCCATTCCCCTGGCTCCCCCCGGGAACCAGATGCATGTCGTGGATCATGCCACCGGCGATGAAAGAGCCGGAAGCTCACGCTCCATGGCCGCGGAAGCGGCACGCATCACGCGCGGGAAGGTGGAAATCCTGGGGACCATCTCCACCGACCCATTTCATGCTTTGATCATTCCAGGCGGCAGCGGGGTGATCAAGAACCTGATGACCGGAACTCTCGACCCGGGCAGCCGCCGGGAACTGCTGCCGGTCGTCAGAGACTTGCTGGTCCACTTTCTGCAGGCCGGCAAGCCCATAGGGATCATGAGCGTGGCCAACTTCCTCCTGCCCGGGCTGGTGGATTCGCCCATCCTGCCGGAGAGGGCCGGCACACCGGGCGAACCGCTGCTGGTGGACCCGGACCACCGTCTGGTCTACGCCCCTGCCTTCCTCACCGCCCGCTCCCTGGCCGAGGTAGCCGAAGGAGTGCGCGCCCTGGTGGAGATGGTTCTTCATTACGCCGACGAGACGAGAACATGAAAGTGACGATGCGCTATTTCGCCCGCGTCGCCGAACTCACGGGCTGTCAGGACCAGCAACTGGAACTGGCACCGGGCACCACCGCCGGCCAGGCCCTGGCGGAAGTGGCCCGGCGGCATCCGGCCCTGGGCGCACCTGGGTTTTCGCCGTTGCTGGCCGTCAACCGGGAGCATGCCGCTGCCTCCCGGGTCCTGGCCGATGGCGACGAGGTGGCCATCTTTCCACCGGTCTCGGGAGGCTGACATGGAGGCCATCTGCCTCATGGTGACGGAGGTCATCGATACCGCCGCTCTCACGCGCCAGGTGGCCGGCGACGCCGACGGCGCCGCGGCCACCTTCGCCGGCATGGTGCGCAATCACCACCGGCGACGACCGGTGGACCATCTGGAATACCATGCTTATCCTGAGATGGCCCTGGTCGAACTGCAGCGGCTGGCTCGCCACCTCATGGACAGGCATCAGGTGAGCGGGCTGGCTCTGGTGCATCGCACCGGGCGGCTGGCCGTGGGTGAACTGTCCGTGTTCATTGCCGTGGCGGCGCCTCACAGGCAGCCTGCCCTGGCCTGCTGCGCCGAGGCCATCGAGGTGATCAAGAAGCGCCTGCCGGTCTGGAAGAAAGAATTCTTCGCCGACGGCGGCGAACCGGAATGGGTGTACGGTCCCGGCGAGATCTGTGCCGGCCGACCTGACACACGAGATGCGCAGGGGAGAAGCACCGATGCCTGAAACGGCGGACGTGGTCATCATCGGCGGTGGCATCATCGGTGCGTCGGTGGCCTGGAGCCTGGCCCGGCGCCAGGCCGGGCGGATTGTGGTCCTGGAGAAGGAGAAGTACACAGGCCGCGGCTCCACCGCCTACTCCGCCGGCGGCGTGCGGGAGCAGTTCTCCTCCGCGATCAACATTCTCATGTCCCACTACTCCCTGGACGTGTACGCCCGCTTCTCCCGGGAGATGGATCAGGATATCGATTACAAGCAGGCCGGCTACATGTTCCTGGCATCCACCAAGGCCACAGCCCAGGCCCTGATCCAGAGCGTGGCCTTGCAAAACAGGCTGGGCGTGGACAGCTGCATCATCACGGCCGCCCAGGCCAGGGAGCATGTCCGGGATCTGTTCGTGGACGATATCCAGGCGGCGGCCTACAACGCTCGCGACGGTTACGTGGACCCGGCATCCATCTGCCAGGGTTACGTGCAGCGAGCGCGCGACATGGGGGTGGAATTTCGCACCAGCACGACCGTGACCGGTATCAACGTACAGGGAGATCGAGTCACCGGTGTGATCACCAGCGACGGCCAGGTCGGTACCGACACCGTCGTCAACGCGTGCGGCCCGTACCTGCGTGAGATAGGTGAGATGGCCGGCGTGGATGTCCCGGCCCGCCCGTACCGGCGCATGCTGTTCATCACCGAGGAGTTTTCGCTCTCGCCCAACCTGGTGCCATTGACCATCGACATGACCACCGGGTTTTATTTCCGCGATGAGGGCAGAGGCCTCATGATCGGCCTGGCCAACGCCGCTGAACCCAGCTCGTTCAACACCACCCTGGACTGGGATTACCTGCCCACCATCCTGGAGCACGCCCTGCACCGCATCCCCACCGTGGAGGACGCCGAGATCGGCAAGGGATGGGCCGGCCTCTACGACATCACCCCCGATCATCACGCTCTGCTGGGCGCCTTCCCCGAGCGACCCAACTTTTACCTGGCCGGCGGTTTTTCCGGTCATGGCGTCATGCACGCCCCGGCCGCCGCGTGCGTGATCTCCGAGATCATCCTGGACGGGGTAGCATCGACCCTCGATGTCACATCCCTGGCGCCTACCAGGGTACGAGAAGGCCGTCTACTCCATGAACAGAATGTGATCTGACCCCACTTGGCCTCCGGCCCGGAATAGCTGCCCAACCCATCCTGTTGGACCAACCTATGGGATCTCCAGAACAGCTCACGACCCGCCCGGTGAGAAGCCGGTTTTTCTTCTTCGCGGCCGCATGGGCGGCCATCAGCCTCACCCTGGGCAGCCTTTCCCTCTCCGCTTGCGGAGCACCGGCCAGCAGGCCGGCCGCCGGCGATGTGGCCAATGCCGTCCGGGCGTCCCTGGATCATGGACGGGGCAGCTTCGATCACGCCACCTGGGACGACCTTCTGAGCCAGGCGGTGGACCAGGGCCTGGTGGATTACGCTCTCCTGCAGAAGCGACGGTCCGACCTGGACGGCTATCTGGCACGGGTGGCCGGTGCCGACCTGGGCAGCCTCATGCCCATGGAGCTCAAGGCTCTTCTCTTCAATGCCTATAACGCCCTGACCATTCGGTCGATCCTGAATCATCCCCAGGTCGCCTCCATCCGCGAGATCGACGGCGTCTGGACATCGACCCTCCACCGGGTGGGAGGCTTCGATCTCACACTGGACCAGATCGAGCACAATCTGTTGCGCCCTTTCTTCCAGGATCCTCGCATCCACTTTGCCCTCAATTGCGCCTCCCTCTCCTGCGCGCCGCTGCCCGGCTGGGCTTTCACCGGCGACAGCCTGGACACTCAGCTGGAGGGACGGACACACGCCTTTCTCTCCGACCCGCGACAGGTGGATCTGAGGGACGGTACTCTCATGGTCTCCAGCTACTTCGACTGGTACGGTGACGACTTCACCGCCACCGGCTGGCAGCCGCGGGCCGCGACCATTCCCCTCTTCATCGCCGGCTACACATCGCCTGAAGTGGCCGAAGAGATCCGCGCTGCAGGCGACCGGTTGTCGTTGAATTTCCTGGCCTATGACTGGGCTCTCAACGCCGCGGTCCCACCCGACCCCCTGATGGCACGACCCGCCCCGGCCGGCGAGGCCGCCACCGGGAATTCCATGAATTCGCCGGGTGAAGACGGCGTGGTGACCCGCCTGCGCAACTGGATCACAAGTCTCGGGCCGGCGGGCTTTCTCCTCTATGGCCTGGTCTACGTCCTGCTGACGGTCTTCTTCATTCCCGCCTGGCCCATGACGGTGGGAGCCGGCGCCGCCTACGGCCTGCTGGCAGGCACCATTCTCACCTCGGTCAGTTCGGTGGCCGGAGCGGCGGCGGCCTTTCTGGTCGCCCGTTACCTCCTGCGGGCGCGGGTGGCCCGCTGGGTGGCCGGCAGCAGCCAGTTCGCCGCCATCGATCGGGCGGTGGGCCGCGAGGGCTGGAAGATTGTCGCCCTCACCCGCTCATCACCGGTCTTTCCATTCAACCTGCAGAACTACGCCTATGGCCTGACCGCCATCGGATTCTGGCCCTATCTGTTCGCCTCATGGGTGGCCATGTTGCCGGGAACACTTCTCTATGTGTATATCGGCGCCGCCGGCGCCGACGTGGCGGAAGCCGCCACCGGCCAGGTCAACTGGCTCGTGACCGGCTTCAAGTGGGCCGGCTTCGCCGCGACGCTGCTGGTCACCCTGTTCATCGCCCGCATGGCTCGCAGAGCCCTCAAGGAGGCGGCGGCGGAGCCACCGGACACCGATTCAGCTTGACCTCCTCAAGTTGCGCCTCTAGTCTTCTGAGCGCAACAGCAGCCGTACGGCGCGCGCGCCACCCTGCCGTGCTCTGCCACTCTCCGGAGTCATTCATGAAATATGGGAGCCGAGTCCTGATGGCGGTGGCTGCGACCGCCCTACTGCCTATCCTTGCCCTCACAGCGGGGCATGCACAACTGCAGCCGCTTCTGAGGGAAACCTCCCTGCGCGCAACCCCTTCCGGCGAACTGGTCGCGTTCCTTCCGGCCGGCAGCCAGGTGGAGGTCCTGGAGCGGCGCGACGACTGGTTGCTGGTGCGGCTTGTGGGCTGGGTGCCAGCCGATTCGCTACCTGCTGCGGCCTCGGCCGAGGCAGCACCGGCCGGCCGGAATGAGCCTACGGCACCCGTAGAACCGCAGGTGCAAGTCGCCATTCCCACACCACCTGCCCGGGCTGGCACCGGCGCGAGCGTGATTGAAGGCCTGGTCAAGGCCAGGACCGGCCGCCGCAACCGCCCTGCCGCCGGGCTGAGCATCTACCTTGTTCCCGCGGCAGACGGCCCCGATCTCATGACCGGCGCCGGCGAGGCCAACCCCGACTTTCCCGCCTTGCAGAAGCAGGTGGCCGACCTGGACCGCCAGGCCGGACGGGCCATGCAGGAGGGCAGTTTCATGGAGGCGACCACCGAGCACGACCGCCTGCGCCGGGAGCAGGCCGCGGTGAAGAGTCAGATCGCCGAAATTCTCGCCGCCCACCACGGACGTCACGCCTCGGCGGCCCGGGACCGGGCCATCGCCGAGACCACCACAGATGACCGCGGCTGGTACACGTTCACCGGCGTAGCACCCGGCGACTACATGCTCTACGCCCGCCTGGTGCGGGATGACGCCGACGTGGAGTGGGTCCTGCCCACACGCGTGGCCGACGGTGTGGCGCGGGTGGACCTGGACAGCACCAACGCCCGGGACCTGCAGAAGAACTGACCGGCCGCGAACCTCAGGCCCGCCGCCGGCGGGAAAACCGCGACACAGCCGCGCCCGCAGGCAAGAGCAACCAACCCAGCAAAGCCAGACCGTCTGCCAGGCGGCGGATTGGTGTGCGGCGCAGACGCACCTCCAGGTGCTGCTTCCCCGCCGGCAGATCCACCAGCACACGACCCTCCCTGTCACGCTCATGGGGCACGATCCGGGAGCCGGCGGTGGTCGTCAGCGTGGCGGTCATGCCGGCAAAATCATGGAGATTCAGACGCAGGCGGCACGGCCCGTCGGCGGCCACCACCAGGGCCATGCCGTCCGAGAACCTTCGCCACTCGGTCACAGTGGCCTGCCCGGCCAGCACTTTCACCATCACCGGCTGTGCCGCACCGGTGGGGGGCAGATATTCCTGGGACGCATCCCGCGCCGGCACCACCTGCACGGTGCGGGGCAGGTAGTCATCCCGTGCGGCAGTACGCCGGAG
>SMYD01000060.1 GCA_004356015.1 Acidobacteriota bacterium | reverse complement strand
GGTCCGGCCAGACGGCCGGATCCCCCGGGTCGAGGGAAATAATAGTTTCCGGTTTGGGGCAAGTCAAGGTTTGCGCCCGCCGGGCGCCGGCCTCCTTGGAATGGCGCAACTCTTTGATGGTCAATGGTTTGATGAATCGTGACATCACCCTACGCATGACCGTGGCCTATGTGGGCACACCGTTCTCCGGCTGGCAGATACAGCCCAACGGAGACACGGTGCAGGAACGCCTGGAGACGGCCCTGGCGCGGCTTCTCAGGCGGCCGACCCCGGTCACGGGTGCCGGCCGGACCGATGCCGGTGTGCATGCGCGTGGCCAGGTGGCGCATTTTCCGGCCGCTGGCGCCGCGGACGTGGGAGACCTGCACCGGGCCCTCAACGCCCTGCTCCCAAAGGAGATCCGGGTCGAGACGCTGACCCGGGCGCGGCCCGGCTTTCATGCACGCAAGGATGCACGCGGCAAGTATTACCGCTATCTGCTCCTGGTGGCGCGCAAGGCATCACCGTTCATGGCGCCCTTCGTCGGCCGCCTGGCAGGCGGCTCTCTCGACCTCGCGCGCATGGGTGACGCCGGGCGGCGGCTCCTGGGCGAACATGACTTTGCGGCTTTCTGCGGCGCAGGCTCCGCAGTGCGCACCACGCGCCGCCGGCTGACCAGGCTCGAAATTGTGCGCCGGGGAGATACCATCATCTTCGACATGGAAGGGGATGGATTCCTGCGTCATCAGATTCGCAACATGGTGGGAACACTGGTGGAGGTGGGGCAGGGGAAGAGGACACCTGGCTCCATGGCCGCGCTGCTGCGCACCCGAGACAGGCGGCAGGCCGGGGCCACCGCACCTGCGGCCGGGCTGTGCCTCATGAAGGTCCACTATCGTTTCCATGCGGAAGGAGGATCATGAGAGTGTTGGTGACAGGGGGCGCAGGCTACATCGGCGCCCACGTGATCAGGCGTCTGCTGGCGGCGGGGCATGACCTGGTGGTGATCGACAATCTCTCCACCGGCCATCGCCAGGCTGTGGGCGACGTACCGCTGGTGGT
This sequence comes from Acidobacteriota bacterium, assembly GCA_004356015.1. Taxonomy (GTDB): domain Bacteria; phylum Acidobacteriota; class Polarisedimenticolia; order SMYD01; family SMYD01; genus SMYD01. Next base: position 7,913 of record SMYD01000060.1, on the reverse strand, counting down.
GGCCGATTTCGCCGACGGCGAGACCTTGGCCCGCCTGGGTGAAGAGGGCGCCTTTGGTGCCGTGATCCACCTGGCGGCCCATGCGGAGGTGGCGGAATCCGTGGCCTACCCTGAACGGTACTATCGCAATAACGTCGTGCGCAGCCTGGAATTGCTGGAATGGATCCGCCAGGCCGGATGGGGGGGTGTCGTCTTCTCGTCCAGCGCGGCGGTTTACGGGGAGCCTGCCGCCATTCCCATCACGGAGGACCACCCTACCGTGCCCACCAACCCCTATGGCGAGACCAAGCTCTCCTTTGAACGCGCCCTGGCCGCTTATGACCATGCCCACGGGCTTCCCTTTGTGGCCCTGCGCTACTTCAATGCCGCCGGCGCCGATCCTGAGGGGGGTATCGGCGAGGACCATGGCGCCGGGGAATCTCATCTCATCCCGCTGCTCTTGCGCGCCGCGTTGGATGACAAGGCGACAGTGAAAATATTCGGCACGGATTATCCCACCTCCGATGGCACGGCGGTGCGCGATTATGTGCATGTTTGTGATCTGGCCGAGGCCCATGTGCAGGCGCTGGCTCTTCTGGAAAAGAAGGAGTCAGGCTTCTTCAACCTGGGCCATGGCGAAGGATTCTCGGTGCGGGAAGTGGCAGGCGTCTGCGCTCTGGTCAGCGGGCAGCGTATCGAGGCCACGGAAGCCCCCCGGCGACCCGGCGATCCCGCGGTCCTTGTGGCCTCGTCACGCAAGGCCAGGGAGGTGCTGGGCTGGAAACCTCGCTATCCTGCACTGCAGGAGATTGTGGGCAGCGCCTGGGACTGGCACCGCAACCATCCCACAGGATATTCGAAGGCTTCATCCTGAGCGGTGCAAATGATAGCCAGTAAAGGCACTTGTGCGTGCATAGCCCGAGTGGGGGCAAATCCGGCTGTGGTACACTAAGAAGATCTCAGAGGGTGAAAGCGCCATGAGCAAGGCCGATTTCAAAGGTCAGATTCCGGAGGGTTCTACCGAGGCCGCCATGCTGGCGAGCCTGGATGAGAACCGTATGCCCCGGCACGTGGCCATCATCATGGACGGAAATGGACGCTGGGCCCGACAGCGACGTCTGCCCAGGGTTGACGGGCATCGGGCCGGCATCAGTGCCGTGCGCGAGACCGTTGAGGCGGCGGCGCAGCTGGACATCGAAGTTCTCACCCTTTACGCCTTCAGCCGCGAGAACTGGAAGCGGCCCAAGGATGAGATCGAAACCCTCATGGAACTGCTCAAGGAGTTTGTGGCGGCGGAGCTGGGCACGATGCTGAAGCATCGCATCCGTTTCAATGTCATCGGGCGGATCCACGAACTGGATCCCATGGTGCAGAAGTGCCTCCAGGAGGCCATGACCCTGACGGCCACCGGTGACGGCCTGCTGTTCAACATCGCTCTCTCCTATGGAGGTCGCACGGAGATCACCGAGGCTGCCGCCGCGGCCCATCGCTTCCTGTGCCGCCCGGAAAATCAACATCGAGAACTGGATGAAACCCTTCTATCCTCCTTCCTCTACACCAGTGGCCAGCCTGATCCGGATCTTCTGATCCGAACCAGCGGCGAGATGAGGGTCAGCAATTTCCTTCTCTGGCAGATTGCCTACGCCGAGATCTGGGTCACGGAGGTCCTCTGGCCTGACTTCAGGCGCTGCGACCTTCTTGAAGCGCTGGTGGCCTTTCAGAAACGCGAACGCCGGTATGGCGGCCTGGAGAATGAAGGCGGTCCCAGCCGGCCAACGGATGTTCTTGCGCCCTCGCGCTGACAAGGCTGTGCGGTGAAGAGGGTTTTCTCTGCGGTTGTTCTGCTGGCGCCGGCCTTTCTCATCACACGTTTCATGTCCCCGTTGGCATTCTTCGCCCTGGTGGGTGTCATTCTGGGTGCAGCAGCCCTCGAGTTCTGCGGCCTGGCGGCCCGACGTGGTTATCAGCCCCAGAAGATGGCGGTCCTGCCGGCATCCCTGCTTCTGGCCTACGCTTTTCTGGACCCGCGGGTGGATCTGCAGTTCGTGCTGGCTCTGATCCTGCTCTTCATCCCGCTTCTGGCCCTCACGCGGCGAGATCCCATGGACAAGAAATTCGGCAACCTGATCATGACGCTGTTCCCCATCCTGTTCCTCGGCCTCCTGGCCGGCTACATGGTGGGGCTGCGCATCCTCCCGGGAGCCGACGGCCATGACCTGCCCTTCCTCCTCCTCTTCGTGGTCGCGGCGGCGGACACGGGTGCCTATTACGGCGGCCGGACCCTGGGACGGCATCCCATGGCGCCCAGGTTGTCTCCCAGGAAAACCTGGGAGGGTCTGCTGGTGGGAGTTGCGTGCGCGGTGGCGGCCACCTTCGTGGCGCGACTCTGGTTTTTTCACAGCCTGCGCCCCCTGGATTGCGTGACCCTCGGGATTCTGCTGGCCCTGGTGGGTAGTGCGGGCGATCTGGTGGAATCATCTCTGAAGCGCTGGGCGGGAGCCAAGGACTCCTCAGGCCTGATCCCGGGGCACGGCGGTGTGCTGGACAGGGTGGACGGCCTTCTCTTCGCGGCGCCGGTCCTTTTCTACTACCATCAGGTGATGGGGACGAGCGCCTGGTGAGCGAAATTCGTGGTATCGCAATACTGGGCTCTACGGGCTCGGTGGGGCGAAACACTCTGGATGTGGTGCGCCATCTGGGTGCCGGCTACAAGGTTGTGGCACTGGCAGCTGGACGCAACGCCGCCCTGCTGCTTGAGCAGATCCGGGAATTCCGGCCCACCCTGGCCTCCCTCGAGGATGCAGAGGCCGGGCAGGAACTGCGTCACGAGGCCGCCCGCCTGGGAACCCGGCTTGTCACAGGTAGCGGATCGGCCATACAGGTCGCGACCTGCCAGGGCGCTCAGTTGGTGATGTCGGCCATCGTCGGTGCCGCCGGGCTGAGGCCCACTTACGCGGCGGTCGCTGCGGGGCGCCGCGTGGCTCTTGCCAACAAGGAGGTGCTGGTGGTGGGTGGAGCCGCCATCAACGCCGCAGCCCGGCGCAGCGGCGCGGAGCTCCTGCCCGTGGACTCGGAGCATAATGCGCTGCACCAGTGCCTGCGCGCCGGCCGCCGGTCCGAGGTCAGGCGCTTGCTGCTCACCGCCAGTGGCGGCCCGTTCTGGGAGCGGGAGGCGGCCACCTTCGCCGCCATCACCGTGGAGGAGGCTCTCGCTCATCCCGTCTGGGACATGGGACCGAAGATCAGCATCGATTCCGCCACCATGATGAACAAGGGCCTCGAAGTTATTGAAGCTCGCTGGCTCTTCGACATGGACCCCGATCATATCTCCGTGCTTGTGCATCCCGGCAGTGTGGTCCACTCGCTGGTTGAATACGTCGACGGCTCCCTGGTAGCCCAGATGGGATCTGCGGATATGCGGCATCCCATCCAGTACGCTCTGACCTGGCCCGACAGGTGCCCAGGACAGTCCCGGCCTCTGGATCTGACGGACCTGCCGCCCTTGTGTTTTTATCCGCCGGACCCCGCGCGTTTTCCCTGCCTGGGGCTGGCTTACCAGGCCCTCAAGATCGGTCCTCTGGCGCCGGCGATTCTCAATGGCGCCAACGAAGCTGCGGTTGCGGAATTTCTGGCAGGGCGCATGGGGTTCATGGATATTCCCCGGTGCCTGACCATGGTGCTTGAGCGGGCCGCAACCGATGAATCCGTGCCGGGAACTCATGGGGAACCCGGTGTCGACGATTGCCTGGAGGCAGACCGCTGGGGGAGGGAAACAGCTCTCGCGGCCCATGAAACCCTTTCGCTGCCGCGTCAAGGAGAAACAGGACGATGAACATCGGGTTCGACAACGCCATCGCGTTTGTCATGATCTTCGGCATCTTGGTTTTTCTGCATGAGCTTGGCCACTTCATGGTGGCCAAGTGGGCCGGTATCAGGGTTGAAGTTTTCTCTCTGGGCTTCGGCCCTCGGCTGGTGGGCTGGCGTAACGGCGGCACCGACTACCGCATCTCGCTGGTGCCCCTGGGCGGGTATGTGAAGATGCTGGGCGAGGAAAGCGAGATGGAGCTGGTGGCCGACCCTCGCGATGCCGCACCTGAAGATGCTGCGCCACCGGCCGCGGCCGAGCCACCTGCCGACGCATTCACCTCGAAGACGCGCTGGCAGCGTTTTCTGGTCATGCTGGCCGGTGGCGTCATGAACCTCATTCTGGCGGTGCTTATCCTGGCCGGGGTCAACATGGCCGGGCGGGAAGAGCCTGCGTTCTGGGAGGAGATTCCGCGGCTTGCCGGGCCCGTTGAAGGAGCGCCCGCGGCGGCTGCGGGCCTTGTGCGGGGAGACATCGTGGTGGCCGTGGATGGTGATCCCATGACCGACTGGGAAGGCCTGCAGCAGGCAGTCCTGTTCAACCCCGGCCGCACCCTGACCTTCATGGTGGAGCGGGAAGGAGAACGCCTTGAAATCCCGGTGGCCATCACCCTGCCGCCTGACGAACTCCCACAGGCCCGTTACCGCATCGGCTACGCCGGACTGGGCCCACCGGCCTACGATGTCCGCATCTGGCGGGTCGTGGAGGGATCGGCCGCCCAGCGGGCGGGTTTACAGGACGGAGATTTTCTCCTGGCGGTCGCCGGCGAACCCATCATGAGCAAGGAAGATGTAGCCACCCAGATCTCGTCCCGGCCCGGGGAGGAGATTTCCATCAAGGTGCGCCGGGGTGATGCCATTCTGGAAATGCGGGCCACTCCGGAAGATCGGGAAGGAAAGGGTATGCTGGGTGTTGACACAGGCCCTGAGATCAGTCTGCGGGAATATTCGGCAGGCGGGGCCTTGATGGCCAGCGTCAGCCAGAACATCGAGCGGGTGGGTATGTTCTTCACGGTTCTGGGCAAACTGTTGACCGGTGGCCTCTCGGTGCGCGCCATCTCCGGTCCCGTGGATATCTTTATCTTTTCGGGAGCGGCCCTGCGTAGAGGCTGGATCCCCTACCTGGACCTCATGGCCCTCTTCTCCCTGCAACTGGGGATTCTGAATCTTCTGCCCGTGCCTTTTCTGGATGGCGGGCATATCGCCGTTCTCGGCATTGAAGGGATTCTCCGCCGGGATCTTTCGCTGCGCATCAAGGAGCGTATTCTGCAGGTCGGTTTCGTGGGGCTGATCCTCCTCATGGGGCTTGTTCTGTACTCTGACATCGCCAAGAATCTCGATCTCTTCACCGGCATCTTCAAGTAGCTCAAGGCGTGCCGGCCTTTCATCGTGAACTGGCGAACCTGCTGGAAGCGGGACGTCGTTGTGCCACAGCGACTCTGGTGGACAGCAAGGGCTCCACGCCGGCCAAGCAGGGGCACCGGCTGATCGTCCTGCCCGGCGGCGCCATACGGTTCACCATGGGCGGCGGCCCTCTGGAAGCCATGGTCATCGCCGATTGCCTTGAGCAACTGGCCTCGGGGACTCATGCCCTGCGGGAATACCGTCTGGTGCCTGAAGGGGAACTGGCGGTGGGCATGGTGTGTGGCGGCACCGCCAGGGTGTTCATCGAGGTTCATGAACCGGAGCCGCAACTCATGGTCTTTGGCGCCGGTCATGTGGGGCTCGAGATCCTGCGCATGGCGCCTGCACTCGGTCTGGCGTGCACCGTGGTGGACGACCGTGCCGAGATGCTGACCGCGGACCGCTTGCCTGAGAGTGTCCGTTCCGTTTGTTGCCCCAGTGCTTTCAGCGGCGATCTACCGGAAACCCGAGCAGGTGGTTTTGTGGTCATCGTCACCCGCTGCCACGAAACCGATCGTGAGGTTCTTGCGCGCCTGGCGGGCCGGGACCTGGCCTATCTGGGCATGATCGGCTCCCGTCGGAAAGTCCGTGTCGTCATGGATGAACTGCGGGAAAGGGGAATTCCCGCCGCGTCCCTGGAGAAGGTCCGCGCGCCCATTGGCCTTGAGCTCGGTGCCCTTACTCCTGCGGAAATCGCGTTGTCCATCCTCGCGGAAATTGTCGCCGTCAGACACAAGGTCCGCAGGACGCTGGTCTGGCCCGCGGCCAAGCAGCACCTGATCTCCGCGGGCTGACCGCCGTCCCGTAGCGAGACACCGCCCCCCCTCGCCGTCGCATGATGGGCCGGGAGAGTTGCGGCATCTCCCGTGAATCCCCATGCAGGGCCTCTGTTCCCCTGGTACCGGCCTTGCAAGATGAAGAGGTGACAACCGCGTGGGCGCGGTACCCGTCTTCAACGGCTCTCTCCGGCAGGTACTCGCGCCCGCGCCCATAGGGCGGAAGCCCAGGAGATCATCGTGATCCATATCTTGTGCGTGAAACGCCAATTGGCCGTCGTTCTGGCCGTCGCCTGTCTCACCTTGACCATGGCCCTGCCGGTGGCCAGCGCTGCCGATGCCGGCATGGTCAACATCAATACAGCCACCGCGCAGCAACTGGAAGCGTTGCCCCGCATCGGCCCCGCCATCGCCCAGCGCATCATCGCCTATCGTGAGAAGAACGGCGCCTTCAAGCGGCCTGCCGAGCTGATGAATGTGAAAGGGATCGGCGAGAGCACCTTCCTGCAGTTGAAAGATCTGATCACCACAGGACAGAAAGCCAGAGGGTGAACCTGACAGCGACACGCCGGGCCGGAAGTGGTCTCTTCCGGCCCGGCCAGGGGGGATGGAGCCTGGCGGAACTCCTGGCGGCCATGGCCATTGCGGCCATGGTCGTGAGCCTCTCCGTTCCGCCGACCTTTGCCTGGGCCCGCCGCCAGAGGCTCCAGGGAGCCATCAGGAGCCTGGCCCAGGACCTGCAGGCCTCCCGCTGGCGTGCCCTGGCTTCCGGCCGGGCAACGGGCCTCGTCTTCACCTTGGCTCCGGGCGGCGACCTGCTCTGGACCATCTATGGTGACGGCGATGGCGATGGCCTTCGCCGGGCGGACATGGACAGGGGTGTCGATTACAGTCTTGGACGATCCCGCCGGCTGTCCCAGGTGGCACCTGGAGTCCGGGCCGGACTGCTCACGAGCACATCCCCTGTGGAAGTTCCCCGCCTTCCTCCCCAGTCCGGATGGATCGCAAACCCCCTCGACCCGATCAAATTTGGCGCCTCCGATATGGCGTCATTTTCACCCCAGGGGAGCGCAACCTCCGGCTCCCTCTATCTCACCGATGGACATGATATGGCAGCGCTGGTGATCAACGGCATCACCGGCAGGCTGCGTCTTTTTCGATTTGACTTGACGCGCCGTGACTGGAAGGAGATGAACTGATGGCAACCTTCGCTCCCCCCGCGACCGAAGATCGTAAACCCATTCGCACATTTCGTGACCTCAAAGTGTGGGAAAAGGCTTTCAATCTGGCAGTGGATGTCCATCGCCTGACCACCGGGTTTCCCCGGGAAGCTCCACCTGCCCTCTGCCAGGGACTGCACGAGTCGTCGGTGGCCATGACCACACATATTGCCCAGGGCCACACCCATTCCTACCTCAAGGATTTCCTGCGCTGTCTCGATGCCTCGCTGGCGGCTCTCTCGGATCTGGAAACCCGAATCCTGCTGGCGCGCTCCCTGGACCTGATATCCCGGGAGAATTCACTGAAACTCGAGGAGCGAATCGCAGAGGTTCGGCGCATGGAATGGGGCCTGGTGAACCGGTTGCGCGCCCGTGACGGCGCCACGGGGGCACGGTCCTAGGCGCTCTCTGTCGCCTTGTCCGGGTGGCGCCGGGGCTGATAGAATGATGCTAGTCAAACTACGGCGGGCTCTCCTTGGAAATCATCCTGCAACGACTGGCTCTCGGCGGGTACGCTTTCTCCACGCTGCTGGCCTTCGGGTCGCTGCTGGCGCGTCGAAAAGGGTTCTTTGCTCTGGCGCCAATCGCTGCCGGGGCAGGATTCGTGGCCCACCTGGGCGCCTTCACGATCACCTTCCAGCACCTGCAGGCCGCACAGGGCAGTGCGATC
>SMYD01000059.1 GCA_004356015.1 Acidobacteriota bacterium | reverse complement strand
CGACCTTCGGGATAGCGCACCGACCCCGCCACGGCCCTCCGGCCGATGGCCAGGGCCATGGTCAGCGGTCCGATGCGCCCCAGAAACATGAGCAGGATAACAACCAGCCTGGCCGGCACGCCCAGTTGGGGTGTGATCCCTGTGGTCAGGCCCACCGTCCCGAAGGCCGAAACCGTCTCGAAGAGCAGGCCCTCGAAGGGCAGGTCCGGTTCCAGGGCCAGGAGCAGCCCCAGGGAGAGGACGATGGAGGTGGCCGCCATGACCACGATGGCCATGGCCCGGATCACAACCGCCTGAGGCAGCCGGCGGCGAAACACCTCCACCTCCTGGCGATTGCGCAGCATGGCCCGTACTGCCAGGGCCATCACCGCAAGAGTGCTGGTCTTGATGCCACCGCCTGTGGAACCGGGACTGGCGCCGATGAACATGAGAACCGAGAGCGCAAAGAGGCCCAGAGAACTGAAATCGCCGATGCTCACCGTGTTGAACCCGGCCGTGCGCGCGCTCACCGCGTGGAAGAACGCCGCCAGGAGTTTTTCTCCCGGCTCCAGGCCCTGCAGTCCTTTGTCAAACTCCACGAAGAAGATAGCGATGGTGCCGGCAGCAAGGAGAGAAGCGGTCACCAGGAGAACCAGCCGGGTATGAATGCTCCAGCGCATGCGCGGGCCCCACGCCCGCCGTCCCCTGGCCAGCCGTGACAGGATCTGACCCAGCACTACGAACCCCAGCCCACCGGCGATCACCAGGGCGGAGATGGTCAGATTCACCGTGAGGTCGGAACGGTAAGCCGTGAGGTTCTCATCCCACAGTGAGAAGCCGGCGTTGTTCCAGGCCGAGACCGAATGGAACAGGCCCAGCCATGCCGCGTGAGAGCCATCGTGTCCGTCCAGAGAAAAACGCGCGCTGAGAATCAGGAAACCCACCGCTTCGCAGGCAAGGGTCATGAGAACCAGGTACCGGAGACTGGCACGGAGACCGGTCATGGTGGTGGCATCCATGGCCTGAAACATGGTCGTCCGCTGGCGCACGCGCAGGCTTCCACCCAGGAGCATCATGACGGAAACCGAGAGCGCCATGATTCCCAATCCCCCGGCCTGGATCAGGACGAGGATGACCACCTGGCCAAAAGGCGTCCAGTCATGGGGCGTGGAACGCACGATGAGACCGGTCACGCACACGGCCGACGTGGCCGTGAAGAGGGAATCGACAAACGGCACGGCCCGGTTTCCCGCGCTGGCTGCGGGCAGCGACAGGAAGGCGGTGCCGACGAGGATGACGATGAGAAAAGATAAGGCCACCAGGCGCAGGGGCCGTCCTTCCAGGGCACGCACAAGGGAGTGTGTGCTGGTGACCTTGAGGAAATCGCCCGCGGACCGCAACAGCAGACGCGCTGCGGCAACGCCGAAGGCAAGACGTGGCCCTCCCCCGCCCACCAGCAGGGTCAGGACCAGCATGGCCAGGACGGTCTCCATGAGCAGGCCTGGCAGGTGCCGTCTCAACGGCCTGCGCACGGCCCAGGGCAGCAGCGACCAGATCACAAAAAGGGCGGCCACCAGCCTGTAGATCCACTCCGCCGCCAGCAGGGTCAGGGGGGCCGGCGTCAGCTGGAGCCCTCGCTCCAGCAGGAGGAATCCCAGACCGAAAAGAACAGGAAGAAGCGCCAGCCGGGCCGTCCGCCGCTCGACCACTTCAAGGAGGACCCTCATGCCCGGCCACATGGACGTTTGATATCACATCCGGCCCCCTGGCCGCAGTCGAGGACCAGGAAGGTCCTCTTGCCCCTGGGTGGGGGAGTCGACACCTGCCACAGAAAAACAATTCGCCGGCACCTTCGGCGAGAAAGTAGAATCGCCATGGAGGTGAAAATGCGCACCCTCACAGGCTTTCTCATGGCAGCCCTCTTCCTGCTCGGCTATCTTGCCGGCTGGGGAACGGGACACAGGACAGGTAGGCCTCCGGAGACAACAGCGGTCATTCTTCCCGGGATGGCCGGCACGGCCGACCTGGAGGTCCCACAACCCGCCCCCTCAGCCAACTCCCTGCCCGACGATCTCGATCCGGTGGAGCTTCGCCAGATCGAAGTATTCCGGCGCGCTTCCGACTCGGTGGTCTACATCACCAGCATCGCCCTGCGGCGCAGTTTCTTCAACATGAACCTCTTCCAGATTCCCCAGGGCTCCGGCAGCGGTTTCGTCTGGGACACCCATGGTCACATCGTGACCAACTTCCATGTCATCGAGGGCGGCAATACGTTCATTGTCGCTCTCTCCGATCAGACCGAGTGGGAAGCCAGCGTCGTGGGCGTGGCTCCTGACAAGGACCTGGCCGTTCTGAAGATCGACGTTCCCGCTAGGCAGCTGACGCCGCTGCCCATCGGGCGCTCCGCCTCCCTGGCCGTGGGTCAAAAGGTTCTGGCGGTGGGCAATCCGTTCGGCCTGGATCACACCCTCACGGTGGGGGTGGTCAGCGCCCTGGGACGTGAACTTCGCTCTCCTGGGGGACGCATCATCCGCGACGTCATCCAGACCGACGCGGCCATCAATCCCGGGAACTCCGGGGGCCCTCTCCTGGATTCCCGGGGACGCCTCATCGGCATCAACAGTGCCATCTACAGTCCTACCGGCGCCTCCGCCGGTATCGGCTTCGCCGTCCCGGTGGACACGGTGGCGCGCCTGGTCCCCCAGCTCATCGAGTATGGCCGGCCTCTCCAGCCGGGCATTGGCATCACCCTCCTCCCGGATCACCTCGCGTCCCGCATCGGCCTGGAAGGAGTCGTCATTTATGAAGTCCTCCCCAACGGACCCGCTGCGCGAGCCGGCTTGCAAGGCGTGCAGACCAGCCGCTCAGGGCGGCTCGTCGTCGGCGACTGGATCATCGCCGTCGACGGTGAGCCGGTCTCCACCGGCGATGATCTCATGCACCTGTTCGAGGGCGCAGGCATCGATGCGGAGGTGGATCTCACTGTGGTTCGAGACGATGTCCACAAGACAATCCGTATCACCCTGATAGCCTTGAACCAGGGACCAAACCGCTGAGCGGGCTGCTCCAGGTTGAAGCGCGCCCCAGGCTGAGCCGGAGGTTGTCCCGCCTCCATCTCCCGGAAGCAAGACCCATGCGCCGATTTCTCCGTGCCCTTCCGTCACATCCCGGCCTGATCCTGGTGACCGCCGTTCTACTCCTCACGACCGCAATCCTCACGCCGGCGCAATCGTCCGACCCGCGCGATGGGACCGGCATGACGGCGGCCCGCACCACCTTCAAATCGGACTTCGATGATCGGACCATGCGGGTGGACTACTTCCATACCGGTGGGCCCGGCGGCGAGGTCATCAGCCTGGACCGCGTGGTGTCCGATGGCGCGTGGGCCGGCAGCCTCACCCGCCTGCTGGATGGCACCAACCTGGGAACCTACCTGTTCGAGGTCCACGACAGCGCGAGCGGACGCCTGCTCTACTCGCGCGGGTTCGCCTCCCTCTACGGCGAATGGGAGACGACCGGCGCCGCCAGCGCGACCCACCGCACCTTCCATGAGACGCTGCGCTTTCCCTGGCCGCGGCGGCCGGTGCAGGTGGTCCTGCTCAAGCGGGGTGACGACGGCCGCTTCGCTCACCTCTGGTCGACGCCCATCGACCCCGGATCGCGCTTCGTCAACCCTGCGGACCTGGCGCCGGAGGGGACGGTCTGGACCCTTCTCGAGAGCGGCCCGCCCCATGAAAAGGTCGACCTGGTATTGCTGGGTGAGGGGTACACCGCCGCCCAGATGCCCAAGTTCCACAGAGACGCCCGGCGCCTCCTGAACCGCCTGTTCGCCACCGAACCATTCAAGGGGCGCCGGGGAGATTTCAATGTCCGCGCCATCGATCTGCCGGCGGCCGAAAGCGGCGTCAACCGGCCCCACGTGGGTGCCTTCCGCCGCAACCCGGTGGGCACCACCTACAACATCTTTGGCTCAGAGCGCTACATGCTCACCCTGGACAACCGCCGCCTTCGCGATGTGCTCTCGGCCGTCCCCTACGAGTTCGTGGAGATTCTGGTCAACGAAAAACAGTACGGCGGTGGCGGCATCTACAACGCGCAAGCCACCACCGCTGTGGACACCGCCTTTGCCGCGTACATCTTCGTCCACGAGTTCGGTCACCATTTCGCGGCGCTGGCCGACGAGTACTACACCTCACCCGTCGCCTACGAGACCGGCGGCAGCGTACATCCCGAGCCGTGGGAGCCCAACGTCACGGCCCTACACGATCCTTCACGGCTCAAGTGGGCCGACCTGGTGCCCGCCGGCACGCCTGTGCCGACCCCCTGGGACAAGGAGCGGTACGAAGAGCATGCCCGCGAAATTCTGCGAGCGCGTAAGAAGCTCATCGCCGGCAAGGCACCGGAGGCCGAGTTTGATGCCCTTTTCAGCAGACAGCAGATCATCGAGACTGAAATGCTCGGAGAGATGAAGTTCGCAGGATTGACCGGCGCCTTCGAAGGCGCCGCCTACGAGGCCCGCGGGCTTTACCGGCCGGCCACCGACTGCATCATGTTCACCCGCGACGAGGTCGGCTTCTGCGCCGTCTGCCGGCGCGCCATCGAACGCATCATCGACCTCTACGCGCGGCCCTGAAGCCGTGGCCGGATATCAGCTCTTGCGCGGGGTGGCGGGTCCATGGTGGCCTGGGTTGGCCTGCCTGCACCGCCCTGCTACTCTTTCCCCATGAAGACTCTCAAGATCTGGCTCGGGCTGGCCGCGCTTCTGGTGGCGGTTTCCTGTTCTACTTCGGGGGAACAGGCTGCCGGAGACTCTGACAGCGCGGCCCGTTCCGGCTCCCCTGTACATCCGGCCACCAATCTGCGTGGCCTGGATCCACCGGCGGCAGCAGGCGCCATGGCTCCGCGCCTCAGCAGCAGCGGCGCAGACGTGTTCCTCTCCTGGCTGGAACCTGTAACCGGGGACAAGGCCGGACACAGCCTGAAGTTTTCGCGCCTCGAGGGGCAAGGTGATTCAGCCCTCTGGTCAGAGCCGGTGGAGATCGTGCGTGGTGAATCGTTCTTCGCCAACTGGGCCGACAACCCCGGCGTGCAGCGGGGCGGTGACGGCGCCCTGGTGGCCTGGTGGCTGGCCAAATCCGCTGACGATACCTACGCCTATGACGTCCACCTCGCCCGCTCCACCGATGAGGGCCGGACATGGGCCGCTGCCGGGAAGCTCAACCGGGACGGGATCAAGAGCGAGCACGGCTTCGTGTCGGCCGTGACCGATGCGGGCGGCGTGCGGGCCTTCTGGCTCGATGGCCGGGAGATGACACTGGGGAGCAGCTCGGGTCACGAAGGCAGCGGCAGCATGACCCTGCGAACCGCCGTTGTGGGCGCCGACATCATGGATGAAGAACTGCTGGACATGCGAGTCTGTGAATGTTGCCAGACCGCCGCGACCGTCGCCGGGGAGGGTCCGGTGGTCGTCTATCGCGGCCGCACAGACGGCGAGATCCGCGATATCTGGATCGCCCGGCGTACGGCCACAGGCTGGAGCGCTCCCGCGCCGGTCCATGAAGACGGCTGGCACGTTCCAGGGTGCCCCGTGAACGGCCCCGCCGTGGCCGCCCGTCCGGACCATCCTGATCAACTGGCCGTGGCCTGGTTCACCGCCGCTGACGACCTTGCGCGAGTGCAGGTGTCTTTTTCCCGCGACGGGGGCAGCACCTTCTCGAAACCAGTGGTGGTGGACAGCGAGAAGCCGCTGGGCAGAGTCGATCTGGTATGGGACGGCTCTGGCGCGGCCCTGGTTCTGTGGCTGGCTCCCTCAGGTCCCGATGGCGAGGCGCAAGTCCTTCTGCGACGTGTGCCTCTGGCAGGGCCGCCGGGCGCAGTTGTTCACATCGCCACCACCAGAACCTCCCGGGCCAGCGGCTTCCCGCGTATGGCGCGTCACGGGAGCGACCTGATCCTGACCTGGACCGAACCCGGCGAGGAGACCACGCGACTGCGAGGAGCCGTGCTGGAGCCGGCCCATCTGCCCGGCGTGAGCGCTCATGACGACGTGGCACTCGACGCCGCGGCCGCCGACTCTCGCCCGGCCATCACCCAGGCCGCCGACCCGCCTTCTCATGCCTGGGACGGCAAGCCGGGCTCCCGCGCCCCTGCCTATGAGGCCACCGCACTGGACGGGAGCGAGGTCGCGCTCGCTGACCTGCATGGGCAACCGCTGCTGGTGAACTTCTGGGCCACCTGGTGCATGCCCTGCCGCCAGGAAACGCCGGCCCTCATTGAACTTCATGAGCGCTTTGCGGCCGACGGCCTGCAAGTAGTGGGTGTGAGCGTCGACGCGGCCGGCGAGGATGACCTTGTCCGCCGCTTCGTCCGGGACGAAGGAGTGCCCTACACCACACTCCTGGACCCGGCGGACCGGGCATCGCAAACCTTCGGCCTGCCCATGTTGCCGGGCAGCTTCCTGTTCGACAGCCAGGGTGTCCTGGTCTGGAGCCGCTTCGGCGTGATCACCAGGAATGATCCCGAGCTGACGACCGTCCTGGCGCAACTGCTCTCCCCGGCACCTGCCGGTGACTGACGCCTGAGGGTCGTTTCACCCGTCTGAATCCCAAGGACGGCGGCGCCTCATCATGAATCGTCCTGCTCCTCGTCCGTGTCCACGGCGCGGGTGGCCGTGAAAACTCCGTTGGGCTGCACAAGGATCAATTCCGTCGCCGGGCCCTCCGCAGGGAGCGTGAAGCGCGCGCTGAAGCCGGTGACCGCCTTCAGATCGAATTCAAGATCTCCCGATGGGACAAGCTCCAGGGCCGGCTGGCCACCGGCCTGCATCACGAGAACGGTTCCCTGCACGCGCACGGAGATGATCTGTCCCGGGACGCGGTAGCGGCCGGCCAGGCGCGCCAGAAACGCCGGATCGGCCATGCGGGCGTCAGGCTCGCGGGTGAACACCAGAGGGTCCACCAGAGGCTCCAACGGTGCCTCGAGCCGGCTGACCCGCCCGCGCTGATCGGTGATGAAGCTGAGCCGCAGATTCTCGGGGATGATGGCTTCCTCAGTCTCGGCCACGTTGAAGGTGTCGTAGTGCCAGTGTTCCAGGGGCATGGTCATGTCGTTGAAATCCATGGTGAGGCTGTCCTCTGCGAGGCGGATCTTCAGCACGCCATAGCCGGGATGGCGGTACTCACCGGCGAAGTCGGCCAGGGGCCGGCTGGGCCGGGTCTTCTCCACCCGGAAGCGGGCCCGGGCATCCTTACCCGTATCGGCGAACTCACGGGCCACATCCCGCTTCCTGGCGGCAGCCACGATCCAGTCCCGGGGCTCCAGTTCCAGGGCCCGGTCGGCCACGGTATCGGTGATCAGATCGGTCAGGGCGCTGCCGTTCTTGTTCACCAGGACCACCACACCCACATCGTCCCGGGGATAAAGCGTCACCAGGGCCGAAAAACCATCGATGTGACCACCGTGGTGGACCCTCAGATGACCCCGCCAGGTATCGATGAACCAGCCCATCCCGTAATTGAGCGCAGATTTCTCGGACTCCCGGGAGAGACCCGGGACCACCATCTGAGGCACATGAGTCTCCCGCAGGGTACCGGCGTCGATCAATTTCTCGCCATCCAGAGTTCCTTCCGCCAGTTGCACCAGCAGCCAGCGGGTCATCTCCCTCACACTCGAGTTGATGGCACCGGCCGGGGCCATGACCGTGATGGGGCGAAAATCGACCTTCTGGAGTTCATCCCCTCTCTGCACATAGGGCAGGGCATGATCGCTATCGAGTTGCGAAACGGCCACATCGAAATTGCTGCGGTCCATGCCCAGAGGATCGAAGATGCGCTTGCGAACGCTCTCCTCCCACGTCTGCCCGGTCAACTGTTCGATGAGATATCCGGCGGTCAGGAACATCAGGTTGTTGTACTGGAAGGTCTCGCGCAGCTCCTTGTTGGCCGGCAGATAGCGCAGGTTATGGACCAGTTCGGCCCGGGTGATGCTCTCATTGTTGTACCAGGTGAGGTCATGTCGCGGCAGCCCGGAGCGGTGACTGGTCATGTCACGCGTGTTGAGATGAGCGGAGGCGTACTCGTCGTCTAGCTGAAAATCATGGAGGTAAGTGCGAACCGGCTCATCCCACTGCAGGAGACCTTCATCCACCAGAGTGCCCAGCAAAAAGGTCGTGAAGGCCTTGCTGGCGGAGCCGATGGCGAAGAGAGTGTCCGGCGTCACCGGCAGCGTCTGCTCCACATCCCGGAGCCCGTACCCCGCGACCAGGGCCACCTTGCCCCCGGCCACCACCCCCAGAGCCAGGCCGGGAGTCTTCCAGTCCTCAAGAGCCGGATTGATGATGCCGTCCAGACTCTTGAGAGCCGCGGCCACGCGGGCGGTGGCATCCCTTGTGGCCACCAGGCGGAAGGGGAAGGTCTGCCCGCCCTGGAGAAAATCTCCGGCAAGGACGTTTCCCGTCTCACTCAGGGTGCCAGTGAAGGTCGGGTTTCCGGGTACCCCTGCCATGGCAAAGGTGGCCTTGCGTCCTTCCAGAGAAATTCCTTCCAGGGGCATATCCCGGGCACCCTGGGCGGGGATACTGATATCCCCCTGCCAGCCCTCATGGGTCAGGGTGAAGTCGAGGTTCAGTTTGAGGGTGTTGCCCGGCACCTCGATGACCCCTTCCCAGTGACCTGCAAGAGTAGGGTCCGCGGCCCACGCCGGACTCGAAGCCCAGAGAAGAGCGAGGCAGAAGACAGTCCTACGGAACAGGGTCATGAGCACTCCCTCCGGATCGTGCAGTCATCCACGGTTCAAGTTGCTCCGCCAGCCATTCTCCTACCCGGCGCTGCGCTTGCCGGTTGGGATGCTGATCGGTCGCATGGTTCCACAAGTGACTCGCGGTCGCTCCTTTGAATGCGGGCAGGAGATCGATGAACGGTATATCTGCATACGCAGCAAACGAGCCGATATTCAGATGAACCTGGCGAAACGGGTAATCATCCAGCCGGTAGAGGACCGGATAAACAAGCAGGATCAGGCGGCAGTCATTTTCCCGGCACAGGTCCCGGGCCCGCAACAGCTCGGCTTGAACCTCTAGCCATGCCTCGCTGTCCGGTTCATACCCCCGACGGTAGTGATGGATCAACTCTCGCCCGACCCTGTAGCGCCGCACCTGGGTGAGGGTCAGGTTGAGCAGATACGAATAACGCCGTGCGGGCCACCAGCGCCCGCCACCGGGCGAGAGAAAACCGCGCGTCCCCTCCCGGCCTGCGTCGTTGAGAAAAAGGCAGAGAAGGACCACGTCAGGATGGAACTTCAACACATAGCCCTGGAGATAGTCCACTTCGGTCCGTGTGCCGAAGGCCGCCACGCCGAAATTGAGCACCTCGGTTTCCGGGTGCCGGACCCTCAGGAATTTCTCCAGCTGGGCAGGAAAGGTATCCTCATCGCGCAAGCCATACCCGAGCGTGAATGAATCCCCCAGGACCGCCAGGCGAGGCCCCACGGGCCGCTCGTAGGGGGCACGGGCCGGGCCCCTGTAGCCGTACTGGTTGATGGAACCCACCACCTGGTTATTGGCATCGAAATATCCCCGCGGATTCCCCGGATAGGTGTAGACCAGGCGGCTCCCCGGCTCGTACGCCCCGTTGCTGAGGTCCCCGAACAGGCGCTGCTCCTCTTCCCGGTGCCCCCGGGCCTGAGCCGGATCACCCAGGCCCATGATCCGCAGGGCCATCTCCGCAAGGACCAGCGCGAAGATCACCCCGGGGAGATAAGCCATGACACCCCGCACGAAACGGCGGGACCATCTCCTTCTGATCTCTGTCATGATGAGTTCATCATGCGGCGACGGTTCCTCTTCTTCATGGGTCCACCTCTCCTGCTGGCCGCCAGCTTCGCAACAGGCCTGGTCTCCATCCATGCCCCGTTCATCTCATGGGAGCGCATGGTCGCCCGTCTCACGGACAACGCAGGTCATTCTACGTCAGCGGCCCACGCGGCTCCCCCCGGCCGATGGCGGCCGGTACAGGCTCCAGACACTGCGGCCCGCCCGGCGGATGCAACCCTGCCCGGTGACGATCTTGAGGACAGCTCGACGGCCCTGGATGATGCCGACTTTCGCCGCCGCCTGGCAACGCTGGGCTATCTGGCGGGGCATGATGCGGCCCCCTCACAGTCGGGCGTCATCCACCACGACCCTGACGCTGCTTCGCCCGGACTGAACCTGACGATCTCAGGTCACGCTGCCGAAGCCCGTCTCATGGACATGGACGGCCGGATTCTCCATACCTGGCAGCGCGAGTTCCACCAGGTCTGGCCCCGGAGAAAGAAAATCGTGCGGGCTGAGGGCTGGCGGCGCGTCCACCTGTTTCCCGATGGCAGCCTCCTGGCCATTTACGACGGCCTGGGCCTGGTGAAGCTGGATTCTCGATCCCGGGTCATCTGGTCCTACGACCGCCATGTGCATCATGACCTGGAGGTCCATCCCGACGGCTCCATCTACACCCTGACCTGGAAAGAACGCCGGCGCCCGGATCTCCATCCCGGCGAACCGATTCTGGATGACCAGATCACCATTCTGGACGGCGACGGCACCTGGCAGCGCGATATTTCACTGCTGGATGCCCTGGAGAAATCTCCGTACGCATCCCTGCTGGCCCACCGCGGTGCCGACACCGACATCTTCCATACCAACACCATCGAGGTTCTGGATGGCCGCTTCGCCCATCTGGACGCGGCCTTCAAGG
>SMYD01000058.1 GCA_004356015.1 Acidobacteriota bacterium | reverse complement strand
CGTGAGCTGCTGCCTCGGCGCTGGTGCGGTGCTTACCGCGGCTGTCTTCATCCCGGGCCCCCAGGATGCGGGCGGCCAGGGTGGGGATGATGGTCATGGCCGCCAGCAGGCTGAGAAACACCGCGGCGGAGATGGCCAGGGCGATATCACGGAAGAGTTGCCCGGCTTCTTCCTGCACGAAGATGACCGGCAGGAAGACGGCCATGGTGGTCAGGGTCGAGGCCAGCACCGCGCCCCATACCTCCACCGACCCATCCAGGGCCGCCTCGAACCGGGGCTTGCCCATCTCGCGGTGACGGAAGATGTTTTCAAGCACAACAATGCAGTTGTCCACCACCATACCCACGGCAAAGGCCAACCCGGCCAGGGAGATGACGTTGATGGTGCGGCCCATGATGGCCATGACCAGGAAGGTGGCCACCACGGCGATGGGGATGGAGATGGCGACGGTGAACGTGCCCGACCACGAGCGCAGAAACAGGATCAGCACCAGGATAGCCAGTCCTCCGCCCAGCACGATGTTGGACTTCACCAGGCCCAGGGCAGAATCGATGTACTCGGTCTGGTCGTAGACCAATTCCATGTGCAGTCCCCGCGAGGCCAGTGTGTTGGCGTTGAGATCGGCGATGGTGGCGCGGACGCCACTCATCACGTCCAGGATGTTGGTGCCCGACTCGCGCAGGGCGTTCATGGCCAGGGCCATGCGCCCCTTGTGGCGTACGAGGCCGCCGGCAGTGCGGTAGCCCAGCTCAACTCGGCCGATATCGCGCACGAAGACCGGCGTGCCGTCGATGGTGGTGATGATCACATCCTCGATCTCTTGCGGGGTCTTGTAATCGCCAGTCGTGCGCACCACGTAGCGGCGCTTGCCCTCGTCAAAACTGCCGGCGGAATAGTCCTTGTTCTCGCTGGCCAGAGCCGTCGCCACCTGCCTCATGGTCAGCCGGCGCACGGCCATGCGATCCGGGTCGACAATGACCTGCATCTGCCGTTTTCGCCCGCCGAGGACGTTGGACTGAGCCACGCCGGGAACGCGCTCGATCTGTGGACGGACCTCGTCCTCGAGGAAGTCCTGAAGCGTCTGGATGTCGATGTCGTTGCCCGGCAGGGCCGTGATGATGAACCATGCCATGGCGGATGCATTGGAGTCGACGTTGAAGATGACCGGCTTGTTGGCGTCAGCCGGATAGGAGGGCACCTGCTCAAGGCGATTGGAGACCCGTAACGTGGCGGCGTCGATGTCGGTACCCACTGAGAAGTCAAGGACGATGGAGCCAAAGCTCTCCGACGACAGGCTTTCCATCTTGATGAGGCCGGCCAGGCTCTTGAGCTGGTCTTCCTGCTCTTCGATGATCTCCCGCTCGATCTCCTGAGGGCTGGCTCCGGGCCACACCGTCTGCACGGTGATCTGAGGCCGATCTACATCGGGCGTGAGCTGAATCGGAACCCAGGTCAGGGCCACCAGGCCGAACATGACCACCAGGATGACCCCCACGGCCACCGTGATGGGGTAGCGGATGGCGAAGCGGATGATGCCCATCAGCGGCTCCCCGCCGCCAAGGCCCCGCCGGACGCGGCATCGCCGCCATCGTTCTCGACGACCTTCTGTCCCGGCATGAGGCGTTCGTTGCCGCGCACCACCACCTGGTCTCCTTCCTGCAGGCCTTCACCGCGGACTTCCACCAGCGTACCGGCGGCGCGGCCGCTCTCCACCGGCACCGGTGTTGCTATGTCGCCTTCCACCTTGTAGACCACGGTGCCGGTCTGGCTGACCACCAGGGCATCCCGCGGCACCTGCAAGATCTGCACGCTGCGCCCCAGGGTCAGGGTGACCTGCGCCAACATGCCGCCGCCCACGGAACTGTCGGGATTGCTCGCACGCACCAGCACCGGGAAAGTCCGGGCGGCGCTTTCCACCTGGGGCACCACCGCGAACACCTTGCCCTGCAGAGTGAGATCGGGCAGCGAAGCCAAGGTGGCCGGCGCGTCGGCATCTTTGACGACCTGGGCGTAATAGCGCTCCGGCAGATTGACGACGATCTCGATGGTCTCGAAATCGGCCAGGCGGACGATGGGTTCACCCTGGCGCAGCCATTGGCCCACCTCGGTGTACAGTTCGGTCACCACGCCGGCGAATGGGGCGCGGATCAGGCAACGTGCCAGGTCGTCTTTGATGGCCTCGATCTGGACTCTGGCCTGTTCTCTCCGACTCTCCTGGGCGCGGCGCTCGCTGACCGCTTCATCCATGAGGCTGGAGGACAGGACCTGTTTCTTGTGCAGTTCCAGAGCACGCTCCTCCTGGCGGGTCGCACGTTCCAGACGCGCCTTGACCTCTTCCAGTTCTGCCCGGGCCAGGTCCAGGGCTCGTTCCAGGCGAACCTGGTCGAGAACAAAGAGGATGCCATCCTTTTCGACGAAGTCGCCCTTTTCCACTCGCCGCGCAAGAACACGACCGTCCACCTCGGTTGCGATGAGGCTGTCGCGGATCGGGCGGGTGGTGCCTGCCAGGGTGATCTCTTCCGAGATAGTGCCCACGGTGACCCTGGCCGTCACCACCGCTGCCGGCGGCATGCCCTCCTGAGCGAGAGCCGGTGGCGCCGGCAGGAGGACCAGGGCTGCGAATCCTGTCAGAGACAGTGCGGCGGTGAGTGTCGTTCTCATGTCCATGGTACCTGTCCCAATTCCGGTCAGAGAGAATCTCATCATGATTGTTTGTCCATTGCATCATCGGGGCTCGCCGCCCGCCCGCCGCACCCGTTCACATCGCTCTCCGCCGTCATGCGCTCACGCAGGGACGACAATTCGGTGACCAGCTGGTCCACCCGCTGGGAGGGGATGTCCCGGGTCAGCCAGGCCTCGGTCTCTTCGAAGAAATTGACCAGTTGATCCAGTTGCCGGCGTCCGGCGGAGCGCAACTGCACCACGCGCTGGCGGCGGTCATCGGGGTTGCCGGCGCGGCGCACCAATCCCTGGCGCTCCATGATGCCGATGGTGCGGCCGATGGTGGGCGGCTCGACCTCGGTGCGCAGGGCCAGTTCTTTCTGGGTGATGGGCCCGGATCCATCAAGGGTGAAGAGAATGCGGGCCTGGGCCATGGTCAGGCCATGGCTGCGCTTCGCCAGGAGGGCGTCGAAGCGGCGAGTCAGGGCGCGCCCGAACCACAACAAATTGGCGCCCAGGAGGGGCTTGAGGTGAGCGCAGGCGGGACCTGTCGAACTGGGCAGGGAAGATGCCTCTTCGACCAGCAGACTCGCGACACTGGTGCCATTGTCGGTCATGAGAACTCCTTGGTGAGCTTGTGTGGGCGCTTATGATAAGCATGCTCAACAAGGCGAAGCAATACGTGAAAGTCTGTATTTGCTATTAGTTACAAGAATTTACAGAAGTTTCTGTGGATGATGATTCAGGCGAACAATTGCTGGAGCATCTTCCGCAGGCGTCCCTCCACCTTCTTGTTGTCCTCTTCAGAAACACCCCAGGTTGAGATGAACACGAATGCTTCGGGCTTGCCGGAACAGGTTTCGTGGGCGAATCGAAAGATCGCGTTGTTCATGTTGGTGACGGTGCCGGCGAAGCTGAGCGGGGGATCGGCGAGGATGACCTCCCCCTGAAAATCATCACCGGCAGCGCTCTTGAACAGATAGGGGTGGCCTTCCGTGAGCGCCTTGTCACCGGCGGCCGGAGCCAGGCCGTTGGGCCCCATGAGCCGCTTCCAGACCTCGGACGGGGAGAGAGTCGTCTCCTGGCGCACAGCGATCATCTTACGCTGCGTCCCCAGGTGATATTTCAGGTAATGGCGCAGGCTGCGCAGTTCGTAGTTCCAGCCGCGATTCGAACCGTCGTAATCGTTGTCCCACTCGCTTCCTGATCCGAAGCCGGAGTGAACCAGGCGGAGGATGGTCTTGCCGCCATCGCCCTTGATGAACCAGTCCACCACGCTGGCGGTGCGCGTGCCATCGGCGTTGCCGGCAACAGGCTCCATCCAAGAGGTGCGCAGGTGGCTCTGAGGCGCCCAGATCTCGATCCGGCAGGGGTTCTGCATCTCAGGTGCCCAGCCGTAGTTGATCCTGCCCCCCACGCCGGCCTCCACCTGGGCTTCCATGGGAAACCAGTTGACCAGTTCTTCTGCATCGGTGATGGCCTTCCACACCGTGGCAGGGGATGCATCCATCGTGAACTCGTGTTCGTGGGCGCGGGTCGTGTCTTTCTCTGTCTCGGCGGTCATGAGTTGCTCCTTCCCCGGGTGATCACCGGGTGTCCCCCGACCACAAAGCGATAGCTGCGCGCGCCGGGCGCGTCGCTGTGGTACTTCGCCGTCAGGCGGGCCAGGGTGGTGGTCAATTCATCGGCGAACGCAGTGCGCTCAGCCGGCGAGCGGAAACCGATATCGGTCTGCAGGGTGAATGTCGCCAGCTTGCGGCGGGCCTTCCTGGCTCGGTCACGGAGAGTGGCCACATCTTTGATGATGCGCGCGGCCACGGCAATGAGATAGCTGCTGGAGAAGCGATCCTGAATGCTGTCGGGGTCGCTGGCCAGATCGCCAAGGATCTCAGGGTTCACCAGATAGGCGCGGGCGGCAGGGCGCAGCAAGCGCTCAGTACAGCCCCGTGCCTGGCGCTCGCCGGCCATCTCGAGCAAGCCGGCCTTCTCCAGTTCACGCAGGTGGTAGTTGACCTTCTGGCGCGGCATCTCGAGACGGCGGGCAAGACCGGCCGCCGACTCGGGACCGGTGAAGCTTTCCAGGAGGCGGCGGCGCAAGGCCGGCAGGATGGCGGCGACCTGGGCAGGATCCTGGAGCAGGGCGACGGATTGTTCGGGGCGTGCGGTTCTCTTCATGTCCAGAAATCTACAATAGACAAAACTATTTGTCAAATAGAATTTTCATGAAAATCGCTTGTCCCTCCAGATGGGGAAGCGGACGGAACCGGAGGCAGGAATGCCATGGGAAGGAACCAGTTCGCACCTGCCGGGGCCGGGGAGAGGGCTGCGCTTGGTTGACGGAGAATCGGCCGGAGTGTATATTCTGCCCGCACCAAGGCGTTTAGTCGTCATATTTTCAACGACTTACAGCCATTTCCGTTCCTGAGTAGCTCAGTTGGTAGAGCAAGCGGCTGTTAACCGCTGGGTCGGGGGTTCGAGTCCCTCCTCAGGAGCCAAACCCACCTCCAGACAAAACAGGCGACCCGTAGGTTAACGCGAGTCGTTCTCAGAGATGCCGCCGCAAGTCGCGTGACTGGCGTAGGTTAGGGCTGGTCGTG
>SMYD01000057.1 GCA_004356015.1 Acidobacteriota bacterium | reverse complement strand
GTGGAACTGCCGCCGAGAGATGTCCTCGGTTAGGGCGAGGTCGCGGTCGTGCCCATCATGCCGTCATTTCTGCGTCAGGCGTTGCGGGACCTGGGAAGCCAAAAGCTCCGCACGGCCTTGACTCTCTTTGGCCTGGTCTGGGGGACCGCCGCGGTCAGTCTGCTGCTGGCCTTTGGCGGAGGTCTCCACCGTCAGATGGCCAAGACCACCGCTGGCTTGGGGAATGGGATCGTCATCACCTGGCCGTCTCTGACCTCGGTCCCTTTCGAGGGACTGGGTAAGGGCCGGCGAATCCTGCTCACCGAGCGGGATGTGGATCTGCTGCGGAAGCGATCGACCCACATCGATGCGATCTCGGTGGAATTCTCCAGCACCCTCAAACTGCAGCATGGTCGTCAGGTCCGGGCGGTGGGGGTCTCCGGAGTGGACGTGCCGTTTGGCGAGATGCGAAACCTGATTCCCCGGGAAGGGGGCCGGTTTCTGAATCCGCTGGATGTGGAGAAGCGACGGCGAGTGATGTTCATGGGGAATCAGCTGGCGGAAAATGTCTTCGGCGACGAAGAGCCGGTCGGCAGGACGGTGAGCTTGAGTGGATCGCCCTTCCTGGTGATAGGAGTGATGAAGAAGAAAATACAGACGTCCAACTACTCCGGGCCCGACGACAGAATGGCATACATCCCGGAGACGACCTTCCGTGCCCTCACCGGGCAGCAGTACATCGATCAGTTCATTTATACCGCCAAATCCGTGGCCAGAACCTCCGCCGCTATCGAGGAGGTTGCTGCCATCCTGGCGGCGAAGCATCGCTTTGACCCGCAAGACGAAGAAGCGATCAAGGTCTGGGACACCACCCAGATGATGCAGTTCATGGACAGCTTCATGCTGATCTTCAATCTGTTTTTGGGGATCGTCGGCTCCCTGACCCTGGTGGTGGGCGGGATCGGCGTGTCCAACATCATGCACGTGGTCGTGGAGGAGCGGACACGCGAGATCGGGATCAAGATGGCTCTCGGCGCCCGCACCTGGTCAGTGTTGGGCGGCATCATGCTGGAGACCCTGATCATCACCGCAACAGGTGGTCTTCTGGGCATCGGGATCACCGTCGCTATTTGCGCTGCGGTGCCGGCGGCGGGGCTGACTGATTTCATCGGCGATCCGGCACTGACCTCCGGCATTGCAGCCATCACCATCGGCCTTCTGGGCACCATCGGGATGCTGGCAGGCTGGTTCCCGGCCCGGGCCGCCGCCAGTCTGGACCCTGTGGTCGCAATGAAAACCTGAGGAGGACTGAGCGATGGCCAGACCCTGGATGATCCTCCAACTATTCGCTCGTTCCTCCTCCGCCCAGGGGAAGCGGGCAGTCCTGACCATTGCTGCCATCGCCTGGGGCACACTGGCGCTGTTGCTGATGCTCTCGTTCGGCGAGGGGCTGAAGATCAGCCTGTATCGGGGGTCCCAGGGGATGGGGAGCAATCTGGCGATCATGTGGCCCGGTGAGACCAGCGTTATATGGAAAGGGTTGCCGGCCGGCCGGCCCCTGCGACCGAAGATCGAGGACATCGCCCTGCTGAAAGCACGGCTGGAAGGCCATGCCGGCATTGCGGGGGAGATGCACAACGGGTCGGTGCTTCTTGAGACGGAATTCGGCACCCGTACAGCCCGTGTGATCGGAGCCACCCATGACTACGGCGAGATCCGGAACCATATCCCACAGGTCGGCGGTCGCTTTCTGAACCCGACCGACCAGCGCCTTCGCCGCCGGGTGATCTTTCTGGGAGACGATCTGGCCAAGGACCTGTTCGCTGAGAATGATCCGGTGGGCCGGCAGGTCATGCTGAACAAGATGCCGTACAGCGTGGTCGGTGTGATCATCCCGAAGGTGATGATGGGCAATTACGGCGGGATGGAAGGCGACCACGCCGTGATCCCCATCACGACCTACAAGTCCCAGTTCGGCAGGGATCGACTCTCCCACGTGGTGGTGAAGGCTGCGGATCCGGCCCGGATCAAGGATCTGATTACCCAGGTGCACGAGGTGCTGGGGGCAAAGTACCTGTTCGATCCGGAAGACCCCGCCGTGTTTTCCACCTGGGACACGGTGGAGGGGACGCAGATGACTTCTACCATGGCTCTGGGAATCGAGATGTTCCTGGGGATCGTCGGCGCTCTGACCTTGCTCGTGGGTGGCGTCGGCGTGGCCAACATCATGTATGCGGTGGTGAAGGAACGAACCCGTGAAATCGGGATCAAGATGGCCCTGGGCGCCCGGCCGTCCTGGATCACCGGTCCCATCGTGCTGGAAGGGCTGGTGTACACCCTCATGGGCGGTCTCATCGGTATGCTCATGGCGCTGGCAATTGTCACCCTTCTGGGCATGATACCCACCGAGGGCAACATGGCCCTGGAACTCATGGGCAAACCGACTCTGTCGATCCCCATCGGCATCGCCTCCGCCCTGGTCCTGGGGATCATCGGCCTGCTTTCCGGCTATTTCCCGGCACGGCGTGCCGCCGCCATCGATCCTGCGGAAACGCTGAGGTACGAATGATGAACTTGAAACGTATGTTCCGGAACAAAGGCAACGGAAATGACGGCTCCAACGGTGCCGTCATTCACATGAGCGGAATTACCAAGGCCTACGACACCGGTAAGATCAAGGTGGAAGCCCTGCGGGGCATTGATCTCACTGTGGAACCGGGTGAGTTTGTGGCCATCGTTGGCCCATCAGGGTCGGGGAAATCCACCTTGATGAACCTCATCGGCTGCCTGGATACACCCACCAGCGGTGATTACCTCCTCAGAGGTGAAAGGGTCTCCGGGCTGGGCCGGGACCAGTTGGCTGATATCCGGAACCGGCGGATCGGGTTTGTGTTCCAGAACTTCAACCTTCTCCCCCAGATCACTGCCTACGAGAATGTGGAAATGCCGCTGCTGTTCGGCGGCCGCTCCCGGAAGCAGAGGAAGGAGCGGGTCATCGAGTTGATGGACCGGGTCGGGCTGGCCGACCGGATGCACCACAAGCCCACCGAACTGTCCGGCGGGCAGATGCAGAGAGTGGCCATAGCCCGTGCCCTGGCCATGAATCCGGACATCATTCTTGCCGATGAACCGACAGGAAACCTGGATACCTCATCAGGTACCGATATCCTGAGCCTGTTTGAGGAACTCTGGCAGCAGGGAACCACCATGTTGATCATCACCCACGACCCGGCGATTTCGAAGCGGGCCCCCCGCACAGTCGAGATCCGGGACGGACTGGTTAATTAAACACAGCGCCCGTGCATCTCCATATGTCCACGGCCCTTTATCTGCCCAGATGACCTTGGCGGCGAGTCCCAGGCTGGAGGCATTGCTCTCGACCTAGTTTGATGCCTGATCCAGATCCGCACGCGTATAGAGAATGCCGCCGAAGATGACACTGTGGATGGCCAGGTGACCGGTGCAGAAATTCGGCGTCAAGGGCTCCGGAACTGGGATAGCTACGAGAACAATGAATAGGAGCACCACCCCGCCGAGCCCGAGTGAAAGGCCATGACAGTTCTTTTCAGGGTCTTCTTCATCAGTTCTCCCTCGCCTCAGGAATGTTTCGAGATGATCGAAAGAGAATAGCCGCCTGGAAGGAGACGGGGCGGACATCCTGGTTAGATGACGCAGGGAACAGGCGCGGGAGTCGCCACTTATGGAGGCCTCACGGTAGGGTCAACTCGAACCACCACCCGGGTCATACAGTTTCTATTCGAGTCTGGAGCGCACCTGTTTCCACATCTCCTGCCGGAGGTTGGTGGCTCACCTGACACGCCGCTGGGACGCTCAGACACGGTCGTGCGAGGTCGGTTCCCGCAAATCCATGAAAACAGGTACCCAGCCTCCTGGCATGCGTAATGCACTGTTGTCCTGCTGATAACAGCGGGAGGACATGTCATGAAAATTGCTATCTGGATCCGAGAACTGATGAGTGGGTCGCAGTTCCACATGGCCGTTGCTTTGGTGTGTGCTACGGCCGGCCTGTCTGCCTCGGCGCTGGCTGTGCCTGCCGAGGCCGGAGTTGTTCCGGCCGTCCGCGGTATGTCAACCCCGGGGGTGGGGGAGGCGCCCGAGGGTTTCGGAACCGGAATGCTCCTCTGGGGTCCACCCGGGTCTCGTCAACCCCTGCCGATGCTGGACCTCCATGTGGAGATCGATATCACCGGACTCATGGTGCACGGGACCGTGAGCCAGGCCTTCAAGAATCCGACATTGGAAACCATCGAAGCCGTCTATGTCTTTCCTCTGCCGGAGAAGGCGGCCGTCCATCACATGGAAATTCGGATCGGCGAGCGGCGCATCGTCTCCGTCATCAAGGAGAAGGAGGCTGCTCGGCAAACCTACCAGACGGCTCGCCGGGAAGGGCGTAAGGCGGCGCTCCTGGAACAGGAACGGCCGAATCTGTTCACCATCGCCGTGGCCGGTGTGAATCCGGGCGAAGAAGTCCACGTACGCCTGGAGTATGTGGAGGAACTGACCTATGCGAGTGGGACGTTCGAGCTGGTTTTTCCGCTGACCTATTCCTCGCGCTACGGTCCGTCCCCCAGTCCGGGTTCCGACGCCGATCACAGGTCGGGCCAGACCATCCTGCCGGCCGTGGCAGCGCCGCCTCGGGCAACCTTGACCGTGCGGCTCCAGGCCGGGCTGCCTCTGGCGGAAGTGACCTCGAAATCCCATGACATCGAATCGAGGTGGGACAATGAGGTGCTGGTCATCGAGGCGGAGTCGGGAGCACCGTTCGCGGCAGATAGGGACTTTCATCTGCGGTTCACTCCACAGGTTGGTCACGAACCCGAAGCGGTTCTCCTGGTCGAGGACCGGGACGCAACCCGGTACGCCCTGCTGATGGTTTTCCCGCCGTCGCACGCTCCCGAGATGACCGGCCTGGCCACGGAGACGCTGTTCGTCGTCGATGTCTCCGGCTCCATGAGCGGGCCGTCCATGAGGCAGGCGCGAGCGGCACTGGCCGCCGCCGTCAAGCGCCTGCACCCGGACGACGCCTTCAACATCCTGGCCTTCAATGACGGTGTACGGGTGTTTGCGGATGACTATGTGGCTGCGAGCGAGGTCGAGCGGGAGCAGGCCTATAGCTGGATTCAGGGTCTCACGGCAGGTGGGGGCACACGCATCGACCTCGCCCTGGAAGCCGCTCTTGAACTGGTGGAGCTCCATGAGACCTGGCGGGTGGAGCGCATCGTGTTCATGACCGACGGGGCCGTGAGCACCGAGGATGCCGTCCTGGAGCGGATTCGGTCTCGCCTCGGGAAGGCGCGACTGCACACCCTTGGCATCGGGGCCGCGCCCAACCGCTACCTGATGCGGAAGATGGCGGAGGCAGGGAAGGGATTGTGCGACTTCATCTCGCGTGTCGATCAGGCCGGGAACCAGATCGATCTGTTCCTGTCGCGCCTGTCGAGACCGGTCATGACCGACATTGAACTCACATGGGAAGGAGACGTGCCTCCCGATACTTACCCGCAGCGCCTTCCCGATCTTCATGCGGGGGAACCGCTCATCCTGTCGGCTCGGTTCGCTCCCGGCGCAGGCCAGGGGCGCGTGGTCCTGAGTGGCCGGCTCGCCGGCGGGCCCATCCGCCGTGTCCTGGATCTTGGCGGCAGCCCAGGTCACGCCACGGGCATCGCCACGCGCTGGGCGCGCCATAAAGCGGGCGACCTCATGGATTCCCTGCACCAAGGGGCCGACCCGGACCTGGTGCGCCGGGATGTCATCGAGGTGTCGCGCCGCTTCGGGATCGTGACCCGTTATACCAGCCTGGTGGCGGTGGAGGAATTCCCGACGGCGGATGGCGTCAACCTTCAGATCCGGGTGGCCAGCGCCGTCCCGGGCAGAGGCCAGCTGCCGCTGGGCGGCACACATGAGCCCCTGATGCGCCTGGTCATGATGCTCTGCGCCATCGCAGCCGGAGTCACAGGTCTTGTGGGACACGCTCTACGGCGTGGCCGGCCCGGGAGAGGGACATGAACCGCAGACACCGAACGGCGGCCTGGTTGCTGGATGCAATCGCCGTCACCCTTGCCCTGGGCTTCTTGTTCCTGGCTGGGCGCAGCACATGGATGGGGGCGAAGGGGATCCTGGCCGAGCATTTGATCGCCCGGGCATTCGCGGCCCATGTACAGGATGGGGAAGTGCACCGTCCCTGGAGCTGGGCAGACGTCCATCCCGTGGCATCCCTGGAGGTGCCACGGCTGGGTGTCAGGCGTTATGTCCTGACCGGCGCGTCAGGCTCGTCGCTGGCATTCGGAGTCGGGCATCTGGATGGCACCTCTCCTCCCAACAGCGATGGAAACTGCGTCCTCACCGGCCACCGGGACACACGGTTCGCCTTTCTTGAAGAGTTGCGGGTGGGAGATGAGTTGATCCTCACCTCCCGGCGTGAAAGCCGCGCCTGGGTGGTCGAGGCACTCGCCATCGTTGACGACACGGAGATCGACCTGTTGGAGGAAACGTCATCCCGACTCCTCACTCTGATGACGTGTTACCCGTTTCATGGGCTCACCCCGGGGCCACAGCGCTTTGTCGTCTGGTGCCGACCTCGGAATGGAGCTGGATTTGACTTCGGGGCTGAGGATTCTAACTTTGCAGGGAACAGACTGGACATGGTGCCGCCATGGAATAACGGCTGAGGGTACGCCCATGAAAATACAGATCTGGCGAATCGGACTTGGGTTGTCCATCCTCTCTCTTGGTCCTATCTCATCTCCCGTGGCTGATATGGAACAGGAGATCCGGGCCCGCCTGCTGGGGGCCTGGGTGATCACCCATATCGAAACCTATTCTGACTGCCGGGGGAAGTACACCAATAATCGTATCAACGGAAACCTGGTCAAGAGCGGCGGCTCGTACCGGTTTCAGGTTGGTGAACTGGGCAAGGTGGAGAAGATCCACTTGCATCGCTCTCGAATCGACGTGCTCCTGTCGATTCCCGAAAAGATTCTCGCACCCTATGGAGATGGTCCCTTCACGCTCTACAGGGAGTTGCAGTGCAGGGTCGAGCTGGAAGTCGAGCTTCCCCGCCAGATGGTCAAGAAGAAGGACTCCGCAGAGGTTGTGAGGATGCTTGAGGCCCTTTTCGAGGGGCATTCTCGCCGGGACCAGGCCGAGGAATCTTCTTCGTGGAACCAGCGGGAGATGGAGCCTTACCCCGACGAATACGATCTGACCTTGAAGAGACATGAGATCTGGCAGGCCGAGCAGCTCAACGCGTCCATCCAGGCGAGAATCGACCAGGCTGTGGAGGAGACGTCCCAGGTGGTCAACCGTGTGAACAGCGACCCTGACTACCTTGCCGGATTCGGGGTGGGGGTCGAGGAAGCCAGAGCTGTTGACCTGGAGAATTGCCCGGCCTTGATGGCCGTCCGCTTCATGAGCCCTCCTCGCCCGTCGTCTGGGGATGATGCCCACGCCCGGGCTGAAGACAGGGGCCGCCAGGGAGCTCGCGATGGCACCAATCTCGTCTTCGGGGTCGAGTTGATCCGGCGACTTCCCGCTTGTTTCGTTCCCATCCCGGAACTGCCACCCCAGGACTGAGGGGTCGCGGTCTGAAGGGGAGACATCCACTGGCAGGATTTGACCCCGCCGGATCAGTTGCGGCAACTCCTGCGCCCCGAGTACCATGCCGCCTGGTAGCTGCCAGCCCCTGACAATCGTGGGGCTGATTCACCTCAGCGCAGAAAGGGACTCTCCATGAAAGCTCGGAGCGTGTTTCTCGTCGTGTTGGCCGTCCTTCTCTTCCAGCCGGTGATATCAGGCGTTCAGGAAGAGGCCCTGTGGGAGGCGGCCCGCGGGGGTGATCTTGCCACCATCAAGCGACTTCACGAGGCTGGGATGGATCTGAACGTCCGTACCTCATACGGCGCCACGGCCCTGTCCTACGCCTGCGATCGCGAACAGGTGGAGGTGGTCCGCTACCTGGTGAAGAGCGGTGCCGAGGTGAACGTCAAGGATGACTTTTATGATTTCACGCCGCTGGGCTGGGCCCTGTTCAAGAAGAACGTCGAGATCATGAAGATTCTCATGGCGGCTGGTGCTGAGGGAACAGGGCAGGTGTTGACAGCCGGCGTGGAGAAGAATGACGCGGAACTTGTTGCCCTGGCCCTGAAGTCTCATGAGATCGACAGCGATGACGTGGCCCGTGCCCTGGACAAGGCGCGGGAAGCCGGGGGCGGAGAGGAGATCATTGCCCTGCTGGAGAAAGCAGACGTCAAACCGGTGGAACGTGAAGAAGTCTCCGTCACGGCCGAGCTTCTTGAGACCTATGTCGGTGCGTACAAGAATGCTGACATCGGCATGACCATCGATGTGCGTCACGAGGAAGGCAAGATGGTTGCTCAGGCGACAGGTCAACCGGCGATCGGCCTGCGGCCGCTTTCCGAAACGGAATTCGAAGCAGTGGATGTTCCGGATATCAAGATGTCCTTCTCCGGCAGTGCCGGTGTCATCGGCATGCTGGTTCTCCAGCAGGGCGGTCAGACCCTCAACTTCAAGCGGGTGGTGGAACAGGCGCAGGCCGATCCTGAGGCCAACCGGGAAGGTTCTGCCGCCGAGGTGCCGGCTGCTGAGTCCGTGGAGATCGTCCGCCTCCAGGCCCGGAACTGGCCGGGCTTTCGCGGGCTTCAGGCGTCGGGTGTCGCGGATGGCCAGGGAGTGCCGGCGGTGTGGAACGTGGAAACCGGCGAGAACGTGCGCTGGAAGACGCCGATCCCCGGCGTGGGGAACTCCAGCCCCATCATCTGGGAAGATCGGATCTTCGTGACCACGGCCATCAGTACGGCCGGGAATGACACCCTCCGTACCGGCAACTACGGTGATGTGGACTCGGTGGAGGACGATTCAGAGCACATCTTCAGGATTTACGGGCTGTCCCTGAGCACAGGTGAGATCGTCTGGGAGCGGACGGTCGCCCGGCGGGTTCCAGGGGCCAAGCGGCACATGAAATCCACGCAGGCCAACTCGACGCCGGTGACCGACGGTAAGCGGGTGGTGGCACTGTTCGGGACTGTGGGATTACTGGTGGCCTACGATCTGGACGGCAAACCGCTCTGGAAAACCGACATCGGCACGCTGGACGCCGGCTGGTTCTACGATCGCAGCTATGGGTGGGGGCACGCCAGCTCACCCGTGATCTACGACGATCTTGTCATCGTTCAGGCCGATGTCTACGCTGACTCGTTCATCGCCGCGTACCGCCTTTCCGATGGCAAGCAGGCGTGGAAAACAACGCGTGAACCGATCCCGTCCTGGGGCACGCCGACCGTCTATGTCGGTGAGAG
>SMYD01000056.1 GCA_004356015.1 Acidobacteriota bacterium | reverse complement strand
TTCGGTTTAGGCGCTAAAGTCGTGCGTCGTCACCACTTAACGAAAAGGGAGGGATCGGGTTCGACTCCCGCCGCCTCCACCAGCCTCTTCCGCGCCGCTGAGAGATACGTGTTTGCTGCCGGCGTCCTCCTGAGGATACGGGAAAACATCCTGGACTCAGGGTGGAGGACGTCGGACGGGGAGCCTGCTTGACGGGACCCGGGCAAGCTGGCAATCTCAGCTTGGGGTTGCGGGTCCGCAGCAATACCTCGGATGGACGGTAGGAGCCGCGAATCCCGCAAAAATGCCCGCCACCCCGGCAGGCAGTGTCCAGAGAGAGAACGATTGAGCCAGGCCACGGAATACGAGGTGATTGTCATCGGCGGGGGGAGCGCCGGGAGCATGGCAGCGTCCACGGCCGCTGCCGCTGGCGCCCGCACCGTCATGTTCAATGAGGGGGAACTGGGCGGGCTGTGCATCCTGCGGGGCTGCATGCCCACCAAGACAATGCTGCATGCAGCACACCTGGTACATGAGGCGGCAAACCATCACACACCGGGGGTGGGTCGCGCCGAACTGGATCTGGACTTCCGGCAGATCATGGCCAACAAGGACGCCAAGGTGGCGCGCTTCAAGAGGGCCAAGGTCGAAGGGATCGAGTCCGGCGGCTACCAGGTGGTGGGCGCCCGCGCGCGCTTCACCGGGCCTGAGACGGTGGAGGCCGGTGGCACGACCTATCGGTTCACCCGGGGGGCCGTAGTGGCCTCCGGGTCGGTGCCGTCCCTGCCCCCGCTCCCGGGGCTCGAGCACGTCCCGCACATCGACAGCGACGCCGTGATGCGCCTCGTCGAGCGCCCCGGCAGTCTGATCACCGTGGGTGTCGGCGCCATCGGAATGGAGATGTCTTTCTTCTTCGCGCGCATGGGCACCCGGGTCGAGGTCGTGAGCCGCCGGCCGGTGTTTCAGGATGCAGGGCCGGGTATCGCCAATGAGATGCGAATCGTGCTTGCCGCAGAACCGAATCTGACTCACCACCTTTATGAGCGTCCGCTCTCCCTGGCCGGGGATGACAGCAGCGTGACCTTTCGCTTCATGGGAGAGAACGGAGAGAAAGAGGTTGAGGGCGATCGGCTCCTGATGGCAACCGGCCGCCGGGCCAACGTTGAAGGGCTGGGACTGGAGGCCGCCGGGATCCAGATCGAGAGGGGGCGCATCGTCTGCGATGAAGAGATGCGCACCACGAACCCCCATGTGTTTGTGGCGGGTGATGCCAGCGGGGAGCGCCTGATCCTGCATGTGGCCAATTGGGAAGGCAAGGCTGCCGGCCTTGGTGCTGCCCGGGTGGCCGGCAGCCACCCGGTGGAAAGGCGGCTGCGCCTGGAAATCGTGTTCACCGATCCGCCCCTGGCCATGCTGGGGATGAACCGGGAGCAAGCAGCATCTGCCGGCCATGATGTCGTGGAGGCAACGGCCCGCTTCCCGCAGACTGGCCGCGCCATCACCATGGATGTCCAGCACGGCATCTGGGTCCTCCAGGCGGACCGGTCCAGCGGGGAGGTCCTGGGGTGCCAGATTCTGGGCCCCCGGGCCGACGATCTGGTCCACATCGTGTCCGGAGTGATGTATTACCGCGGCACGGTGAACGACCTGCTCCAGATGCCGTGGTATCACCCGACTCTCAGCGAGGTCCTGATGGAGCTCGCGCGGAGCATTCAGCGCGCCGGGGTCGGTGACGGGGCTGTGGTGGAGTTGTAGAGATTGCGCCGGTCACTCCACTTCACTTGTCATCCTCGGTCGCTATCGCTTGGACTTTCTGAGGCCTTCTCAGTTGCTGCTTGGCCTGACTCGTCGTCCAGGTCCAGTCTTGTTGCGCGCCACGGGATCCAGTCCCGTTCATCGAATTTGAAGCGGAAGGAGACGAACGGCCCTCTCTCGGTGCGGTCGCTGGTGGGGAAGTCGGGTGCCCTGAAACCGGAGATATTGTACCCGCCCAGGAGCCAGAGATTCTTCATGGCCAGGTAGCCGACTTCCATGCCGGCGCCAAAGCTGGCCTCATCAAGTTCCTCCTGGGAAAAACGCCGTACGCTGCCGCCCACAGTCCAGCGCTTGTGGACCACAGCGGTGTAATGGAGAGACAGGAGATCCGTCAAGGTGGACGGGACCTCGGCGAACGTCGCGTCATTCACCAGGCGCACGATGAGGGTGGCGGCCAGGCGCTGATCCCTGGCGATGCGAGCGCCGGCGGCGATGGTGATGGCCAGGGAATCGAAGTTGACCGCAGGCGCACTGCGGGGCTCGCCGAACCCGAGGCCCGGGCGCAGGGGGATGAGGGCGCCATCGATTCCAGGCACCACCCCTGCGGCGGTGGTGGGTTGTCCCGTGATGGTGGAATGATCCACACGGGCCAGCACGCGCCAGCGGCCCGCAAGAGGCCGGAAGGTCAGCCCCAGGAGCCCCTCGGCGCGGAGGGATGTCTCATCGGCATCAGGATCCAGCAGGCTCAGATATTCCCGGGCAAACACCGTCCATGAAGGCGATGTATGAAAGGCGCCGGAGGCGGTGAGCAGGTGCCGTGTGCTGATCTCGCCCAGACGAAGTTCGTAACGGGTGGACAGGCGCATGGCACCTTCCAGATATTCGTAGCCGCCAGCCAGGGTGGTGAAATCAGCGCGTGAGTCCCCCTGGGAGGTGTCGATGCGCGCCGCGGCGAGGTTCAAGCTGCCGTGGGCTGAGACTGGGAGGGACGTTTCGATCCCGCTGGTGGATCTCAGGGTTGAGCCCTCGGCTCCCTGCATCAGGGCGTAGCGTGCGAAACTGCGCGTGTGGCGCCCCAGCCGGCTCTCCAGCCCGATGAGCGTCCGATCCCGGTTGTCTCCGTCGCCGGATTCGATTTCGTGGCGGAGGACCGCATGCAGGCCGTCCCTGATCTCCCAGGTGACCTGGGCGGATGTGCGGGTGGGGTAGCCGGGGACCGATTCACTGCCCAGAACCTGGCGTCGGAGCAATTCCGCCGTCCAGCGCCGGGCCAGGCGGCCCCGCACCCCTGCCTCCAGGAGCATGGAAGTGACCGCGTCCTCATCCGGCCGCTCACCGCGGACACCGCGGACCGCACCCAGGGCCGTGAAACGGCCGATTTGCCGTTCACTCTCAACACCTACCACGCTCCGTTTGAGGCCGGTTCTGTCGTCCTTCTGGTTCAGAATCTCGGTGCGCAGAAGCCACAGTTCCGACGGTCGCCAGCGGGCCGTTGCCGATGCCCGGCGGGTGCCCAGGTTCGGGCTGTCCAGCAGCGTCGGGTTGGCGAAATCCAGGGGCAGATCGCGATAGGCGATATCCCACTCCAGGTTGGCTCCCTGCCGACCGGAGAGTTCCAGACGGTAGGCCGTGGCGCTGCCCTCACCCTGATCGGTGGAGGCGATTTCAGCACGTACCTGCAGGCCAGGTCGCGGCCGCCAGCCCAGGTCAATGCCGTAGAGGTCCATGGGGTTGCCATCCCTTTCCTCATGGACCATGCTCAGGCCGGTCTCTAGTTTGGGGGTTGGACTGAAGCCCATCCTGCCGCCGGCCGTGATCCGGTCTTTCCCTCCGCTGCGAGTTTCATAGAGCACCACAACGCGCACCGGGTTGAGATCGGGGTCGAAGGGAGCCACCGGACCGCGGAACAGCAAGGTCCCGGAGATGGGATCCAGGGAATAGTCGATGTCTCTCACCTTCACCTGGCGAGTGATGACTTCTTCGCTGCGGAAGCGATCACGGGTCTCGAAGATGACGGTTTCGGATCGGGCCACGATCGGCGTGCTGCGCAGGAGATAGGGTCCCGACGTGCCGTCGGGTGAGAAGACATCCCGGACCACCACCTGGCTGCTGGAGGCAGCGAATCCAGCGAATGAGAATCGACCTCTGGTGGCTTCGCCGGACAGACCTGTCAGACGGCGATCATATCGAGCCAGTTCGGTTTGCCTGAATCCGGTGGCGAAGTCGCCGTACTGGGCAAATCCCATGGGAGCATCCAGGCGTGCGAAGAGCCGCCCCTGCGACTGGGCCTGATCCACCCGCACGCTGGCATCACCGGGCGTGGGAAAGAAGGCATCAGGCTCGAACGGTCCAAAGAGCCTGTCCCGGTCCCGTTCACGGTCGGTGTCCACCGACACCGTCAGGCGCGAGGCGTCGCCTATGGGGCCGCGGGCCAGGAGCGCGAGGCGTCCGCCACTGTCGCTGATCCCGTCGTCCAGCCCTGGTGCCAGGCCGCCGTCCCCCTCGACCCCGCCGTCTCCCGCCAGGCGGCCTTCCGCGAGGCCGGTCACCGTCCACTTCCCGCCACCGGGGAGCACCGGGACCACCAGCTCGCTTTCAAGGCGATCGGTGAAGGCCTCGATCCGGGCCTGCCCGGGAGTCAGCAGTGGCGCCAGGCGGATCTGGCCGCTTCCCTCTTGCAGGCGGACCTGCCAGCCCTCCTCTTCAGGTTTCAGGTCGGCACCCAGAGGGCGTGCGCCCTCTATCATCAGGGTCACGATCTCACGGTCGAGGCTGACCTTCCCGGCGCCATCCACAGCTTCCACACGCAGGATCAGCGGCGTATGTCCATCGGCAATCCACCGGCCCTCGGGAACCGAGAGCCGCAGGGCCACTGCCTGTCCAGGCAGGTAGACCCTGATCTCCGCCTCCTGCGGAGCCGCGTCCCCGTCCACCGGCGGAATGGCACGCAGGTGGAGCACGTTTCCGCCTTCTCCAAGTTCCACGCCGATGTAACGGGCCGCAGCAATCTTGCGCGAGGGGAGAACCGATGTCGTGCCGATCCGGTCGCTGGAAACAACGCGGCCATTGACGGTCAGCTCAGGCGTGAAACCGTTGGGGTAGACGATTTCCACATTCACGCGCCCTCGGCTCGCGGTACTTCCGTCAGCGGGAGTGATGATGGCGGCGCGGGCCGGCCGGTTGCGCAGCAACTCTTCAAATGAAGCATCCCTTTCGGGGGTGCTCTCCGTGCCCATCCCCGAGGTCCCCCCCTCCTGCCAGGTCTTGTGCGCGTTGACTTCCAGGTCTGACTGAGCGGTTCGCATGTACACAGTGGCGGCGCGGCGCAGGCGGCTGCGCAGTTCCGAGATGGTTTCAGGTGGCAGTTTCCCCCCGGAGCACGTGATCTGCGCGTCTGTGTTCCCAAGATCATGGTCTGTCTGCAGAAGCAATGCGGCGGCCTGATCCAGATGGGCCGCCGATTCAGGGCGCGGATAACCATCGCCATCGGCAAGGCTTGCCGCGGCGAGCACAATGCTTGCCGAACCGAGTTGCACGGTACAAAGGCCGCCCGAGTCGCCGGCCACGGGAAAATCGGCGATGACCAGAGTGGAAGCCCGGGCCTCGATGAACCGGGTGTCGGCGTCGCCCACCCATTCCGCTCCGCCCGCCTGCGGTCGCAGCGGAGCGGGCAGAGTGGCGGGATCCAGACGAGCGACGTGAAGCCCCGGGCGAACGCCCTCGATATGCCACCGCCCCGTGATATCCGTGACCGCGCCGCGCCCATCTTCCAGGGTCACCAGGACGCCCGGGATTCCAGGCTCGGTGGCGGCCGATAAGCCGTTGCCGTCAAGGTCAAGGAACACGCGGCCCAGAAGATAGGCCTCCCGGCGGAACACGCCCGGAATAACTTTCACCGACGCCGAGGCAGGAGCTGAAGTCAGCGGTGTCCCTGCTGCCGAAACACCTTCGGCCTGCGCGGTGTTGACCAGGTCGCGGGATTCCGACACCGGTCCCACGAGAGTGGCCAGGCGCACCGTCCGGGATTCGCCGGGTGCCATGGCGCCCAGGGGGATACGCAGGCGTCCTCCGGTTTCCAGGATCGGAGTTACCGGCTGGTCATCCACGCGTACGCTTCCCTCAACATAGCGCAGGCC
>SMYD01000055.1 GCA_004356015.1 Acidobacteriota bacterium | reverse complement strand
GAAGTGCAGAATGGCGTCCACCTTGCCGGCCACATGAATGAATTCGGTGACATCCACCTTCACGAAGTGGAAGCCGGGTTTGCCCATGAGACCGGCGATATTGTCGGCGGAGCCGGTGCTGAGATTGTCGAGGCAGATCACGTCCCAGCCGGCGCTGACATAATGCTCGCACAGGTGAGACCCGATGAAGCCCGCACCGCCCGTGATCACAATTCTGCCGGTAGCCACCTGGAAACCTCCTGTTCTGCAAGCAAGGTATGATGTGCCATGGCGACCGTCAAGGTCGGCGGAGTTGTCCCACCCAATGGCCGTCAAATGACCGAGACAGCGTCTGGAGCCGAGATTCCGCAGCCCGGGTGGGCCCGGCGCCTGGCGCCGTGGCTGGCGGCGTGGCTGGTCCGGGGGCTGCACGCCACCATGCGCATCCGCCACGTGCACCGGGAAGAACTCCAGCGCCTGCAGGACCAGGGTCAGAACTACATCATCGCCTTCTGGCACGGCCAGTTGCTCATGATGACGTACTGTTACACCGGCGAGCGCATGGCCATCCTCATTTCTCATCATGGTGATGGAGAACTCATCGCGCGCACCATGAACTGGCTGGGATATGAATCGGTGCGCGGCTCCAGTTCACGGGGTGGCAGGGCGGCCCTGAAGGCCCTGGTGTCCCGGCTGCGCTCCGGCTGGGATATCGCCTTCACGCCGGATGGCCCCCGCGGACCCCGCTGGCAGGCTCAGCCGGGTGTCATCCAGGCGGCGCGTCTTTGCGGTGTCCCCATTGTGCCGGTGGCATTTTCGGCCCACCCGGCCAGAAGATTTTCCTCATGGGATCGGTTCCTGCTGCCTTACCCCTTTTCACGGGGCGTTTTCACCTATGGGAAGCCGGTGTATGTCGCCAGGGATTCAACTCGTGAGTTCCAGGAAGCGTCCCGAGTGAACCTGGAAAACACTCTCGTCGACCTCACAAAGGAGGCAGACCGGCTGGCGGGTCGGGCGGAGTAAACAGCCGGATCACGGCCCGGAATTTTCCTCCCGCCGTGCGCGGGATGCTCTCCACCTGGCGGACGACGATCTCGACACCGGTCCCCAGGCGGTCGGCGACGGCCCGGTGCAGTTCCTTTTCGGACCGGGGTCCATATCCCGCTGCAGGTACCACATCCAGGCGCACTCGCCGGATGGATTCCTGGATGATCTGGACCTCGTCCAGGCCGGTCAGCCCTTTGAAGACAGGGTCCATACGGCCTATCTGACGTCCGTCAGGAAGAATCAGAAGGTCGTCAGTGCGGCCGGCCACCTCCTGCAGGACCGGTGTCACGCGCCCGCAGGGGCACGGATCGGACGTCAGGGTGACGGTGTCGCCCATGCGATACCGGATGAGAGGCATGGCCCGGTTGACAAAGCCCGTGGTCACAATATCTCCCGTGAGCCTGCCCTGGGCGTCAGGGAGAGCGCCGGGGATCTCCACGAAGCTGTAGCCGGTCTCCACGTGGAGGCGTCCTTCGGTGCAGTCTCCCGCGAACAGGGTCATCTCGGCGTTGCCGTACTGATTGAAGACGGGGCAGGCGAAGGCCTCGCTCAGGAAGGCGCGGTCATCGGCGCCCAGGGATTCCGCGCTGACGATCAGGCACTCAGGGTGGGGGAGAGCCTGCCCGCCGGCTCTGGCATGTCTGGCCAGGGTCAGCAACGCTGACGGGTAGGCGTGGATTTCCTGGGGCGCAAAGCGGCGCAGACGCTCCAGGTAGGCATCCGCCGTCGCCGGGCTGATGTGGTACACCGAGAACAACAAGTTGTTCTCGGTCCAGTCTCTCACCCAGAACGGAGGCCGTCGGCGGGCGGCGGAGCAAATGACCCGGCCGTTGAAGGTGGCGCGACGACGGCCTACAGCCGTGCCGGCACGAGCGCGGAACAGATTGTAATAGGCATAGTTGCGGCGCAACGAGGCCTTGTCCACCCGCACCGGCATGGGTGAACCGGTGGTGCCCGACGTCTCCCGGGTTTCCAGGCTCTGGCGGTTCACGGCCTCGCTGATGAAATCCTTCGGACGTTCACGGATGGTGGCTTTTTCAAGGATGGGGATCTGTTCCAGGCCTTCAGGGAGGGGCAGTTGTTCCGGGTCGATCTTCAGGTTGGCGAACAGCTCGCGATAATACGGGACCTCTGCGCAGACCCTGACCAGGGTGGCGCGCAACCGTTCGATGCTCAGGCGGGCGGCGTCTTGCACATTGAGAAATTCTTCCCGCCGCAACTCATCGAGAAACGCGTCACGCTCCCGGCGCCCGTACCTGCTGCGATGCAGGCGCCAGCCGTAAAGGGAGCAGAGGGCGTCCTTGAAAGGGCTGGGGGTCGCCCGGAAGATACGTTCGGTCAGGGTCGCCATCCTTTAATAATTATAGGCAGGAGGGTGAATGGCGCCAGACCGGGCGCTTGACGTCCCTGACGAAGGCTGGGTACCATCCTCGCATGGTCACGCGCATGCTTGAGGACGGAATCGTGACGGCGCCGGGCGCTCCCGAGGCGAGTGGCATGAAGGATCTGCTGTTCACGACGCGGATCCAGGACATCGTCAACTGGGGGAGGCGGAACAGCCTCTGGCCCATGCCTCTGGGCCTGGCGTGCTGCGCCATCGAGATGATGGCCGCGGTGGGACCGCGTTATGACCTTGCCCGTTTCGGGGCCGAGGCCATGCGCTTCACCCCGCGCCAGTGCGACCTCATGATTGTCGCGGGCACGCTGACCAAGAAGATGGCGGGGCCGGCCCGCAAGGTCTATGACCAGATGCCCAACCCCAAATGGGTCATCGCCATGGGAGCCTGTGCTTCCACTGGTGGCATGTACGGCACCTATTCGACGGTGCAGGGCTGCGATTCGATCTTCCCTGTGGATATCTATCTCCCCGGTTGTCCGCCACGGCCGGAAGCGCTGATCAACGGCATCATGATGCTCCAGAAGCAGATCACCGAGGGGCGTCCCAGCGCTTCAGAGCGAGCCGAGCGGGCAGTGCAGCCAGCGGTCTCTCTCCCCGGCGTTCCAGCCTGATCCCGACCTTGCCCAACGCACGACGCCCCATGGAATTCGGCGGGCATCACCCCGAACTTCTCCAGGTCATCCGGGACGAGATCCGCGACACCGGCCCGCTTCCGTTCTCCCGTTTTCAGGAACTGTGTCTCTATCACCCCCGATATGGCTATTACACCCGGGGCCGGGGAATCGGCCGGGAGGGTGCTGATTTCTGGACGGCGCCGGAGATGAACCCGGTCTTCGGCGAGCTGGTGGCTGTCCAGCTCGCCGAGATGTCTTCGCTTCTGGGGAGTCCGGGTGATTTCCAGGTGGTGGAACTGGGTGCCGGCACGGGAAGCCTGGCGCTGGCGGCTCTCGATGCCTGGCAGCGGGAGGCCTCGCCGCTGTACCGGGAGCGCGTTTACGCCATTGTCGAGCCCAGTGCCGGTCTGCGCCGGATGCAAGAGGAGGTGCTCGCCGGTCATGGGGACCGGGTTTGCTGGCTGGAAGGATCCCCAACGGATCCCCCCCCGGGCGTCCTGCTGATGAATGAAGTCCTGGATGCTTTGCCGGTCGATCGCGTCGTGGGCAGGGCGGAGGGACTGGAGGAGATTCGTGTCGGCTGGCGGGATGGGGATCTGGTGGAAGTGCCCTGCCCGGCCGGAGAGAATCTGGTGGAAGAACTCCGGCTTCGGCTGGGTGGCGGAGCAGGCGGTCTGGAGCCGGGGCAGGAAGTTGAACTGCGCCCCCGGTTGCCGGATTTTCTGGCTGCCGAGGCAACCCGGATCGCAGCGGGGTACATCCTGGCCATTGATTATGGCGACATGGCGGCGGATCTCTACCGGCGTCCGCGGGGCACGGCCATGGCGTATCACCGGCATCAGGCCTGTGAAGATCTCCTGGCCCGGGCAGGGCATCAGGACATCACGGCCCACGTCGATTTCTCGGCTCTCTCCGCGGCCGCCGCCAGTGCCGGCTTTCAGGAGGCGGGCATGACCAGCCAGATGAAATTTCTTCTGGCCCTGGGCCTGGCCGGGCGGATTGAAGCCCTGGAGAGCGAGAACATCCCGGAGAAGGACCGGGTCATCCGGCGTCTGGGGATGACCGCGCTGATCCAGCCTGGCGGGATGGGGGAGATGTTCAAGGTCTGGATCGGGGCCCGGGGTGCGCCGGCGCAACTGCGAGGGCTGCGGGATCCGTTTGCCGCCTTCTAACCCCGCTCGGACAACGGGCGCACCGTCCTGTTCATGGGGCCGGTGTAGCGGGCCCGGGGGCGGATCAACCGGTTGTGGGCATACTGTTCCATGATGTGGGCGGTCCAGCCGCTGATGCGCGAACAGGCGAACACGGCCGGGTAACTCTCGGCGGGAATGCCCAGTGAGCGGTACGCCGCCGCCGAATAGAAATCGACGTTGGGGTAGAGCCCTTTCTCGGCCATGACGGTTTCTTCCATGAGCGCCGACATGTCGTACCAGGTGCTGTCGCCGGCATCGTGGCCCAGGTCCCTGGCCATCTTCTTGAGATGCACGGCGCGGGGGTCCATGGTCTTGTAGACACGGTGGCCGAAACCCATGATCTTTTCGCGCCGGGACAGCTTGTCGCGAACGGCCGCGGCCACGTTCTCAAGGCTGCCCATGGTTTCCAGGGTCTCCATCACCTCCCGGTTGGCACCGCCGTGCAGCGGGCCTTTCAGGGTGGAGATGGCGGAGATGACGGCGGAGTGCAGGTCCGAGAGCGTGGCTGCGGTGACCCGTGCCGAGAAGGTCGAGGCGTTGAAGCCGTGCTCGGCGTGGAGCACCAGGGCCATGTCCAGCGCCTGGGCCGCCGTCTCGCTGGGTCGCCGGCCATTCAACATCCACAGGAAGTTGGCGGCGTGTCCCAGGTCGGCGTCGGGGTCGACAGGTTCTTCGCCGTTGCGGCGGCGGACCGCCGCGGCCAGGATGGTGGGCATGGCCGCGGTGAGGCGGGCGGCTTTGTTGCGGTTGGCCGCAGGTGTCATGTCCCCGGCCTCCGGGTCCAGTGTCGCCAGCAGGGAGATGGCGCTGCGCAGGGTCTCCATGGAGCCGGCGCGGTCCGGGAGGACCCGCAGCAGATCCAGAACGGGCCCCGGCA
Source organism: Acidobacteriota bacterium (assembly GCA_004356015.1). Taxonomy (GTDB): domain Bacteria; phylum Acidobacteriota; class Polarisedimenticolia; order SMYD01; family SMYD01; genus SMYD01. The sequence goes on along the minus strand of SMYD01000055.1, from coordinate 32,858 downwards.
GTGCCCGGTGCCGGCCCAGTTCCTGCTTCAACTCCTGAAGCTGGCTGCGGGTCGGCAGGTCCTCGTTCCACAGGAGCCATGCGGTCTCCTCGAAGGAGACACGGCCTGCCAGGTCGTGAATATCGTAGCCCCGGTAGACGAGCTGGCCCTTCTGTCCATCGATGAAACAGAGGGAACTGTCGGCCACCACGGCGCCTTCCATGCCGGTGGCGGGACCTGGGGCCTTGGCGTCTGGAACAGTCTGGTCAGACATCTCTCACGGGTCCTGATCGGGAAGGGGCGCTCGCCGCCGCACTCTGGTCTTCCTTGTTGGCGGCTGCTGGACCGGGAGAATCTAGCATAGGCTTGTCGGCGCACAGGTTTCGGGTCAGGCGCTCCAGGGTCTGCAGGGCCTCCAGCGGTGTCATGGTCTCGACCCGGATCTCCCGCAGGCCTCTCAGTGCGGCCTGCTCCGCCTTGTCGGCGGCATCGGTGTGCGCGCGGGCCAGGGCCGCCGCCTTCCCTCCCAGTTTTGGCACTGCCGGGCGGGCTCCGAAGAGAGCCAGTTGCCCCGGACCCGAGCCTGCGGCGTGGCGAGCCAGCCGCGGGCGGCCGTCGCGGCCCACCGCCTCGGCCTCCAGGTTGTGCAGAATTTCCCGGGCGCGGCCCACCACCTCGGGGGGGACGCCGGCCAGGGCGGCCACCTGGATGCCGTACGACTGATCGGCGGCGCCTTCCTCCAGGCGATGGAGAAAGATGATGCGGCCCTCATGTTCCCGGGCGGTCATGCGCAGGTTGACCACCCGCGGCAGGACAAGGGCCAATTCGGTCAATTCGTGGTAGTGGGTGGCGAACAGGGTGCGGGCCGCGACCTGGGGGACTTCGTGCAGGTGCTCCACCACGGCCCAGGCGATGGACAGGCCGTCGAACGTGGCGGTGCCCCGGCCGATCTCATCCAGCAGCACCAGGCTGGCCGGGGTGGCGTTATGCAGGATGTTGGCCGTCTCGGTCATCTCCACCATGAAGGTTGAATGTCCCGACGCCAGGCTGTCGGAGGCGCCCACGCGGCAAAAGATGCGGTCGGCGATGCCGATGCGGGCGCGACCGGCCGGCACCAGTGAGCCTGTCTGGGCCAGGAGAACGATGATGGCCACCTGGCGCAGGACGGTCGATTTGCCGCCCATGTTGGGGCCGGTGATGATCTGGATCTGGCGGGCGCCGCCATCCAGGTGGATGGCGTTGGGTACGAAGCGGTCGCTGCCCACCGCCTCCTCCACCACCGGGTGGCGACCGTCCTCGATCTTGATGGTGAGGCTGCTGTCGACTTCAGGAACGCACCAGTTGAGATGTGAGCCCACCTCCGCCAGCGCCGCCGCCACATCCAGGCGTGCCACGTCATGGGCCGCTGTCCGCAGGCGAGGGGCGTGCGCCAGGATTCGCCGGCGGACGTCTTCGAACAGGTCGCTCTCCCGGGTCAGGCTCCTGTCCCGGGCGGTGAGGACCTTCTCCTCCAGTTCCTTCAACTCGGGCGTGGCGTAGCGCTCGGCTCCCGCCAGCGTCTGGCGCCTCTGGTAATGGTCCGGGACCTTGCCGGTGTTGGCCTTGCTGACCTCGATGAAGTAGCCGAAGACGCGGTTGTACCGCACTTTCAGGGTGGCGATGCCGGTGGCCTGGCGCTCCCGCGCCTCCAGTTCAGCCAGAAAGCGCTTGCCGTCGCGGCCCAGAGTGCGCAGCTCATCCAGTTCGGCGTCGTAGCCATCGCGAATGAGGCCGCCGTCGCGGACGGTGGCCGGCGGCTCATCGGCAATGGCGGCGCGGGCCAGTTCCTCGACCTCGGGAACCGGGTCCAGGCGGCTCAGGTTGTCCCTCAGGGGCTCGGCCTGCACCTCGTCCGCCAGGGGGACCATCTCGGCCAGGCGGGCCAGAGAGAGCCCCATGAGGCGCACATCCCGGGGGCCGGCGCTGCCCAGGGTCAGACGGGACAGGAGGCGCTCCAGATCGCCGACCTCCTTCAGCTTGCCCCGCAGGGTGGCGCGCACCACGCCGCGCTCAGCCAGGTCGGCCACAGCGGCCAGGCGCAGGTGGATGGCCGCGGGGTCGCGCAGGGGGTGAAGAAGGCGCTCCTTCAGCAGGCGGCCACCCATGCCGGTCACTGTCCGGTCCAGGAGGCCCAGCAGGGAGCCGCGCCTGCGCCCTTCGCGCTGAGTGCGCAGAAGCTCGAGATTGGTCACCGTGGTCTCATCCAGCAGCAGGTGGTCGTCGGCGTTGAAGCGACGCAGCCGGTCGAGATGAACCAGCTCCGCTTTCTGGGTCTCGCGCAGGTAGCCCAGCAGGGCGCCGGCGGCGCCGATGGCGCTGTCCATCTCCTCCACCCCGAAGCCGGCCAGGTGGGCCGTGCCGAAGTGGCTGGTGAGGGCCTCCCGGCAGCGGTCGCGACCGAACCGCCAGCTCTCCAGCTTGTTGACCAGCACGCCCTTCAAGGAGCCGGTCCCGGCCAGGTCTTCCTCTTCAGGGATGAGAATCTCCCGGCAGTTGAAGCGCGCCAGCAGCTCGGCAGCCTGTTGGGCTGCGCCCGGCCCGCTGAACCTGGCCAGACGGAAGTCACCCGTGGAAAGGTCGACCCAGGCCACGCCCCACCCCCCCGGGTCGGATTTCAGCGCGCCCAGGGAATTGGGCTCGCCGGCTTCCAGTTGGCGGCTGTCGGTGACCGTGCCGGGAGTCACCACGCGTACCACGTCACGCTTCACCAGGCCCTTGACCGTGGCCGGATCCTCCAGTTGCTCGCAGATGGCGACCTTGTACCCGGCCTGGGTGAGACGGGCTATGTAACCGTCCACCGCATGGAAGGGGACCCCGCACATGGGCGCCTCGGACACAGACCCCTTACCCCGGGTGGTGAGGGTGATCTGCAGGGTGCGAGCCGCCTCGAGGGCGTCATCATGGAACATCTCGTAGAAGTCACCCATCCGGAACATCAGGATGGCGTCCTGATGCCGCGACTTGATGTCGTGGTACTGTTGAAACATGGGCGTGGGGCGGGACATGCAGGCGTATCGTCTTGGTGGAGAGGGGCCGGGGCGCCAGTCTATCACAGGGATTTCTTGACTTTTCCGGCGTGGCGCGCTATCAACCGGCGTACATGACCGTGAACGAACCTGACATTCCGGCCCCGGCCGGGACCGGAGAGCCCCTCAACGATGAGGACAAGGTCCTGGTGGTCTTCTGTTACCTGGGGCCGCTGGCCATTGTTGCCTTCCTGGCGGCGCGGCGTGAGTACGTGCGCTGGCATGCCCGCCAGGGCCTGGTCTTTTTTCTAGTCGCCTTCGGCGTGATCCTGGTCATGTCCATGCTGGAAGCCCTGGCCGGATCGATTCACTGGTTTCTGGGTAAGACCACCAGCCTGTTCGGGGGTGTGGTCTACCTCTGCCTGTTCGGCGTGACACTCCTGTGCATTCTCAAGGCCCTGAAGGGTGAGCGCTGGCGGTTGCCGTTTGTGCGGGAACTGGCCGACCGTCTCTGACGCGAGTGCAGACCACGGCCGGGGGCGTCAGGAATCGCCTGCGGTTTCCTTCTGGTTCTGCCGGATCTTCTCCTGGCGCAGGGCTCGTCTCTTCGCCCGTTTCGCTTCCCGGGCCTCGACCAGGGCCATGTATTCAGCGCGCTGCTTTTCGTCGAGCCACTCCAGTTGCAGGTCCTTGCCCACAGGGGTCTTGTCCTGGAAGTGGGGGAGGCGCCAGTTGCGCAGGAACCCCTGCAGACCGCGGGAGAAGGCGAACTCCCGGATGGGCATGCCGCGATCGATGTACGTGGCACTGGTCCAGGCCAGGCGAAGTTTGAGGTCGCGGAACTCTTTCATCGTCACGCGCACCTCACTGCCATCCGATTGGGTACTGAAGCCGCGTTTGACCGTGGTCTCGGGAAGTTGCCCGGCGAGGGTTCTCATCTGGCCGGCCAGGTCCAGCATCCTCGCTTCCATTTCGCCGTTGTTCAGCGCGGTCAGGTCCTCAAGAGGGCGATCCGGATTGCGCAGCCTCTTCTCCTGCGAGAGGGTCAGCATGATCATGCCGGCATAGATCGCGTCATTGGCCCGGGAGACGTCACCCAGCCTGATATTTCGCCACTGCGCGGATGCACCGACGTAGTCGCCCGCCTTGAAGAGAGCGCTGGCCAGAGCGAGCATGGTGTCCATGTCATCGGGATGCAGATCCAGGGAGCGACGGATCAGGGGGATCGCTTTCTCCGGATGGCCGGCCGCAATCTGCCCCTTGCCCAGTGCCAGGAGAGCGTCGGCCGCCCGGGCACGATCGGGATCGCCACCGGCCAGGGCGTGATCCGCCACGAGGGTCAGGCTGTCGCCGGCTAGAGCCCAGTCTTCCGCCAGGAGGGCCATGTGGCCCAGCTCTGCCAGGGCCGTTTCATCCATGGTCTCCAGGGAGCCGAAGCGGCCGGACCTGAAGGCTGCCACGCCTTTGCCGCCGGCGGCTCGGGCCTTAGGATCATTGCCCGCCAGGCTGTATGCGCCGGTCAGGAAGGCGTGATCGGTCAACCCGGAAGACGGGCTCTTCACCGCCTCCTCGAGAGCGGGGATGGCCTCGGTCACGGTCATGACCACGATGCCCCGCTGCTTGCGTGTCTTTTCCTGGCAGCGGGCGGCCATGTAAAGGGTTTGGCCGTCCCGCCGGCCGGCGGCCAGGGCCTGCTCCAGGTGGGTGAGAGCGGCGGCGTACTCGGCCTGGGCGAAGAGCTGCCGGCCGCGGTCGGCGGCCGCGGCCGCCTCATCCGCAACCGAGGTTTCCTGCGGGAAGGCGGGCGGGATAGCGGCCAGGAAGACCGCCAGCAACATGATGCCCCAGGCCGGCGCGAAGACCGGTCGGCGTGGCTCAGCCACGTCCAGCGGCCTGGCGGATGGATGCCAGGAAATCTTTATTGGTCGGAGTCTTCTGCAGCCGCTCCAGGAGTTTCTCCATGGCACTCATGGGGTCCATCTTGGAGAAGGCGCGGCGCAGGAGATGAATCGACTCCATCTCTTCTTTCTCGTAGAGTTTTTCTTCTTTGCGGGTGCCGGAGCGCGTGATGTCGATGGCGGGGAAAATGCGCCGCTCAGCCAGGCGGCGGTCGAGGATCAGCTCCATGTTGCCGGTGCCCTTGAACTCCTCGAAGATCACATCGTCCATGCGGCTTCCCGTATCAACCAGGACCGTGCCGAGGATGGTGAGGCTGCCGCCCTCTTCGATATTTCGCGCCGCCCCGAAGAGCCGCTTGGGATGCTGGAGGGCCGTGGATTCGATGCCGCCGGAGAGGATCTTGCCGCTGCCGCGGGTTTCATTGTTGTAGGCACGTCCCAGACGAGTGAGAGAATCGAGGAGTATCAGCACGTCTTCCCCGTATTCAGCCCAGCGCTTGGCCTTTTCAATGGCCATCTCGGCGACCTTCACATGCTCGGCGGCGGAGCCGTCGGCGGAGGACGCGATGACTTCACCCTTCACCGAACGGCGCATGTCGGTGACCTCCTCGGGACGCTCGTCCACGAGAAGGATCATCTGCTTGATTTCAGGATAATTGGCCGAGACGGCCAGAGAGATGGCCTTCAGGAGCAGGGTCTTGCCGGCCTTGGGGGGCGACACGATGAGGCCGCGCTGTCCCCGGCCGATGGGCGTGATGAGATCCACCGCGCGCATGGAGAGTTCCTCGGGGGTCGTCTCGAGGATCATGCGCTCCTCCGGGTCAAGGCTGGTGAGCTGACGGAATTCAGGCAGCTCCAGGTGCTTCTCGGGAGGCTTGGAGTTGATGGTCTCAATTTCCTGGAGGCGCGGTTTGCCGTTGCCGCGTCCGCCGGCCGTCACCGCGGCCTTGCCGATGATCCACGCACCGTCCCGCATATGCCATTTGCGCAGAATCTGCTGGGCAATGAACGGATCGTTGTGGGTCGGCAGGTAGCAGGTCTTGGCTGAGCGCAGAAAGCCGCTGCCGTCTCTCATGAGCTCGACCGCGCCCTCCACATCATAAAGCTCCCCGGGAGGAGCCGGAGGCGGCTGATGCGGCAACGGACGTTCCGACCTGTCCGCAGGAGCAGATCGGTCACGCCGGTTTCGCCGGGGAAAATTTCGTCTGCGACGCATTCTTCGGGTTGCTTCCTCGCCTTGTGCTGGACCGACTTCTGTGTCCTCAACGATGGCCTGAACCGGAGGGTTCGTTTGACCCGCGCTGGAAGCAATACGTAATATAACACCTCGGCCGCCTCGTGACAAACCGCCACCCATTCCTCCGAATTCTTCCAATTACCCTGTCAGCCGGACTGTTGCTGCTCACGGCCTGTGGTGGTCCGGGCCAGGAGGCCCCGGCTCTGAGCTCAACGCCCCGGGAGCAGGCCCGGCGTCACGTCAACCTGGGGGTCGCCTACCTGGCTCAGTTCCAGCCCGGCCAGGCCAGAAGTGAATTCGAAGCCGCGCTGAATCTGGATCCCGACAACCTGGCCGCCACCGTCAACATGGGTGTGGCAAGCCGCGTTGCCTCGGATCTGCCCGCCGCCCGCCAATGGCTCGAGAGATCTCTGGCCCTGGACCCCGACCAGATCACGGCGCTGTACAACCTGGCCCTGGTGGAGCGCATCGGTGGAGATCCCGAGCGCGCGCTCGAACTCCTGGAGCGGGTCACCACGCTGGACCCGTTGGATCCCACCGCTTTTTACAATCTGGGCCTGACCCTGAACCAGGTCCAGCGCCACGCTGAAGCCCTGGCGGCCTTCGACGCGGTCCTGGCGCGCCAGCCATGGCATGCTTCCGCCCATTACAACCGCGGCCGGGTCCTGTTGCAGCTTGGCCGTCAGGACGAGGCCATGGCGGCTCTGGAAAAGAGCCAGGAACTCGCCGCGGGCGATCTGGCCACCACGGTCGGGCAGCAATACGGCGAGCAGGGACGCCTCTCTCTGGCCGTGGAGGACATGCCGCGGAACCCGTCGGCCGGTGAGGCGGTGCCGGTGACTTTCAGCGACATGACCGCCGCCAGCGGCGTGGCGTTCAGTCATGGCGGTGGCCCTCGGCAGGACCGGGGGCCTTCGTGGGGTTCGGGGATGGCCCTGGCGGATCTGGATGGCGATGGCGATCTCGATCTCTTTCTCGCCGATGCGGCTCCGACCGGGACCTCGGCGCGGGACCGCATCTATTTCAACGACGGCAAGGGTGCCTTCACCGAAGGAACTCTGCCGGCACCAGCGGTGGTGGCACCGGCAACCGGGGTCACGGTCGGGGATTTCGACAATGATGGCCATCTCGACATCCTGGTGGGCCGCTGGGGCCCGAATCGCCTGTTGCGCAACCTGGGAGACGGGACCTTTCTGGATGTCGGCCCGGCGGCAGGCGTGGATCATCCCGGCCGCACCCTGGCGGTTGCCTTCGGCGACCTGGATCACGACGGGGACGTGGACCTGCTCCTGGCCGACGCCGATGCAGGCCTGATTCTCCTGCGGAATAACGGCGACGGCACGTTCACGAATCGGGGAGAGGAGTCCGGGCTGACCGCTGCCGGGCCCATCACCGGACTCCTGCTGGTCGATCTGGATGGCGACCGGGATGTGGACGTACTGGCCAGCGGGCCGGGCGGCCTCGGTCTCTGGCTGAACAACCGCGATGGGTCGTTCGTCGCGGCCGGTGAGGCCTGGAACCTGGCGGCGGCGGGTGGCGATCTGCGCGGTCTGGTGGTGATGGATCTGGAGAAGAACGGTCTCTTCGATGTCGTCCTGTCCGGCCGGGCCGGGGGCCGGGTCCTGATGAACAGCGGACGGACCCTGGCGCCGACTGCGGCGTCTCCGGCGGCGGTGGCGGATGGCTACGGCATCGCTGTCCTCGATTATGACCTGGACGGGTTCCAGGACCTGGCGCTGGCCACCGGTGGTGGCGCGCCGGTGCGCCTCTTCCGCAATCTCGGCGGCGGGGTCTTCGAGGAGACCACCGCGACAGCAGGCCTCCACAGCCTGCCGCCGGCTTCTGTGCGGGGCCTGGCCGCCGGCGATCTGGATGGGGATGGCGACCCCGATCTGGTGGTCGGCCGCGACGGCGGCCCGTACCTGATCCTGCGCAACGAGGCCCCGCCCCGTCCATGGATCGGCATCGCCCTGGAAGGCCTCCACTCCAACCGCGCCGGCCTGGGAGTGCGGGTGGCGGTACGGGCCGGCGGGTTGTGGGAACAGACCTGGGTCGCCGGTTCCGGCGGCTATCTGGGCGGGGGCAATACCCGGCCGACGTTCGGCCTTGGTGGCTGGGAGAAAGCCGATGCCATCTCCATTCTCTGGCCGGGCGGGGTTCTCCAGGATGAGATCGACCCGCCCCTGGGTGTGGTGACCAGGATCAAGGAACTGGATCGAAAAGGCTCTTCCTGCCCGACCCTTTTTGCCTGGGATGGCAACCGCTACAGCTACCTGGCCGATTTTGTCGGCGGCGGGGTTCTCGGCCTGTACCTGGCGCCAGGCGTCTTGTACACGCCCGACCCCGAAGAACTGCACCTGGTGCGCCTGGCGCGGGGGCTGGTCCCCACCAGTGCCGGCAACTATGAGTTGCGCATCACCGACAACCTGGAAGAGGTGACCTACATGGACGCGGTCGCCCTCGTGGCGGTGGATCACCCGCAAGGCACTCTGGTCCTTCCCAGGGAGGGTCTCCGTCCCGTGCCGCCCTACCCGTCCCCCGACCTGCTGCTGGTCACGGAGGTCATGGACCCTGTGGCGGCCCGGGATGGTGAGGGCCGGGACTGGTTGCAGGCGGTCAGTGCCGTGGACAGGATCTATCCGACCTTCCCGCGGCAGCGGCGCCTGGGATACGCGGAGCCGCACCAACTGACGGTGACCTTCAGCGCGGTGCCGGCGGGAGAACGTGTCTGGCTCTGGGCCCACGGCACCCTGGAGTTCTCCAACTCCACGCCCAATTTTGCCACCTCCCAGCACGGGGGTGGCCTGGTCTGGCCGTCCCTCGAACTGCGGCAACCCGACGGCACGTTCCAGGTGGTAGTGCCGGGCATGCCCATCCCCATGGGTGTGGACAAGCCGGCGCTGGTGGAACTGCCTGTCCGGGCGGGAACAGGTGCCGTGACCCTGCGCATCGGGACCAGCATGGAGATCTACTGGGACCGCCTGGCCCTGGTGGGCACCGAACCGCCCGGTGAACGCATGCAGGTGACCCGTCTCACCCCGGATGGAGCCCTGCTGCGCCCCCACGGTTTTCCGCTCTGGGTCAGTGAGGACGGGCGCCTGCCGCGCACCTTCGTCTACGAGAAGTCGCGGCCACTGGACACCTGGAAGACCCTTCCGGGTCGATATACACGCTTCGGACCGGTGGAGGAACTGATCCGGGAAGTCGATGATCATCTGGTTGTGATGGCCCCGGGCGACGAACTGGCCCTGACCTTCGCGGCCCACCGTCTGCCCCCTCTGCCGGAAGGCTGGACGCGCACCTGGCTGGTCCATGGGCATGGCTGGGTCAAGGACACAGACCTGCATACGCCCTCCTCCGGCCAGGTGGCACCGTTGCCGTTCGCGGGCATGGGGCCGTTCCCGCCCGCCACCGGCGCCTACGCCGCCGATCCCCTGCGGGCCGCCGTGGCCGCCCGCTACAACACCCGGGAGGTGATGGCGCGTGATCCGCTGCGCCGCTGGCCGACCGGATCGGCAGTGGCGCCGTCCGACGACAGCGACTAACATCGGCGCCATGGCGAAGAAATTCAGTGAATTCTCCTTCCGGCCCGAGATCATGCGGGCCCTGGAGGAGGTCGGTTACAGCGACTGCACTCCCATCCAGGAGAAGACCATGGGGCCGGTCATGGATGGCCATGACCTGACCGGCATGGCCGAGACCGGTTCCGGCAAGACGGCGGCCTTCCTCCTGCCCATCCTCGAGAAACTTCAGGCGGGTGGCGACGATCCGCGCGCCGTGGTGATCACCCCGACCCGTGAGCTTGCTCAGCAGGTGGCGAAGGAGGCGGAGCGTCTTTCCCGCTATCTGGATCTGCGGGTCGTCTGCGTTTACGGCGGCACGGGCCTGGGGGAGCAGAAGAACCTGCTCCTTGCGGGCGTCGACCTGGTGGTCGGCACGCCCGGTCGGCTGATCGATTTTGCCCGGCAGACTTACCTGCGCCTGTCGAAAGTCCGGTGGCTGGTCCTGGACGAGGCCGACCGCATGCTGGATATGGGATTCATCAAGGACATGGAATATGTCATGTCCAAGGCGCCCATGTCGCGGCAGACACTGCTCTTCTCGGCCACCTTCCCCAAGGAGGTCCTGTCCCTCTCGGCGCAGTTCATGCACGAGCCTATTCATGTGGAAGTGGAGAGTCCGACTCTGACTGCCCGGAACATCGTCCAGTTGACCTACATGGTCGGTGGCTTGCCCGATAAGATCAGGGTCCTCAAGGAGTTGCTGAGAAAAGAGAAGCCCGAGCAGGCACTCATCTTCGTGGCCACCCGTGAACGGACGGCCGAAGTGGCGGACATGCTGCGGCGCTCCGGCGAAGCCGTGGCTTCCATCTCATCGCTTCTCTCCCAGGTCAACCGGGAAAGAGTTCTCCAGAGTTTTCGGGAGGGAAGAACCCGTATCCTGGTGGGCACCGACGTGGCCAGCCGCGGCCTGGATATCAGCGGCATCACCCATGTCTTCAATTTCGATGTGCCTCACGATCCCAACGATTATGTCCACAGGGTCGGCCGGACCGGCCGCGCCGGGCGCACGGGTCGGGCCCTGACCCTGGTCAGCCCGCAGGATCGCCCCTACTTCAAGGCTGTGGAGGCCCATCTCGGCCTCCAGATAGAGCGGGGTGAGGGGTCCGGATCGGAAACCGGCGGTGAAACTGAACGGGATAGGTCGCGGGGCCGCGGTCGCGCAGGTAGTCGCGGCGGGGGCGGACGCCGGCCCTCCAGCGGCGGGGGCGGACGCCGGCCCTCCAGCGGCGGAGGTGGGCGTCGGCCCTCCAGCGGCGGGCGCGAGCGCCCCGGCGGCGGGAACAAACGACGTGACGCGAGTCGCGGCTCATCATCAACGGGTGGGCGCCCAGGTGGCAGGGGCAGGAGCGGCGGCAGTTCCGGGGGTTCAGTGTCCCGCTGACCGGGTCTTTTCGGGCATGTCCCGTACAGGGCAGAAATCCCCCAAATATCAGTGCTGCAAGGCTTTCCCCGCTTGACACTCCCCATATGTCATGATAGAAATCGATGCCCTGGTGAGAAGGTGTCAGGGGTCCTTCTGGGGCGTCGACAAGTGGTTAAGTCACCGGTCTTTGACACCGGCTTCGGAGGTTCGAATCCTCCCGCCCCAGCCAACACGGGGAGCCTGGATTCGATCCATCAGTCCTGTTCCGTAAAATCTGTGCAAGAGGTTTGGCTGCGAGGATGAATCCATGGCGCTGAGGGGGGTCGACATCAAAATTTTTTCGGGACAGGCGCACACGGCGCTTGCCCGGGAAATTGTCCGGCACCTCGATCTGCCTCTTGGCGACGTGAAGCTGACGCGCTTCTCCGATGGCGAGTCGTATTGCCAGTTCCGGGAAAACATCCGCGGGACCGATGTGTTCATCATCCAGCCGACCAGCACGCCGGCCAATGAGAATCTGATGGAACTGCTGATCATGCTGGATGCGGCCAAGCGAGCTTCGGCCGATCGCATCACAGCGGTGATCCCTTACTATGGTTATGCCCGGCAGGATCGCAAGGACAAGCCCCGGGTGCCCATCACCTCCAAACTGGTGGCGGACCTGCTGACCACCGCTGGTGCCGATCGCATCCTGGTGATCGATCTGCATGCGCCGGCCATCCAGGCCTTCTTCGATATTCCGGTGGACCATCTCTTCGCCGGTCCGGTTCTCATGGAGGAGATCCGCAAGATGAAGCTGGAGAACCTGGCCGTGGTGTCGCCGGACGCCGGTGGCGTGGAGCGGGCCCGGGCTTACGCCAAGCGCCTTGAAGCCGATCTGATCATCGTGGACAAGCGCCGCTCCGGCGACGGGACCAGCGAAGTGATGCACGTCATCGGCGATGCCAGGGAGAAGAGCTGTGTCATCGTCGACGACATCATCGCCACCGCCGGCACGGTGGTGGGCACTTCCAAGGCTCTGCGGGCGGCCGGCGCCCGGCGTGTTCTGGGTTGCTTTTCCCATGGCGTGCTGGCCGGCCCGGCCATGGAGCGGATAGCAGAGGCTCGCCTGGAGGAGCTTCTCATCACCAATACAATTCCCATACCGGACGAACGGATCCAACAGGCTCACATTCGCAGTGTCAACATCGCGCCCCTGCTGGGCGAAGCCATCAACCGGATCCACAATAACTCGTCGGTTTCCAGCCTTTTCCAGTAGGCGGCCGGGGAGCGGAGAAAGAAGATGTCCAACTTTCTGATTGAAGTGGAAGAGCGCACGTCCATCGGCAAGAACGAGTCTCGCCGCCTGCGCCGGAGCGGGAAGATTCCCGCCGTGCTCTACGGTGCAGGAAAGCGCAGTTTTCCGGTGACTGTGGACCCGGATATTCTGGCGCGCATCCTCGACTCGGAGTCCGGTGTCAATACGTTGCTGGATCTCAAACTCCTGGGGCCCAATACCCAGCGCAAGGCCATGATCCGCGATTTCCAGGCCGACCCGGTGAAGGGCACGGTGATTCACGTCGATTTCATCCGCATCGAGATGGACCAGAAGCTGCAGGTCCATGTACCGGTGCGTGTGACAGGTGAATCGCCGGGCGTGAAGGAGCAAGGCGGTGTTCTGGAGATCGTGCAGCGCACCCTGGATGTGTCCTGCCTGCCGGCGGATATCCCCGAGATGATTGAGGTGGACATCAGCAGCCTCAACGTCGGGGATCAGGTCCGCCTGGCCGAGGTGAAGGCGGCCGGCGGTACCGAATTCCTGCAACCGGGGGACACCGTGGTCGTGGCCGTCGTGATGCCTCGCGCCATCGAGGAGGAGACAACCGAGGTCGATGACGAGGAAGGCGCCGAGCCTGAAGTCATAGCCACGGGCAAGCAGGAGGACGAAGACCAGGCAGCCAAGTCCGAGACCAAGGACGAGAAGAAATAGGCGGTCTGCCGGTATCTTGCCGGCAGCGCCGACAGATTCATGCAGATCCTCCTGGGGCTAGGGAACCCCGGCCCGGACTATGCGGGTCATCGCCACAATATAGGCTTCCGATGTGCCGACCATCTGGCGCGGCGCCTGAGAATGAAGCTGAGGCGGTCGGGCGATTTCTGGGCGGCGGTGGGGCAGTTCGCCGGGGTGCCGGTGGTGGTGGCCAAGTCGCGAACATTCATGAACCGATCCGGGAAGGCGGCCAGAGGTCTTCTGGAAATTCACGGTGAAGGGGTTGCGGATTTGCTTGTTATTCATGACGATGTGGAACTGCCGCTGGGAACCCTGCGCATCAAGCAGGGCGGGGGACACGGAGGCCATAACGGTCTTCGTTCCATCATCCAGGTGACAGGCTCCAAGGATTTCATCCGCATCCGCCTCGGGGTCGGCCGGCCCGTGGACAGAGACGACGACCTGGCCGACTGGGTGTTGTCCGATTTCAGGGAGGAGGAACGCTCCGCAGCCGCTGCGCTCGCGGAGCATGGCGCCGATGCCGTGGAGACTGTCCTGATCGACGGTGTCGCGGCCGCCATGAACCTGCACAATATCCCCCGCAGACGGGGAGAGCGAGGAACGACTGATGAATGTGTCTGACTTGATGCCCTGGGTTCCAGTCCTGGGCGGAGTGGGCCTGGCCATTGCGGGAATCATTTTCGTGATGGTTGACCGGGCGCCGGCGGGCAATGAGCGCATGCGTGAGATCGCGGCGGCTATCCACGAAGGCGCCATGGTGTTCCTGCGCCGCGAATACACCATTCTGCTGGGATTCATCGCCGTGGTCTTCGGGCTCCTGGTCTGGGGCGTGGGCTGGGAAACCGCCGTGGCTTTTCTGAGTGGCGCATTCACCTCCATGCTGGCGGGTTACATCGGGATGCAGGCCGCGACGCGTGCCAACGTGCGTACCTGTGAGGCGGCCCGCACCAGCGGCCAGGGGCGTGCCCTCTCGGTGGCCTTCAGCGGCGGCGCCGTCATGGGCCTCACGGTGGCCAGTCTGGGACTTCTGGGTGTCGGCACCTTCTTCCTGCTCTACGGCAACCCTGAGACGGCCAGCATCATCAACGGCTTCGCCATGGGTGCGTCATCCATCGCCCTCTTCGCCAGGGTGGGCGGCGGCATCTACACCAAGGCGGCCGATGTGGGCTCCGACCTGGTGGGCAAGCTGGAGGCCGGCATCCCCGAGGACGACCCGCGCAACCCCGGTGTCATCGCCGACAACGTGGGGGACAACGTGGGGGATGTTGCCGGCATGGGGGCCGATATCTTCGAGTCGTACGTGGGTTCCATCATCGCGACCATCGCCATCGGTGCCACCGTCTTCGGGGATGCCCTGGTCAAGCTCATGAAACCCGAAGCCGCGTCCATGGACCCGGCCACCGCCAAGGGCTTTCTCATGGCCCTGCCCCTGCTCCTGGCGGCTCTCGGCCTGGTGGCCTCGCTGGTGGGAATCAGTTCCATGAAGGTCCTCAAGAACTTCAATCCGGCGTCGGCATTGCGCTACTCGACCTTCATCGCCGCGGCCTTGTTCCTCGGGGGCGCCTATCTTCTGATTCATTCCATGGCCATTTCCGACGGTATTTTCTGGGCCGTTTTCTGGGGCACCATGGGGGGCATCCTCATCGGCCTGTTCACCGAGTACTACACCTCCATGGGACCGATCTTCCGCATCGTCGAGGCCTCCAAGACGGGGCCGGCCACCAACATCATCAGCGGCCTGGCCGTCGGCCTGGAGTCGGTGGTCCTGCCCATCCTGGCCATCTGCCTGGTGATCTACGTGGCCAACTCGGTGGCCGGGTTGTTCGGCATCGGTATCGCCGCCGTGGGCATGCTTGCAACGGTGGGAATCACCATGAGTGTGGATGCCTACGGCCCGGTGGCCGACAACGCCGGCGGGATTTCGGAAATGGCCGGCCTGGGCCCCGATGTGCGCAAGATCACCGACAGCCTCGATTCCCTGGGCAATACCACTGCGGCCATGGGTAAAGGGTTTGCCATCGGTTCGGCGGCGCTGACGGCGCTGGCCCTGTTCTCCGCCTACACCCAGGCGGTGGCCGTGGGTCGCGGCGGCGAGCCCCTTGAGATCCGCCTCACCGATCCCAACGTCGTCATCGGACTCTTTCTGGGCGGCCTGCTCCCGTTCTTCATTGCGGCACTCACCATGACCTCGGTGGGACGGGCGGCCGGTCGCATGGTGGAAGAAATCCGGCGCCAGTTCCGTGAGATACCGGGTCTTCTGGCCGGTGAGGAAGGGGTCAAGCCGGATTCGGCCCGTTGTGTTGAGATCTCGACCAACGCAGCCCTCAAGGAGATGGTCTTCCCCGGTGTGGTGGCTGTCCTTTCGCCGGTGGTTATCGGTTTCGGCCTGGGCCCCGAGGCCCTGGGAGGCGCCCTGGCCGGCGCCACCCTGGCGGGTGTGCTTCTGGCCCTGATGATGGCCAATGCCGGCGGTGCCTGGGACAATGCCAAGAAAGCCATTGAAAAAGGGGACATCAAGGGCGAGGAGAAAGGCTCCGATACGCACAAGGCAGCCGTGGTCGGTGACACGGTCGGGGACCCGTTCAAGGATACGTCGGGGCCGTCCATGAATATCCTCATCAAGCTGATGGCGGTGGTGGCGCTGGTGATAGCACCCCTGCTGGCCCGTTTCTGAGCGGTATCTGCTAGAGTCTTTTTTTCAGCTCCTTGCTCCGTGCCGGCCGAGCCGGGTCACGGGGTTTGATATCCAGGAGGAGATAGCGTGCGTCGTTACGAGACAATTTTCATCACAGAACCCGATTTCCCCGACGAAGAGGTGACGGGGCTGGTGGATGGCCTGAACGCTGCCATCACCGAGGGCCGGGGAGAACCGCTCAAGACCGAGGACTGGGGCCGCAAGAAGCTGGCCTATCCTGTGCGCAAATATACCGAGGGCCGCTATCTGCGCCTGGAGTATGAATCCGCCGACGGCACCCTCACCGACGAGGTGGAACGGCGCCTGCGCATGGCCGAGCCGGTTCTCAAGTTCATGACCATCCGCATCGACAATGACAAGAAGCGCCTGGTCTGGGAGGCCAAGCAGGCCGTCAAGGAGAAGGAACGGGCTGCCCGCCGCGCTGCCGAAGAGGAAGCGACGGCGGCTGCCGAGGCGGCCAAGGCTGCTGAAGCCCCCGAGACGACCGAGGACGCCGGCAGCGATGAGTCCCCGCCTGCCGCCACCCAATCCGCCGGTGGTGCTGCCACGGATGAGCAGCCATCGACGGAAATCCGGCCTGACGCCGGGCAGGAGGGCTGATCATGGCCAAGGCAGCACCCAAGAAGCGCCGGTCGGGACGCAGCAAGCTCCTGTTCAAGCGCCGTAAATTCTGCAAGTTCTGTGACGAGAAGGTGGACTGGATCGACTATCGGGACCCGCGCCTTTTGTCCAACTACATCCCTGAGCGTGCCAAGATCCAGCCACGCCGTACCTCCGGAACCTGTGCCACCCACCAGCGTCAGCTCCGGGAGGCCATCCAGCGGGCTCGAAACATCGCCCTGCTGCCTTTCGCCCTCTAGGCGCGGCCAGGAGACTTGTCATGAAAGTCGTGTTGAGAGAAGACCTTGAGCATGTCGGCCTGACTGGCGAGGTGGTGGAGGTGGCCGCGGGCTACGCACGGAACTATCTGGTCCCCAAGGGTATCGCCGTCGCGGCGACGGCGGCCAACCTGAAGATGGTGGCCCATCAGGAAAGCCGGAACGAGGCGCGCAATTCCAAGGAACGTGCCGAGATGGAGTTGCTGGCTCAGCAGATCACGTCCACTCATCTCGAGTTGTCCCATCGTGCCGGTGACAGTGACACCATCTACGGCGCGGTGACGGCGGCGGAGATTGCCTTCGCACTGGAGGAGGCCGGCATACAGGTCGACCACCGGCGCATTCAACTGGAGAAGCCCATCAAGATGCTCGGGGCTTACACCATCCCGGTCCGGCTCCACGCCGAAGTGACGGCTCATGTGACGGTCAACGTCGTCCGGGACGACATCTGACTTCATGGCGACCACGGCCACGGCCAGCGAAGCAGGCCGGGAAGCGGATGTGGTCGTGAGCACCCGCTCTCCCTGGGTACCCTGTCTCCTGGCATGGGCCATCCCGGGCGCGGGACATCTGCTCCTCCGGAGGACCACCGCCGGCCTTGTCTTCATGGCGGTGGTGATGACCACTTTCGGGTTCGGGCTGGCCCTCAACGGCACGGTGTATGCCATGGATCCTGAGCAGCCTCTGTCGTACCTGTCGACCCTGGCCAATGCCGGCCTGGGTCCCCTGGATGCCTGGGCGCGCGTGCGTACATTCGGCGACTTACGCTACCGTATGCCCGACTCCCGTACGGACCGCGTCGCACGGGAACAGATTCTCACACGGGTACGGCAGCGCTACGGGGCGGCGACCCACTCGTACGGGCGCACTTTTCTCCTGACCGCCGGCCTCATGAATCTGCTCCTGGTCCTGGATGTCTTCGACTACTGCATTGGCCGCAAGCCTCGCCGGACCCCGCAGTCGCAGCCGGCGGAGAGTTCGTCATGAGTCATCTCATGATCATGTCGCTGCACAGCCTGCTGGTGTCGACCTTCTTCGCCTTTCTGACCCGTGACCGGGCCAGGGGCCGCATCAGGGTCTTCCTGTTTCTGTTTGTGGGGATGATGGTTGGAGCCATGGCGCTGGCCTGGGTGATGTATCCCTACCCGCTCCAGGGCCGGCAATGACCCGAGGCGTGGGGCTGTGGGGGCCGGTGCTTCTGGTGGCGGGAGCCATCCTGACCCTGTCCCATATGTCCAGTCCCCCGTCGCCACCCGGAGCACCGGACTGGCTCCTGCACGGGATCGAGTTCGGGGTCCTCAGCCTTTTCCTGTCCCGGGCTCTGGCCGGTGGGTGGAGCGGCCGGTTGAGTCGCCGGGGAGTGATCCTGACCATGCTTCTGGGCATGCTTTACGGTGCCGGTGACGAGTGGCATCAGTCGTTCATCGCCGGCCGGGATGCCTCGGCGCGGGATGTGGTTGCTGACGGTGCCGGGACTCTGCTGGGCCTGGCCATGACCATGGTCGCCCTGCGGATGCGGCAGTTGGCCGGCGGCGGGCCCGGGACGGCCATGTCATGATGCCCGCGTCCCGGCGGGAGATCGCGAGTGGCCGAGTGACTCATGCGCGCCGGGCGGCAAGCCCGAAGGCGCGTTCAGGGAGGGCAGAATGAGCCGGGTGTACAGGATCGCGGTGGTGGGTGGAGACGGCATCGGCCCTGAGGTGACACGGGAGGCTCTCAAGGTTCTGAGGAGCCTCACGGCTGCCGGCGGCCCGGGGTTCGAGATCCGGGAGTACCCGTTCTCGGCCGATCATTTCCTGGCCACGGGCGAGACGCTGCCCGACGGAACCCTGGAGGAATGGGAGGGATACGACGCCATTTACATGGGCGCGTTCGGCGACCCGCGGGTCCCGGATATGCGCCATGCCGCCGATATTCTTCTTGGCACCCGTTTTCGCATGGACCTGTACGCCAATATCCGGCCGGTGCGCTGTCTGGACGATGCTCTCTGTCCCCTCAAGAACCGGAGTGCCGCGGATATCGACATCGTCTTCTTCCGGGAAAATACTGAGGGCCTGTATGTGGGTATGGGCGGCAACTTCAAGAAGGGGACCGCCGACGAAGTGGCCATCCAGGAGGATGTGAACACCCGCAAGGGAGTGGAACGGATCATCCGCCTGGCTTTCGAGTATGCCCGTGACAGTGGACGAGGCAAGGTCCTCATGTCCGACAAGGCCAATGTCCTGACCTTTGGTCATGACCTGTGGCAGCGGGTTTTCAAGGAGGTGTCGGCCGAGTTCCCCGGCATCGAGTCTTCTCACATGTATGTCGATGCTCTGGCCATGCAGCTTCTCCGCAAGCCGGAGCAGTTCGAGGTCGTGGTCACCTGCAATATGTTCGGCGACATCGTCACCGATATCGGGGCGGCCCTGCAGGGCGGTCTGGGCATGGCAGCCAGCGGCAATATCCGCCCGGTTGGCACATCCATGTTCGAGCCGGTGCACGGATCGGCGCCCAAATATGCGGGCAAGGATTACGCCAATCCCATGGGCGCAATCCTCACCGCGGCCCTCATGCTGGATCATCTGGGCGAGAAGGAAGCGGCCCGGCGTGTGGAGGAGGGCGTGGCCCGGTGCGTCCGTGCAGGCAAGACCACGGCCGATCTGGGTGGTCAACTGGGGACGGCCGCCGTGGGCGACGCCGTCTGCGCTGACCTCTGATCCCGCATTCAGGCCGTCATGGGGAGCCGGCACCCCAGCCCGCACCGCGCCGGTCATGGATCAACAAGGAAAGACCCAAGAGCACCAGGCTGGTGACCAGGACATGGGCGGCTCTGCCGGACAGGAGTGGCGCCAGCAGGCCCCCGACGAAGAGGGCGGTTGCCAGTGCGGCCATGCCCGCGGTGGCCGCCAGGAAAAAGCCACGCATGTCCTCCCCCAGGGCGCGTCCCAGGTCCTGAAGATGCGCCAGGCCGGATTTGACCTGGCGCCGCCCTCCCCAGAGAATGGCGAGGGAGATGGCCATCAGGGCGGTCACGATCCATGTCCCGGCCCCCGGATGAACAAGGGTGCCGCCCATGGAGATGAACGCGGCGGCGTTGGTGGCGGTGTGGGCGACCCAGGGGGCAAGAATGGAACCGGTGGCTTCGTAGAGGAGTCCCAGGGCCAAGGCGGCCGGGAAAATGGCCAGCAGGACGGAGCTCCATCCCTGGCCCGCGTGGGTCAGGCTGAACCCGCCCGCAACCAGCAGCAGGCCCCACCCTCTGCCGCAGCGAGTGGTCAGGATTCCCTGGCCATACCCCCTGAAGAAGAGCTCTTCGGGCAGGGCGGTGGCAAGTGGTGCCACGAACAGAACAGCGGCCCATAACTGGGACCCACGGTTGACACCCAGGCTCCGCCAGGCCGGGAGCAGGATCTCCGGCGCCAGCCAGAGCAGGAACTGGGACCAGAGCGTCAGGGCGGCGGCCACCACCAGCCCGGCCCCCACAGCCTTGCCGGCGGAGACTCTGCGCCGGCCCATGAGCTGTCCTGCCGTCCATCCATCCATGAGGCGGCGGAGGATCATGGGCATGAGGATGATCCCGGCCAGCACGGCACAGAGAAACGCACCTGTGTCGCGGGCGCCGAATCCGGACGGCAGCCCCATGAGACTCATGTTCATGAGGGGAAGGCCCTGTAGCACCAGGAACACGCCGGTGGCGGCAAGTGCCGTCCCGCCGATTTCCAGCAAGGCTTCCAGGCGGGATGCCAGGTCCAGGGTCCAGTGATCTTCCTCGTTCACCTGTTCATCCGGACCGGATGCTAGCGGGGGGCCGTGGCCGCGCGCAAGGTGCGTTGACAGCATGCGACAGGCACCCTTACCATTCCTGCATGACGAGCCTGGCGCGTACCGCGACGTTCATCCTGGCTCTGGGCCTGTGCGGGGCATGGGCCGGGAGTGCCTGCGGGCAGGATCTGGACTACCGTCTGGATCGCAGCACCGCGGAGTTGCAGCCCACGGCCCGGGTGCGAATCGTTGTGGAAAATCGTCTGCCGCCGGAAGCTGTGGACCGGCGCCTGGGTCTGGTCCAGGTGGTCATCTACCTCTATGAGACCGGAAGCCGCGCCGAACCGGTCCTGGCGGCGGCCGCCGCCTCTCCCGGGTTGGAGCCCGGAGAGGAAGGCCATCGCTCCCCGCAGGCCGGCCGGCAGGTGACCATCCAGGTGCGGAGAGTCGAAGATGTCGACCTGGCCTTTGTGCTGGGACGGGCGCTGCGCATCGTCGGATCTGGAGCGGGGGATACGGCCCGCGTCATGGTGCTGCGCGCCGACTCGGCCGACCTGGCGGATCGTCTGCGCTGGGGGACGGATACGCTCGTTCCCGTGGGGAAGAAGAGATCGGTCTGGGAGGGGAATGTCCCGCTCACGACCGATCGCATTTATGCCGACTACCTGGCTGTCCGTGCAGCACGGGTTCTGCATGTGGTGGAACGGGGTGACGTCGCTGAACCCCAGGATATGCCTGCAGGGGGCATCCTGGCCCTCTCTCCCATGGCGACTCCGGCCAACGCGCCAACCTTGCCCTCTCCCCGTGGCGCCATCCTGATGCGTGCGGCAGCCGGGCAATTACAGCCGGTGACCCTGCGCCGTGGTGTGCTGAATATCGTGAAAGTGACGGCCTTCCAGGATGTCCTCGGATCACCGGTGGTGGGAGTCGAGGTGGTGACCGAGCCCTTGTCGCCGACGCGCCGCTAGCCCGCTTCCCCGGTCGCGCGTTCCTGCTCGTCCGGGTCCCTGGAGGGTTCCAGGAGGCCTCCGGCCAGATCCAGAACGGCCTGCCGGACCTTCAGGGCAAAATCTCGATCCGCCAGGCGTGCCGCCGTACCGTTGATGCCCGGCAGGCCCGGGGCGCGCATGGGTTTTCCGTAATGGACCGAAATGCGTCCCACGCGCGGGAGTCTGTGGTGCCGGGGCCAAACCCCATGGGCTCCCACGATGGCGATGGGGAGGACCGCTGCGCCGGTGACCCTGGCCAGTTGCGCGAAACCTCGGGCGAAGGGTAGAACCCGGCCATCCCTGGTGCGGCAGCCCTCGGGGTAAATCGCCAGAACGTCGCCTGCCGCGAGGGCCAGCCGTGCCCGGCGCAGGGCGCGGGCCGGCGGCCCGTTGCCCACTTCGATCCCGCCGAAGGTGCGGCAGACCATTCCCACGAAGAATGTGTGCATGAAGGTGGTGTGGACGAGGTAGTGAGGACGCAGGGGGATGGGCGCTGCTATCAGGAAGGGATCGATGTAGGCCTGGTGATTGGCCGCCAGGATGAGAGGACCGCTTCCCGGGATATTCTTGACCCCGTGGACGCGCAGGCGGCAGAACAGACGCAGCGATCCGAGCACCAGGAGTCGGAGCGCGGGGTAGAAGATGCGCGAGCGCATGATCCACCGGGGGGGTGGCGTCGCCAGGTCTGAGGGAGGGGCGATCATCCACAGGTCTCCGGGAAAGAGGGGAATGCTAACGGCGCTTGGTAGGGCCTGTCAATCCGGCCGGCCTGCCTGCGGGGGTCACGGCGGGCGTTTGCACCTTCTCGCGGCGGCATGTTACGCTTTCGCGCAGCCGGTGAAACCCGGCCTGCGGTGCGCTCAGGTGCCGCGGGATCCTTTGCGTGGAGGTGGGTGCCTTGCCCTTGAGCCTGAAAGAAATCCACGACCTGATCGAGCGTATCTCCCGGAGCGATTTTTCCTGCTTTGAACTGGATCATGACGGGACCAAGCTGAAGCTCGAGCGCCGCTCCGATGGTGCCATGCAGATCGTGGCGCCGGTGGGAGCCGCGCCGGCGGCCGTGGCCGTGCCTGTGGCCGTCACCGCGCCGGGCGCGGCGCCTGTGAATCCCGTGCCTGTACAGGCGGCCCCGGCCCCGGCGGAAGATCTTCACGAGGTCAAATCGCCCATCGTCGGCACGTTCTACCGTTCTCCCAGCCCCAAGGCGGATGTGTTTGTGGAGACGGGCTCCAGGATCAAGGCCGGGCAGACTCTCTGCATCGTCGAGGCCATGAAGCTCATGAACGAGATCGAGTGCGATGTGGACGGCGAGATCGTGGATATCCTGATCGCCAATGGTCAGCCGGTGGAATATGGTGAGGTTCTCTTCCGGCTGCGCATCAACGCTGCCTGATCCCGGCGAACGGCTGCTGAATCGTGTTCAAAAAGATCCTTATTGCCAACCGTGGCGAGATCGCCCTGCGCATCATCTGGGCATGTCGCGAGCTGGGCGTTCGCACAGTGGCGGTCCATTCAGAGGCCGACGCCGATTCCCTCCATGTGAAGTTCGCCGATGAAGAAGTCTGCATCGGTCCTGCCCGGGCCACCGAGTCGTACCTGAATATCAGTGCCATCATCTCCGCAGCGGAGATCACCGGGGCGGAAGCCATTCATCCCGGGTATGGGTTCCTGGCCGAGTCAGCCCACTTCGCCGAGGTCTGCCATGCCTGCAATCTGAAGTTCATCGGCCCGGACCCGGAGGTCATCCGGATGATGGGGGACAAGGCCCGTGCCCGTGCCGCCATGGACGCGGCCCATGTGGCCACGGTGCCCGGTTCGGGTCTGGTGGACACCGAGGAGGAAGCCGAGTCGGCTGCCGAGAAGATCGGCTATCCGCTCCTGATCAAGGCAACGGCCGGCGGCGGCGGCAAAGGGCTGCGCCTGGTCACGTCCCGGCAGGAATTGCGTCGTTTCCTGCCGCAGGTGAAGGCCGAGGCCGGGGCCGCCTTCAGTTCCGACGCGGTCTACCTGGAAAAATACCTGGTGGGAACCCGCCATGTGGAGTTTCAGGTGTTCGGCGATGAGCATGGCAACCTGGTGCATATGGGTGAGCGGGAGTGCTCCATTCAGAGGCGCCATCAGAAACTTCTGGAAGAATCGCCGTCTCCGGCCCTGGACGATGTTCTGCGCGCGCGCATGGCGGCAGCGGCGCTGAAGGCGGCCAACGCGGTGGGGTATGCCAACGCCGGAACGGTGGAGTTTCTTCTGGATAAGAACAAGGATTTCTATTTCATCGAGATGAATACCCGTATCCAGGTGGAGCATCCGGTCACAGAGGGAGTCACCGGCATCGACCTGGTGAAAGAGCAGCTACAGGTGGCGGCCGGTGAGAAACTCTCCATGAAGCAGTCGGACATCGTCATGCACGGCCACGCCATGGAGTGCCGGGTGAACGCTGAAGACCCGGTGACCTTCCGGCCCTGTCCCGGGCGGATCACGGCCTTTCATGTTCCCGGGGGGCCCGGCCTGCGCGTGGACACAGCAGCGCATGCGGATTGCCTCGTCTCGCCGTATTACGACTCCATGATCGCCAAGGTCATCTCCCGGGGCAACAACCGGGCCGAAGCCATCTCACGCATGCGCCGGGCCCTGGAGTCGTTCATCATCGAGGGGATCAAGACCACCATCCCTGCTCAACTGCGGATCCTGACGGACCCTGATTTCATCGCCGGAAATTTTGATACCGGCTTCATGACCCGTTATCAGGACAAGCCGGCCACGCCACCCGGTGAGGCATCCGACTCAGACCGTACCGCCGTGCCGGCGGTCTGAGAGAAGCAGGAGCGGCGGACCGCGTGGCGGCTTCCCGTGAACTCTTCACCAGCCGCTGGGCCCTGGTTCTGGCGGCACTGGGAATGGCGGTGGGTACCGGGAATATCTGGCGCTTTCCACGGGTGGCGGCCGCCAACGGCGGGGGCGCGTTTCTGATCCCCTGGGTGGCGGCGCTCTTTCTGTGGTCCATCCCGATTCTCATGGTCGAGTTTGCGCTGGGGAAGCGCTCCCGGCGGGGCCCCATCGGTGCCTTTGCGGTGATGCTGGGTCCTGGCAAGGCCTGGATGGGCGGGTTTGTCGGCATCTGCACCCTGGCCATCATGTTCTATTACTCGGTGGTGGCCGGATGGTGCCTGCGTTACTTCTTTCTGACTCTGCAGGGGCCGCTGGCTGAGGATGCCGAGGTGGTCTGGACGGCTTTTGCCGGTTCCGGCAGTTGGTGGCCGGTTCTGTTCCATGGCCTGGCTCTCGCCCTGGGGCTGGGGATCATCAGCCGCGGAGTGGTGGGCGGTATCGAGAAAGCCAACCGGATCCTCATTCCCGCGCTCTTTGTCCTGCTGGTGGTCGCAGCAGCGCGTGCCGTCACTCTCCCGGGCGCGGGCCGGGGCCTGGAATTTCTCTTCCATGCGGATCTGAGCAGATTGTCCGACGTGAAGGTCTGGCTGGAGGCCTTGACCCAGTCGGCATGGTCCACCGGAGCGGGGTGGGGCCTCATCCTGACTTACGCCAGTTACATGCGCCGGCGTGACGGCGTCGCGCTCAATTCCATCATCGCCGGGCTGGGGAACAACTCGGCTTCGCTGCTCGCTGCCATCGCCATCGTCCCGACCGTGTTTGCCTTTCTGCCCGGCGAGGAGGCCATGGAGGTCATGAATGCGGGCAACAACGGCCTGGCCTTCATCTGGATCCCGCGCCTCTTCGCCGATATGCCCGGCGGGCGCGTCTTCGCCCCCGTCTTTTTCCTGGCCCTGGCGGTGGCGGCCCTGTCATCCCTCATCGCCATGCTGGAGCTGGGTGTGCGCCTGCTCATGGATGGCGGCATGTCGCGGCGGCGCGGCATCATCCTGGTGGGGCTTGTCGCCTTTCTCATGGGAATTCCATCCGCGCTCTCCATGGCAGTTTTCAACAACCAGGACTGGGTCTGGGGTGTGGGATTGCTCATCTCCGGCCTGCTGGTGGCGGTGGCGGCCCTCTGTTACGGTGTCGACCGCTTCCGGCGTGAATGCATCAATGACTCCGGCACCGACTTCAAGGTCGGTCCCTGGCTCAACGTCGTTCTGGCCGTGGTGATCCCCCTTGAATTCGCTGCCATGCTGAGCTGGTGGTTCTACCAGTCCATCACCTCTTATGATCCGGCCGGCTGGTGGCAGCCGTTCCATGTGTTCTCAGTGGGCACCTGCCTCGCTCAGTGGGGTATGGTGCTGGCTCTGTTGTTTCTCTTCAACAGCCGCCTGGCGCGCTGGAGTACCCGGTGAGCCGCAGCGGGATGGTGATGATGGCGGTGATCCTGACCCTGGTGTGGGGCGGGTTCGCAGTGTCTCTGGGTGTGGCCATGATTCAGGAGAGACGTGGCCGGCGTCCGGGGAACGGACAGGGGGACGGAGCCGTACCGGCCCCGGTGAGGATCATGCCCCAGGATCATGAAGGAGACTGACGTGCAGGGCGAAAAACAGACAGTGGAGGGGAGAGGGGAGTGGCGCAGCCGGGTCGGGTTCATCCTGGCGGCCGCCGGCTCAGCCATTGGCCTGGGGAATATCTGGCGCTTCCCGGCTGAGACCGCCAGGCATGGGGGCGCGGCGTTTCTGGTGGTCTACCTGGGGGCGGTTCTTCTGGTGGGGCTGCCGGTCATGGTGGCGGAACTGGCCATCGGCCGGCGCACCCGCCGCAATCCTGTCGGCGCCTTCCTGGTTCTCAAGGAGCGCACACCCTGGTGGCTGGTCGGTGCTCTGGGCGTGGTCACGGGTGTCGCCATCCTTTCTTTTTATTCGGTGGTGGCCGGCTGGACGGTGGGCTACCTGATCAAGGCGGCGCGTGGTGACTTCACCGGCGTCACCTCCGCCGACCAGGCCGGGGAGATCTTCACTGCCACGGTGGCCAACGGTTCGTGGAACATGATCCTGCACGCCCTGTTCATGGTTCTGACCATGGTGATCGTCGTGGGCGGCATCAAGAAGGGAATCGAGCTGGCCTCCCGCATCATGATGCCCGTGCTGCTGACTCTTCTGGCGGGCCTGGTGGTCTTCTCCATCAGCCTGCCCGGTGCCGAGGCGGGCCTGAGGTTTTATCTGCAGCCGGACTGGAGCCTCCTGACACCGACGGTGGTGATCGCCGGCGTGGGCCAGGCCTTCTTCTCCCTGTCCCTGGGAATGGGAGCCATGATCACTTACGGTTCGTATCTGGGGCGCCGCGAGAATCTGCTGACGTCCGCAGCCTGGGTCGCGGGCATGGATACGTGCATCGCCTTTCTGGCCGGCCTGGTGATCTTCCCGGCCTTTGCCGCGGCAGGTGCGGATCTGGCGAATCTCCCCTCCGGGGCCGGCCTGATCTTCACCGTCCTGCCGACCATCTTCTCCTCCATGCCCTGGCAGCCCTGGGGTGGCGTCATCTTCGGGAGTGTCTTCTTCCTCCTGCTGTCGCTGGCCGCCTTGACCTCGACCATCTCCCTGCTGGAGGTGGGCGTTTCCTGGGCCGTGGATGAGCTGCGCTGGACACGCCGCAAAGCCTCCCTGCTGCTGGGGGCGGCCTCCTTCGTCCTGGGGATCCCCGCAGCCCTTGCCAACGGTGGCAGCGACCTGTTCACCCGGCAGCATTGGCTGGGAATGGACTTCATGTCGGCCATGAGCACGGTGTTCGGCACCTACAGCCTCACCATCGGCGCTCTGCTGATCTGCGTCTTCGCCGGCTGGGTATGGGGTGTGAAGCCGGCCCTGGCCGAACTCGGTGACGGTTGCACCAGTCCCTTCGTGATGCGGTTCTGGAGCCTGCTGGTGCGCTACGTCTGTCCCCTGGCCATCCTGATCATTCTGGCCCAGTCTCTGGGTGCCATCGAAGCTCTCATGGGATTATTTCAGGGGTGAGCAGGTCCCTCTCGTCGGTGGGCATGGTCTGGCTGGTCGGCCTCCCGGGCAGCGGGAAGAGCACGGTGGGCGCGGCCGTGGCCCGGCGACTGCGCCGGCCCTTCGTGGATCTGGACCATGAAATCGAGAAGGCGGCGGCGCAGACGGTGGCCGGAATTTTCACCACGGAAGGAGAGGCCGGGTTTCGCCGGCGGGAGAGCCGGGTACTGCGGAGCCTTGTCGTCGGCTCGCCGCCGCGGCCGGTGGTCGCCTGCGGCGGCGGTATCGTCGAAGGGGAGGGGAACAGGGCTCTCATGGCCGGTGCCGGTGCCGTGATCTGGCTGGACCTGCCCCTTGAGAAGGCACTGGCCCGGTGCCGTCGCCGGCCTGAGGTACGTCCGCTCATGGCGGAGGCGGCGGCCTACCGGCGGCGCCTGGAGATGCGCATTCCTCTCTACCGGGCGCTGGGATGCCGGGTGGATGCCGGCGGCGCCATCACCCAGGTTGTCACCCGGGTGCTCTCGGTGCTGGCGTAACGCCGTCGGCAGGGACGAGTACCCCCTGCAGATGAGTGTCCCGGTATGGGACATGGTCCCGCCGGGATGTGCCGGGACGCTGCGGCCTTCCGCGCGCCACGGCGGCCGCCGGCCCTGCCATCCCGGCTTTCCGGTTCATCCCGATCTGGCATCCCGGTTGCGATAGCTGTCGCCGGGCGGCACGACCGGTCCTCCGGCGTGGCCGCCGGTCAAGAGCGGCGTTGCCACGTCCATCACGGAGAATCGTCATGCCCACCACTCATCACCGAGCCTCATCGGCCGGTTTCACTCTTCTTGAAACAGTCGTCTCCCTGGCTCTCCTGGGGCTGACCCTCACCTCCATGGGAAGTCTGGTGATTCTGGCGCGGAGATCCCTGGAGACGAGCCTGGTGGCGGATCATGCCCGACGCCAGGCCCAGGCCCTGGTTGAAGTGTTGCAGGCGCTGCCCGATGGCCACATCTGGCTCGCCGAGGGTGTTGTCCTGGAGCCGGCCGTGGCGCCGGGCTTCCGGCTGGAAGGCGCGGTCCTTCCCTGGCCGGGTGTGGACGGGCTGCAGAGGATCGAAGTTCGCGCCGGCTGGCGCGGCCTGGCAGGCCGCCGGGGTGCCTACAACCTGCGGGCCGTGCGCCGGGCCGGGGGGCGGCCGTGAAAGGAGGCGGCGAGGCCGGGGTGGCTCTGGCTGATGCGCTCGTCTCACTGGCCCTGACCGTCACCGTGCTGGCGGCTGTCCTGCCGGTTGTTCTGGGGGCAGACCGGATCGCCGGCGCCGCCAGCCGCCGGTCGGTGCTGGCCGACGGGGGGCGCCTGGTGGGCCGCCGCATGGCGGATGATCTGCGCCGGGCCGGGTTCGGTCTGGCCGGACGCCTGCCCGGGGTGGTGGTGGAAGGAGGGGGTGGCGCCGTCGATATCCAGTATCTGGAGGGCGGTTTTCAGGGAGGGACGCCCTTGACCTCCATCGTCCCCGCCGGCGAGACACGTGTCTGGGTCAGAGCTGTGGGGGGCTTCGGCGTCGGCGACCCCGTTGTCCTGGTGGACCGCCAGGGCGGTTTCGCCACCGCCCGGGTGGTGGCCCGGGATGCCGGTGCCGGCTGGATTGAACTGAGTCCGGCCCTGGCGCGAGCGTTCGGCCCCGGCGAGGGCGGGCGTGTCTATCGTCTGGTCCACCGCCGCTGGTGGCTGGATGGCCGGCTCCTCCGCCGGGACGGTCAACCGGCCATGGATGCGGTGGTTTCCCTGGGCCTGGCCACCTGGAGGATCGACGAGGCGGTGAACGCCCTCGCATGGATCCTGGATGCCCGAGGCGAGCCGGGGACATCGGCGCCGGAGATCGTGGCCCTCCGCTTGACCGTGGCCGAGCAAGGCAGAGGTGTTGGCCCGAAGGTCGCGGTGCCGGACCTGCACGTGGGACTCCTGCTGCGCGCCGCCAATTCCGCGCCGTCCATGGCGGCAGGGAGTGCGTTGCCATGAGGAAGATGGGCCAGCAGGGCGGGGCTCTTCCGGCTGTCATGGTGCTGCAGCTCATTCTTCTACTGGTGGGCCTGCAGATCGCCATGGCCGCCACCGTCATGCGCCTGGCGGTGGCGCGGACAGGGGCCATGGTGAAGGCGGAACGGCTGGCGGAAGCAGGCGTGGCCCTGGCGGCGGCAGAATCCAGCGAACGTCTTGAGGCTGCCCTGGCGGCCGGAGGAGACCTGGAGGTTTCCACCACGGCTCTGGCACCTTCCATGCTGCCGCCCAGGGTCCGCATCCTGGACGACCAGGACGGTGACGGGGATCCCCTGCGGGACAGCAACGGCCGTGTGCTGCTGGTTGCCGAGGCGGAGGTCAAACCCTTCCCGGCAACGGCTGCCAGCCGGGCCGGTCTTGTCCGCGAGGCCCTGGTGGGCGGCTGGCTGCCGCTGCCGGCGGCCCTGGTGGATTGTACAGGGGGGTTGGCGGTCTGCGGGGGCAATGAGGGCTGCCCGGTCCCCAGGGGGCGGATCGATGGCGGCGAGAGCTCGGCCGCGGTTGCCGTGCCGGAGGCGCTGGGCGCAGATCTAAGCAGCAAGCTCTTCATCCTTGCGCGTGAGGTTCTGCGGGGCGCTCTGGAGCGCTGCCTGAACCCTGCCTCCTGTGCCGGGGCCGACGACGACTTCCTGAGGGCCGCAGCCACCGGAGTCCTCCAGCGCCTGGAGCATCCCGCAGCCGACGCTCTCGGCCTGACGGAAGAAGAGGTCCAGCGCCTGGTGGGTAACCTGGTGCTGCTGGGAGGAGATGAGGCGGGCCCCGGCAGCATGGTCTGGTGGGATGGAAGCGGGCGGGTGGTCGGGGACGTCGCGGACCTGGTGGCCGTGGTGGAGGCGCTGTCCCGGGCCGCAGGACATGTGCCTTCTCTGTCTGCGCATTCCTATCCCGCGGTCCTTACGGGCTCGGCGGAGTGGTCCCTTGCCGGCGATCTCTGCGGTCGTCTGCCGCTTCTCCTGGAGGCGGCCACAGCGTCGCTGCGCGGGACCGTGACCGTCATGACCGAGCCGCGGCGTGTGGCGGCAGGAGAAATCCTGTCTGGAGAAGGTCTCCTGGTCCTGCGCGCGCCGGTGACGGTCATGGCAGGGGGGCGCCTGGAGTGGCGGGGGTCGGTGATCCTGGCAGGAGGTGCTCTGGGTGGAGGCGGGCAGGTGGAGATCGAGGGCAGTCTCCTGCTGGCACCGGCGACCGCCGCGCCTCTGGACCTGTCCGCAACGGAACTCATCCTGCGGCGCGATTCTGATCTCCACCGCCGGGCCTGGGATGCCGCCGGCATCGTTCTGATTTCGGCATGGTATGGGCCTCTGAGCCCATGAGAGCTCGCCGTCGCCGCCGTGACTTGACCGCCCGGAAACCCGGCCACATATTCGCCCGGTACGGTCAGTCTGCCAGGCGACACCGCCGGCGGCAGAACGTGTGCGTCGATGACCGCCGCAACGGGGATCGAAGGGGAGTACCCATGGCTTTGAAGCTGGGATGGATGCTGGTCAACGGCAACATCGTGACAGAGGCCCAGCTTCAGGAGACCCTCGAGTACCAGAAAAAGAGCGGCGGCAAGCTGGGCTTCAATCTGGTCAAGCTCGGTTTCTGCACGGAAGAGGATATCACCCAGTTCCTCTCCCAGCAGTACGGCGTGCCCAGCGTCAACCTGCGGCATTTCGAAATCGTGGAGGATGTGGCCAAGCTCATGCCCGCCGAGGTGGCACAGAAGTACCTGATCATGCCCCTGTCCCGCAACGGTGCCACGCTGACCCTGGCCATGGTGGACCCGACCAATGTGTTCGCCATGGACGACATCAAGTTCATGACCGGGTACAACGTCGAGCCCGTGGTGGCCTCGGAAATGGCGATCAAGGAGGCCATCGAGAAGCACTACGGGTCCAGCCATACCCTTGAACTCAAGAAGGTCATGGATGAGATGGCCGCCTCGTCCAATGACGAGCTGGAAGTTCTGGATGAGGACGAAGAGCTTGACCTGCGCACCCTTGAAGAGGCCTCGGAGGAGGCGCCGGTGGTCAAGCTGGTCAATATCATTCTGACCGATGCCATCAAGCGGAGTGCGTCGGACATCCATATAGAGCCATATGAGAAGGATTTCCGGGTGCGCTTCCGGATCGATGGTGTCCTCTACGAGATCATGCACCCGCCGCTGAAGCTGCGCGACGCCATCCTGTCGCGTCTCAAGATCATGGCCAAGCTGGATATCTCCGAGAAGCGCCTGCCCCAGGATGGCCGCATCAAGATCAAGATGAAGATGGGCGGCAAGAATCGCGAGATGGATTTTCGTGTCTCTGTGCTGCCCACCCTCTACGGCGAGAAGATCGTGTTGCGCCTTCTGGACAAGGACAACCTGGTTCTGGATATGCGCAAGCTCGGCTTCGAGGAGGAATCCCTCGAGAAGTTCGAGCGGGCCATCTTCCGGCCCTATGGCATGGTCCTGGTCACCGGGCCCACCGGCTCGGGGAAAACCAACACCCTCTATTCCGCCATTTCCACGGTGAACACTCCTGAGACCAACATCATGACCGCCGAGGATCCGGTTGAGTTCAATCTCCACGGCATCAATCAGGTCCAGATGAAGGAGTCCATCGGCTTGACCTTCGCGGCAGCCCTGCGCTCCTTCCTGCGCCAGGACCCCAACATTGTTCTGGTGGGTGAGATTCGTGATTTCGAAACAGCGGAAATCGCGGTCAAAGCAGCCCTCACCGGTCACCTGGTGCTGTCCACCCTGCACACCAACGATGCGCCCTCCACCATCAACCGGCTCATGAACATGGGTATCGAGCCGTTCCTGGTCGCCACCTCGGTGCATCTCATCTGTGCCCAGCGCCTGGTTCGCCGGGTGTGCCGCGAGTGCAAGGAGCCGTTTTCCATGCCGGCCCAGGCCATGAAGGACATCGGCTTTCGCGAGGAGGATCTGGGCGCCATCAAGCTGTACAAGGGCGCCGGCTGCCAGACATGCAACAACACCGGCTACAAGGGACGCGTGGGCCTCTACGAGGTCATGGAAATCGGCGACGGTCTGCGTGAGTTGATCCTCTGCGGAGCCTCGTCCCTGGAACTCAAGAGCAAGGCCGAGGAGGATGGAATGATCAGTCTCCGACACAGCGGCTTGCACAAGATCAAAGATGGAATCACCACCGTAGAGGAGGTGGTCCGGGAAACGGTCCTCTAAGGGCCCGTCAGGGAGACACTGCCGCCATGGCTATTTCACTCCATCAGCTTTTGAAGACTCTCGTGGAACAGGGAGGCACCGACCTCCACCTCACCACCAACTCGCCGCCCCAGATCCGCATCAATGGGCGCCTGGTGCCGCTGCAGTTGCCCCCCCTGTCGGCACCGGAGACCAAGACCCTGATCTACTCGGTGCTCACCGATACCCAGAAACATCGTTTTGAAGAGGATCTGGAGCTGGATCTGTCTTTCGGCCTCAAAGGGCTGGCCCGCTTCCGTGCCAACGTTTTCCAGCAACGCGGCGCGGTTTGCGCCGCATTCAGGACCATTCCCTGGGAGATCAAGACATTCAAGGAACTGGGCCTGCCCAGGATCGTCGAGGATCTCTCCGAGAAGCCGCGCGGCCTGGTGCTGGTGACAGGGCCTACCGGATCAG
>SMYD01000054.1 GCA_004356015.1 Acidobacteriota bacterium | reverse complement strand
GGCATGGGCGGAATCATGAACGCGGTGGACGCAGTTGAGTTCTTCCTCGCCGGGGCTGCTGCCGTGCAGATAGGCACCAGCAATTTCCTGAACCCCGGAGGCGCCGCCACCATGGTGCGGGACCTGGAACAATGGTGTTCTCGTCACCAAGTGGAAAAAGTCCGGGACCTGACAGGTGGTCTGCGGACCTGAGGCGGGGTTCAGATCGACGATGGAAAGCGACGCTTGAGTTCGGCAAGGACGGCGTCGGCCCCTTCCACCAGGAGGGCACCCGATGGCCCGTACATCTGCAGGAAGGGCAGGTAAGTGAGCTCATACTGGCCCACCACCGGCGTATCCCAGTTGACGATGTTGATCTTCCGCAGGGCGATGTCGGTGTGGGTGCGCGTGTACTCGTCGAGTACGGGAGCAATCTCCGCGCAGTTCACGCACCAGTCGGCGTAGAAATCGATGATGGTGTATTTGCCCGCTGCCAGGTTGCGGCTGATCTCCACGCGCTCACCCATCATGGAGATCAATTTCACATCCCCGCTGGAACTGGCACCTGCCTGCTCATGGGACACCATGAACGACAGACCGAAGATCAGCACGGCCGCCGCCGCCACACCGAACATCACCGCCACGGCGCGGGATCTGCGCGCCGGCGGCACCGGCGGCGAAGGCCTCTGTTCAGCATGCGTGACCGTCATCATGATGTTGAGTATACCATTCTCTCTGCCGCCCCTCGCTGACCCTGTGTTAGACTGAAGACGTGGATCCCCGCCTGATCGTGGCTCTGGATACAGCGGATCGCCGACAAGCTCTGAGCCTGGTCGAGAAACTCCTGCCCGTGGTGGATACCTTCAAGGTCGGATTGCAGCTGTTCACGGCCCAGGGACCGGCCATGGTCAAGGAGATTGCCGCTGCCGGCGCCGTCGTCTTCCTGGATCTCAAATTCCATGATATTCCCAACACCGTGGCCGGGGCCATCTATTCCGCCGGCAGGCTCCCGAAGGTCAAGTTCATGACCCTTCACACCGCCGGTGGCCGCCGTATGATGCACGCCGCAGCGACGGCCTGCCACACGACCGAAGAGGGTGAGCCCTCGCCTGACCACCCTGCGCTGCTGGGCGTGACGGTGCTCACCAGCATGGCCGACGCCGATCTCCACGAAGTCGGCGTGCCTGCGGCACCTGCCGATCAGGTGAAAAATCTGGCCGCCCTGGCCCGGGCGGCCGGTCTGGACGGCCTGGTCTGTTCTCCCCTGGAGGTCGCATCATTGCGCCGGGCCCTGGGTCCGGAAGCCATTCTTGTCACCCCCGGTATCCGCCCCGCCGGGGCCGGGACAGACGATCAGCGCCGCGTCGCCACGCCCTCCGCCGCCCTGGCGGCCGGCGCTTCCCACCTGGTCGTCGGCCGACCCATCACCGCGGCGCCATCCCCCCTGGACGCTGCGCGACGAATACTCGCCGAGATCTCGTGAACCTGATGTGCAACCGCTGCGGCCGCCAGGAGGCTGCCGCAAGCACCCTTGCGTGGCGATGCCCGTGTGGAGGCCCCTGGCACCTGCAACTCCAGGTCCCTCCCCCTGACTCCATTCCCGGGCAGCGCGGGCTGTGGCGATGGCGACGCTCCCTCCCCGGCGTTCCTGAAGCGGCCATCGTCAGCCTGGGGGAGGGCGACACGCCCCTGGTGCCAACCCGCCTGGATGGCCGCCAGTTCCTCATGAAATGTGATTTCTGCAACCCCACCGGGTCCTGGAAGGATCGCGGCTGGACGCTGGCCGTCAGCCATCTCAAGGCCATGGGCATCAGCCACCTCTACGAGGACTCATCGGGCAACGCAGGTGCCTCCCTGGCGGCCTATGGCGGGCGGGCGGGGATGAAGGTCTCG
This sequence comes from Acidobacteriota bacterium, assembly GCA_004356015.1. Lineage (GTDB taxonomy): Bacteria > Acidobacteriota > Polarisedimenticolia > SMYD01 > SMYD01 > SMYD01. The sequence goes on along the minus strand of SMYD01000054.1, from coordinate 38,323 downwards.
GTCTTCGTCCCTGCCGACATTCCCAGCCCCAAACGCCGCCAGATCGCCGCCTATGGCGGCGAGGTCATCCCCATCAGCGGCGGCCGGGATGCGGTGGCCGCCGCCTGCGTGGAAGCGGCCCGGGACGGGTTTTACGCGGGGCACGCCTGGAACCCCTGGTTTCGTTGGGGCCCATGCACCCTGGCCTGGGAGATCGTCGAAGACCTGGATGGCCGCATCCCCGACGCGGTGGTGATGCCCGTGGGCCAGGGTGGCATCCTCCTGGGGCTGTTCCATGGGTTCAACGCCCTTCATGGCGCCGGCCGTATCTCCGGCCTGCCCCGTCTGGTGGCGGCGCAGGCCGCGGCGTGTGCACCGGTGGTCCGCGGCTGGCTGACCCAGGCCGACCAAGTTCCACCCGTGGAGGTGGGACCGACCCTGGCGGACGCCATCCGCACACCCCGGCCGGTCCGGTATGGAGAGATCCTGGAGGCCCTGCGTTCGACCAACGGCACGGCCCTCGCCATCTCGGAGGAGGAGATTGCCACGGCCCACGCAATGCTGGCCCGCAGCGGCCTCCTGGTGGAACCCACCTCGGCCGTGGCGGCGGCGGCGGCCCTCCGCTATGGTCGGGAGGCGCAGCATGGCGATGAGACCGTGGTGGTGATTCTCACCGGGCTGGGACTCAAAGCCCTGGCGGATCCGCCGACCGCCTGACGGCCACGCGCACCAGAGCCTGTGGGCTCAGCCGGCTCCCGGTCCCGGCGAGATCGTTCTCTTCCACCAGCTTGAGGAGGTCCACGGGCTCCAGGAGACCAACCCCCGCGTCCCGGGCCGCGGCACGCAGGCACTCTCCCGCCCTCCCCTGGGGCATGCCGTCATGCAGAAAGAGCAGCACCGGTAGCTCGCCCGGGAAACACGGCGGCGAGGACGGCTCCTGGCGACCTTCCGACAGAGCCAGGAGAGCATGGGCGGGATTGTCTCCACCGAGAGAGAGCCGGCCGGCGACTCCACCCACGCCGCTCTCGAAAACGAACACCTCCTCTTCGCCGGCCGGCGAGAGTTTCATGCCCAGGAAGGTGGCGAACCACTCGGGCAGACGACGACCCGGGTTGGCCGTTGACGCGGCCAGAAGATCCCGGCAGCGGCGAAATCGCTCCAGGCGATCCTCCAGCCGCCCCAACCGCTTCCTGGCCTCCTCCCTCTCCTGCAGGAGCGTGCGTTCCTCGGCAAAGAGATACCCGGTGGCGCACTCGACGCCGGCGCGGAAATGAGCCAGCCCCTCACCGAGAGAGGAGAAGAAGGCCAGGGAACGGCGCCGCGGCTCACCCGGCAACAGTAACAGCGCGCCCCGCCCTTCCCGGGCTGCCACTCCCGTGAGCAGGCGATCCCGGGTGCGGCAGAGAGGCTGCAGTTCACGACGGCTGTCCTGCACTTCCAGGTACGACTCGCTGATCCCGAAGCGCCGCAGAAACGGCTCAAACGCGGGCGCCAGGACCTGCAGGCCGTCCTCGGGCCCGGGCAGCGGGCAGGCTGAGAGACCGAGCTCCGCCAGCACCATCCCTCCCAGTGAGCGGGCCGCCAGTTCCCCGGGCTCTGTGTAATGAGCGAAGCAATCCTGATAGATGAACACCACCGCCGCGCCGGCGGCCACTGCGCGGTGGACCGCCACACCAGCACGGACATGAAGTTCGGTCAGGCGATCCGCGGCGGCTCCATCCCGGTCCCAGGGATGGTACGTGTCGAACGGCAGAACCACGGCATCAAAACCATCAAAGGACGGTGTTTCACTCAGGGCCCGCAACTTCAGGTGCAGGTGGCCGCAGGCCACATTCATCACCTCGGGGAGTTGACCTGGTCCCCGGGCGAAGCCATATACGAGAACCTCCATGCTCCACCTCCCCCCAGGCCCGGCGATGAGGGCGCAGAAAAAAGGTCAGGACAGTTCCAGGCTCACTGTCTGCGAGATTCCCGGCTCTTCCATGGTCACCCCGTACATCCTGTCGGCCACTTCCATGGACGTCCGGTTATGGGTGATGAGAATGAACTGGGTCTCGCCACTATAAGACTTCAACAGGCGGGCAAAGCGCTCCACATTCGCCTCGTCCAGCGCGGCATCCGCCTCGTCCAGGAGGCAGAACGGCGAAGGTCGGTACTTGAAGATGGCGAAGAGCAGGGCAATGGCCGAAAGGGCCTTTTCCCCGCCTGAAAGCAGATTGATATTCCGGGTCCGTTTTCCTGGCGGCTGGGCGATGATTTCAATCCCGCTCTCGAGAACGTTGTCAGGTTCCTGCAGTTCGATATCGGCGACACCGCCCCCGAACAACTCCTGGAAGATGAGGGTGAAGTCGGCCCGGATTGCCTCCAGGGCGGTCAGGAACCGCTCCCGTGACGTCCGGTCGATCTTCTGGATTGTGGCGCGCAGGGAGCGGATGGATGCCTCCATATCCTCCTGCTGGGACAACAGGTAGACCTGTCGCTCCTCCTCCTCGCCAAATTGATCGATGGCCACCATGTTCACCTGCCCCATACGCTCGCGAATCCCCTCCAGGCGGGTCATCTCCTCGCGCACTGACTCGGCATGGACCTGGCGATCTTCATCGCTGAGACCGGAGGCCAGCTCCGCTGGCAGGCAACCAAACTCGTCGCGGCACTCCTGGACCATGTGATCGCTGTCCGCCTCCGCCCGAGCCATGTCCAGCTCGCGCTGACGGGTCGCGTCCCGCGCCGTATCCAGGAGGTTGCGCGCCTGGCGTGAAGCCTGCTCCACCTCGCTGAGGGCACCACGACTCTCCTGCAGGCTCATCTCATCGGCCCGGCAGCGCTCCCTGAGAGCGACTACCCGGGCCACCATGTCCTGGCGGCGGCCGGCCAGGATCGCAATCTCTTCTTCGAGGGTCGTGGCAGAGTGCTGGCGTGTGCGACTCTCTTCCTCGTCGGCGCCGGCGCCCTCGAGAAACTCGGTGACCTCGCACCGCAGGCGCTCCACTTCCTGAGCGAGGGCCGCGAGAGCTTCCCGGCGAGCTGCTGCCGTGGCGCGCTCCTCGGTGCGCTCTCCAGCCAGGGTATGGATCTCCCGGCGCAACGCGTCCAGGCGCTGCTGGGAATCCTGCACGACCTCCTCGGCGGCGCGGCGCCGGGCGTCGGCTTCCTGCGCAGCGGCTACGGCCTGAGCTGTTTCCCGGCGCTGGTCTCCCTCCTCACCGGCCAGGATGGTCTCTTCTTCCTGCAAGACATCACGCCGGCGAAGGTGCCGGCTGGTGGCTTCCTGAAACCTCTCGTGGAGTGTCTTCTGCTCCACCAGGTCATGGCGAATCCGTTCCAGATCCCCCCGCCTCTCTTCAGCCAGCCTGCTTGCCGTCACCAGAGAAGCCTCAGCCGCCGTGCTGGTCGCTTCCATGGCCGGCAGTGCCTCGCGCAGGGAAGCCGCCTCCTCACCCGCTTCCCGCCGCTGCCGGTTGCAAGCCAGAAGGCGGGCACCCTCACCGCGGGAACCACCCACGACAATTCCGGCTGCTGTGATCCCATCCCCTTCCCGGGTGAGGTAGGGACGTCCCGGCACCTGCCGCCAGCCCTGCACCGCAGCATCCAGATCTTTCACCAGAACAGGATCCTGGAGCGCCGCCGCCAGCAGCGCGGCCCGCTCCTCATTCCCCTTGAGAACACTTGACAGACGACCCGGTGCCATGGCCCGCCGCCCCATGAGTTCGCTCACGGCCAGCCGCACGCGCCCCTCTCCGTGCTCCCTGGCCCTGGCCACGGCAGCGAGAGCTGCGGCCACATCGGGCACGACCCGCGCCTGCAGCAGGCTTTCTCCCCAGGCACCGGCGGCATCCTCCCAATCGCCCTGGACTTCAATCCCGTCACCCAGAGCAACACCATCGGCCACGCTGCTCTCATCTTCATGCGCGGCATGCCAGAGAGCCCCCAGGGCCGCCGCCCGCTCCTCACAGGACTCCACCTGGCGCCGGGCGGTCGCCAGGGCTTCCCGTGCTTCCTGGGACCGTGCGCTGGCCTCTTCCATCTCCACCGTATGACGCCGGCATTCCTCCTCGGCCTCGATCACGGTCCGGTTGCTGCCGGCCAGCTCCCCCGCCACCGCCACCAGGCGTTCCTGATCCTCTTCCAGCTCACGCCGGCATTCTTCCATCTCCCGTTCCAGACGCTGGCGTTGCTTGCCAAGGCGATGGCCCCGTTCTTCGAGCTTGTGACCCCGGTTGCGCGCCTCACCCAGACGACTCACAGTCGCCAGCAGACCGCTGCGCTCGGCCTCAGCCTCGCGAGCGGCCTCATCGGCCCTGGCCAGGCGCGCCGTGTAGGCCTCTTCGGTGGCAACCACCTTCGTCTCCAGGGACTGGACCTCCAGGGCAGCATGGGTCCGTTCTCCCTCCCTCTTTTCGGCGGCAGCCAGTGACTCGGCAGCCCGCCGGCGCAGGTCCTCAGCCTGCCGCGCACAACGAGCGGACATCTCGGTGGCTTCACGCAGTCTCTCAGCAAGAGCCCGGGTATCTCCGTCCAGGCGCTCCAGATCACGCTCACCGGCATGCAGCTCGTCCCTGCGCGTGCCGGCATTCTGACCGTCCTCATCGATCCTCTGGCGCAGCCCTGCAACCGCGGCATCATGCCGTGAAGCATCAGCGGCAAGCCGGGATTCGTCCTCGCGAAGCCGGCGCAGATCCTCTTCCAGGCTGCCCAGACGCCCAGCCAGAAGATTGTGATCCAGGGCGAAGAGCAGGCGGCGCTGATGGCGGATCTCCTCGGTATTCCGTCTGTAGCGGCGCGCCTTGGCCGCCTGGCGCTTCAGAGAATTGACCTGGCGGGTCACTTCAGCCACCAGGTCCCGGAGGCGGGACAGGTTGGTCTCCGTATGGTCGAGCTTGAGCATGGCGGCACGCCGGCGTCCCTTGATCCCCAGGATTCCGGCTGCCTCCTCGATCATTTCCTTGCGCTCCTTGGGTCGCGCAGAGAGGAGAGCACTGATTCGGTCCTGTTCGATGACGGAGTAGGTGCCCGTCCCAATGCCCGCCGCCTGCATCAGATCCTGCACATCCCGCAGGCGCACTCGCCGGTCGTCGATGCGGTATTCGCTCTCGCCACTGCGGTAAAGCCGGCGGGTCACCGAGATCTCAGCGCCAATCTCGGTGGGGAGGACAAAGGGCGGGCGCGACGGCTTGGCCTGGGCCGGGGCCTCCAGGCTGTCCTCGTCCCCGGCCTGCCCCGGCTCGTCGGGGGGGGCACCCTCGCCGGCGGTGGCGGCGAGGGTGCCGGTGTCGCTCCCTATCTCAGGGGCAGCCATGGCGGCGGCGAAGATCTCCGGGCGCGGGTGAAATGTCTCCGATTCGATGGGCTCCACGTTTCGGCCATGGCCGTTGCCTTTGCTATTCCCGTTGCTCCCGACCCAGGCCAGAGTCAGAGCGACCTCGGCCATGGGCAGAGGTCCACGCCGCTCGGAGCCATTGAAAATAACATCCTCCATCTTGCTGCCGCGCAAGGACTTGGAGGATTGTTCACCGAGGACCCAGGAGATGGCATCACTGATGTTGCTCTTGCCACAGCCATTGGGGCCGACCACCGCGGTAATACCACCGGGAAATTCGATTTCAGTGCGGGTGTAGAACGATTTGAAGCCCAAGAGATTGAGGCGGGTCAGCTTGAACACGAGGTTACCGCTCCTCCAGGTGGCCGGAACGACCGGCGCGTAGAATACCAGAGACGCCGCCGGCAGGGCAAGCGGAAGCTACACTCCATGGGGGAATGAGACCATGACCGGCACTACATGTGGCGGTACCGGGAGGGGTCAGGACTGGCGGGAGACCAGCAGGTCGGGGAGGGAGACCAGGGCATCACGGTAGACAGATGGCGGCAACATGGAGGCCGCCGCCCGGGCCGCGTCGGCGTGCTCCCGCGCCATGGTTCTGGCCCTGCTCAGGGAACCTTCCCGGTGGAGGGCCTCCACCAGGAGAGCATACGCATCGGCACAATCCTCAGGTTGCTCGATGATATGACGCACCACAGGTCTCAGGTCGGCGCGGCGGGCCAGGAGATCGATGACCGGGAGGGTCAGCTTCCCCTCCTTCAGGTCGGAAGCAACCGGCTTGCCCAGTACTTCCTGTTCGCTGGTGAAATCCAGCATGTCATCCACCATCTGGTAAGCCACGCCGATGGCATGGCCGTAGGCTTTGAGGGGCTGGCGCCAGTCGTCTCGCTCCACCAGCACCGAGGCCGTCTCACAACAGCCTGAGAACAGGCGTGCCGTCTTGCGCGTGACGATCTCCATGTACTGTTCCTCGGTGACGTCGAGACGCCCGATAGCATGGGTCTGCATCAACTCACCCTCGATCATTTTGAGGGTGATATCCGAGATCAGATTGAGAATCCCCAGGTCCTCACCGACAAGCGCCATACCCAGGGAGCGGATGTAGAGGTAATCCCCCATGAGAATGGTCAGGGTGTTGCCCCAGCGGGAGTTGACCGAGAGACGTCCGCGACGGCAATCGGCTTCATCAATGACGTCGTCATGCACCAGGGTGGCGGTGTGAATGAACTCGAACACCGCTCCGTAGAGGATGTCCCTGCGGCCCTCATACCCGCAAGCACGGGAGGCGAGGAGCAGGAGACCGGGCCGGATGCGCTTGCCGCCGCTTTCCGCGATGTAGCGTCCGATCTCGGCAATGACCGGTACCTCGGATTCCAGATTGCGCCGGAATACTTTCTCGACCTCCTGGAGAGGTTCGGACACCAGTGCCAGGACATCCTGCGGCGTCAACTGGATCTCGACCTCCACCGCAGCTTCCAGAGCGCTGCGGCGCACGGACCCGGGCTCAACCTGGGCGTCCCCGGTATTATTGGCGGGCAATGGCATGAGACTCCGGCTCGGACTGGAAGGTCTTGCGTTCCACCACCTTGCCATCCTCAATGACGTAAACCACACCCACCGCTTCGTACCACCAGGTTTCGCGCTCGATGCTATTGGCCCCTGGGCGACGCTCGGTACGGTCAGGTACACCCAGATCACGGATGATCCGGCCGCGGGTCGAGTCGCTCCCGTAGAGTGTCACCAGGCGCTGAACCGCCGCCCACTCCGGAGAATCCTGAAGAATCAGGTCCTCCACGACGGGCCTGCGCTTGTCGATGCGAGCGGTGATTTCCACGTCGGCGGGTCGTGCATACCGGATACCGTCGAACTTCACAGGATCGTAGAAACGCAGAAAATAGAAATCGTATTCCCTGTCCTTGCTCACCACCATCTCATAGAAGCCGTTGACATCCGTGACGGTGGCATTCATCTCGGCTTCGGCGGGACGACTTTCCACGGTGAGGAACCGGACCACGCGACGAGTCGCCAGAACGCGGACGGGCACGCCGGAAACGCCTTGCCCCTGGGAATCGGTCACGCGACCGCGCACGGTGAGTTCCGTGGGCTTGCCCCAGGCACCCTGGGCCGCCGATGGCAGAAAGGAAGACGCAGACAGAATCAGAACGATGGCGGCCAGACCGTGACGCATGGACTTCCTCCTTGCCTGCTCACCGCAGCACCAGGTCGGCGCTACGCCCGTTGAGATGAACCGGCTTCAGGCGGGGCGGATTCTAACACCTCACCGTCTCGACCCTCAAGGTGATTCGACGCTCAATTCCTCAAGATCCTGGACTTCCACACCGGGAGGAATTGTAAAACTGAACCGCCGGTCATCCAGTGGCGGATCCAGGCGGAGCTCGGTGAAGCTCCAGCGCACCTGATTCCCGGCCGCGTCGTGGACCGTGAACATCAGGATGCGCCCCGCCAATGTTGCCACCAGGTCGAGCCGGACCATGGCCTGGGAGGGCGCGCGCGGCTCGAGAATCAGTTCCAGGCGGCCGTCAACCTGGCCTGATTCCATGATCCGGAAGGCTTCCGTGAGCGTGCGGGTGCCGCCGAGAAGCAGGGCCATGGCGCCTTCGCGTCGCAAGGCTTCCATATTTCCCCGGATCACCTGGCGGTCCTCGGGCAGATAGAGCCAGGTGGAGTGGCCGTCGGTCACCGCCAGCTTGGTTTCCGGAACCTCATAATCCCAGCGCATGCGGTCCGGTCGCGCGATCTCGAACTGCCCGCTCTCAACCTGTTCCCGGGGCAGGGTCGGTGACGAGACCACTTGCTGGAACCGCCCGGCAAGGCGGGTCCAGGAGTCAAGCCAACGCTGAACCAGGGATGCGGGATCGTCCGCGGCCCGGGCTTCCGGTACGGAGACCGCTGTGACCAGAAAGACTGCCAGGACCAGCCTGGGCAGGGAGGCCGTCATGGCCGCCATTCTAACAGGCGGCCATGACGGCTGTGGCCTTATGGACAGGACGTCGCAGGCGGTACGGGCCGTGGGCGGCGGGTACCCCCCAGGGCCAGCCCCGCACCGAGATTGCCGGGTACGCTGTCACTGAGTCGCCTGCTGTTCAGCAGGTAGCCAACGATCTGGCCCGGTTGCAGATCCAGGACTGACTCGGTATAGGTGCCGACACCATCCCCCACCTGAGCCAGGCGACAGATACGGCTGATGGGCAGAGTTGACTGGGGCGTGGCTCCCGGATCCTCCCGCAACGATAACGGCGCCACAAACTCGATGTCAACCTGCTGGATGTCGTAGCTGAGGCCAGCTTCGGTGGGCTGCCAGTCAAGGATGGCCGTGAGGGTGTCCTGCTGGATCACGTCATCCCCGGCCGGCAGTGTCTGCAGAACACTATCGGGACCGGCCGCGACCACCGTGGCGCCGGCCGCCACCACGCCGCCAACCGCCACGACCTGGACATCGTCGCTGAGAGGATCGGCCGTGGTATCCGCCAGACCATTGCCACCAGCACCTTCGACAATCACCGCCGGCAACTGGCTCACGGTGAGGATTCCGTCAGGTCCACCCTGGCCGACCTCGCGCAGAAGGCCTGCGACGCTGACATGCACCATGGTTGTGTCGGCACACATGGGATCCACGGAACAGCGCACGGACATGTGATAGGAAGTGGAGAAAACCGGGTTGTCCCTGTAGATGAAGTCACTGGACCAGTCCTGCAGAATCTGGCTATCACTGGCGAACCGGTACTCGATGAAGCCGTTGACACAGGCATCGAGGCTGGAGGCGCTGCCATCCAGGGTCACCAGGAAGCCCGGCGCCGGACTGACGAAATCAAGGCCGGCAACGGCCGTGGCGATGCCACAAGCAGCTTCGTTGGCTGGTGTGGACGGGTCCGGATCCACCGGACAGCTGGAGGAGGGCGGCGTCTTGCTGTCAGGCAGCAGCTCTGCGGGCGCCGTGATCAAGCCCTTGACCACGAAGTCATCCACCATCCAGCCCCGTACGCCGTTGCCCAGTTGATTGCCGAAGAACTGGGCCCAGCGATTCCCCGTGGGCCCATTGAGTTCGAGGCCGCTGAACAACAGGCGGACACGGATGGATTGCCCGGCGAACTTATCCAGGCTGAAAATCGACTTCACCCAGATCCCGTTCCCCTGAGCTCCCGTTTCACCCTTGACGAAGGCCCGGCCCGAGTTGATGGGCTTGGTGGAAGTCCAGTCCCCCATGAAGGCGAAGACAAATTCCGGGAAACAGGTACTGGACGGCCCCAGGCGCCGCTCCGGGTCGTTGGGATCGAAATAGTCATCTTCGGTGGATACTCCGTCCGAGTTGATCAACAGACCGGGGTCGGCATTGGGGATGGACGTGAAGGTGTCGTAGAAATCATCCACCGGATCGAATTTGCAATTGATAAAGGCTCCGGTCCCCTGGTTGGCATAGTTATTCTGAAACGCCGGGATAGTCTGCCATGCCGACACAACAACGCCGGACACCGAGTCCACTTGAGCCACCTGGACCACCGCCCGGTCCGCAGCTTCACCTGAGGGAACATTGAAGGTCCGGTCATCGGCCATGGCGACGATATGCCGGAATTCCACGAACGATCCTCCTGAGAGGCCGATGTTCAGAATCGGCGATAAGGACTCGGAAAGCTGGCCCGTGGAGTAGGTATCGAACGAGAAATCCTTGTCAATCTCATGGGTGCCCATGTGGAGTGACCCGTCACCTGAGAACGTCTTGAGAGACGGCGCCACGAGGGCGCTCTCCTGGTGCCAGTCGCTGCCCTGCCATGGTAAGCAGAACGCCAGCGAACGACCACCACCGTTGGAATTGGGCCCGTCCGGATCGTTGAACTGGCAGCGTGAACCGTCCACGGTGAGGGCATCATTCACGGGGAAAAGCGGCCCCGAGGTGAAGCTGTTGATGCCGTCGCCACCTTCGGAGACCGAATCCCAGTTCTCCACAAAGTCCGGCGCCGAGATCGTGGTCCCGGTCAGGTCCAGATCAAGGTTCAGTTCAAATATCTGTGGTGTGGCGAAACTGCTGATGGTGCGCCGTACGCCGTTGACATCGACAAAGGACCCGGAGATGCCCAGAGAGAACGTGCCCCGAATGATCTGGCTCAGGGAGACACGGTCCACACCCTCGCCCACAACGAATTCGAAGATATCGCCTGGCGGATTGCTGGCCGCCTCACCTGGGATCAGGTCCCCATAGTTGGCCACGTTGTCGGTGATACACGCAATATCCGGGTCGGTGGAGGTCAGGAAGATGCGCGTGTTCTCCAGGATCACGGGGTTGTCCGCCGAGTCGATCATGTTGGACACCACGGTGATGTTCAGCCGGATGGTTTCTCCGGCATCGGGCAGATCGTCCAGGTCGCCGTTGAGATCTTCCACCCGGGCCGACACGAAGAGAACGTTACCCCCCACGAACTGGGTCTGCATGGTGGCCTTGAGAGGATTATCCCCACAGGCCGAACCGCTGCCATCATCCAAATCGTTAAATTGCGCCGTGATGACCACCGGCACGGTGCCGTCGCCGTTCTGCTGCATGAAGACGATGCCATCGGTGGCGGAGTTGGCGCCGACGCTGGCGGACAACTGGACCGTGGCGGTGTAGAGAGGCGACAGGAACTCGGTTTGCACCAGGGTGATGGTCTCGCCGGCGATGTCCACGTCGGAAAATACCCTCGCGGTCAGTTCCAGGAAGCCGTCCCCATCACTGTCCACGGCCTGTTCATCGCCGGTGCCGGCAATCTGGTCACTGCCGAAGGCGGCGTCCGGATCCAGGATGCTCAGGACCGCCGAATCCTCGGCTTCATACACCACCGACCGGTCCCAGAGAATGCGCGCACAGGACCCGAGGGCCAGAGGATTCCCAGGATCCAGGCTGACACAGGGCGAGGTGTCGGCCACAGGGTGACTCTCCACCCACTCCACCACCACGTCGTCAATCCCCATCCCATAACTGGGGAGGGTCTGGATGGAGGGGTTGGCGTTCTCTTTCACGAAGATGCCGAAGTTCACCTGAAAGTCATCACGCCGGATGGGCGGCACGGCCAGCTCGTTCTCATTGGGCCCGAAGATGTCCTCGAAAGCCGTATTCCCGCCGTAGAAACCGTCGAGAATCTCTTCCACGTTGCGCAGAGGCAGACCGCCTGCTCCCCGGAGCTGGATGGTGCCGAAGCCGGTGCCACCCACTGCACCCAGTGCGCGATCCGGAGCCTTGTTGGGATCATCCGGGTCATAGTACGAACCCAGGCCGCCCGGACCGTGGGGCCCGACGTTGAATTCTGTGCCCGGCTCATGGGGATTGTTGGGATCGAAGGTCGCATACGGAATCTGGGAGACACCGGTCAGGAAACCACGGGCCGAGTTGACGATGTTCAACCAGGCGAAGTCCAGGGCATCCACCGGGTCGACTGTGGTGGTATCCGGGTCGAGTTCCCAGCCGAGGATGACGTTGGCATCGGCGATATCGATCTGGGTATTGAAGGCGAGACGAGAGAATTGCAGGGTGTAATTGAAGCCGTTGGCATCTGGAACCTGGTGCACCCGGTGGAAGACCGGACTGCTGAGGACGTCGAGCACCTGTTCATTGATGGGTGTACTGGCATCGTTGGGAATATCATAATCCTCGCAACCCAGGTCGAAGCCGGTGCGTCCGTTGACGGCCTTGCGCGCGGGTTCCGGCGGATCCACGCCGATGGTTCCAGTGTGCCAGATGCCGCCCGTCCCGGATACAAAATGCTGTGGGGAACTGTAATCACCATCGGTCTGAGTCACATCATTGGACTGGAATCCGCACTCACCGGTGTTCATCCAGTGCCAGAGATTCAGGTTGAGCTGCAGATTCAACCCCGGATTGGAGTCGAATCGGCGCCGGGAAAGGAAGTTCTCGTTATCCAGATCGAAGGTCCACGGCGCCTTGGGTTCGGCGGCCCCCACATCCCACTGGGGATTGCCGCCGCCAAATGACGTGTCCGAGGCATCGGCAAAGATGAATGTCTCTGCGGCCAGCTGAGGATTCAATACGTCAAACAGTTCCCCGGCATAGACTCGCGTCTCGCTGCCGCCAGTGGGGAAATCACTGGAATAGCGGAAACTCTCCATGTCCATGTTGAGAGTGTGGAGAAAGACAATGGTCGATTGTACGGGCAGACCGTTGCGCCGGGCACTGAGACCGAAGACCATCTCAATCTGATTCGGGAAGGTGGCGTTGTCCGACACCCGGATATCGAACGATACCGACTGCAGGCTGCCGCGGGGGATCAACCCCACGTCACGTTGCGGGTTATAAATGGTCACAAGATTGTCCGCCGAGGGATTGTTCAGGCGTGCGGGGTCGGTGGCGTTGTCGCCGTCGGGCAGCACAGCCCGGAGGGTCCCCACCGCGTCAATCAGATCCTGGCTCAGTTCCTGGTTGAGAATGGCCACGCTATAACTCAACCGTTCACCGGCGTCAAGGAACATATCTCCCACCGGGTTCTGATCCGAACCCACCAGGAAGCCGCGAGGATCCCGCCTCAGGGGAGGATCGCAACCTCCCTGGACCCGGTAATTCTGATTGGCACCCGGGACTGAGATGGTCGCAACATCCAGATTTGGTTCACAGGAAACCTGGGCACGAAAGTCCACGACCGGGCCATCGGCATCGCTGTAGGTGACGATGATCGTCGCCCCATCCACCACCGAGAGAACGCCATCGTTGGCCACCGGCGTGAGCCCGTCAATAGCCGCCAGCGGCTCTCCCACGAAGCGGCCGTTGCCGGCATCAGGCTGGCTGAAGCTGACCACGGATTCCGTATCCAGGATTCCCATGGCCGGATCCAGCACCTGGATGGACAGGGCCAGGGACACATCACTTGCCAGGAGCCCGCCGCTGGGGTCGAGGATCTCGGGGGTCACCAGCGCATTACAGACAAAACGGGAGGCGTTGAGACGCACGCTGGCGGTGTTCACGATGCCACCGCTCACCACCAGGGCAAAACGCTGGGGGGACGACTCGCCCACGTTCACCACCTGGACATCATCCCCGGCAGCCGTGGTCTGGGCCACGCCGTCGGGGCCGGCATCGATGGTGTCACCACTGATCTGGTCGTCACCGCCGGGCGTCGAATCCAGGGAAAGGTTGCTGCCGGCGGTGATAATGGTCTCAAAAGGCGCGAGGATACGCCGGGCCAGAACCTTGACAGTGTACTGGCGGCCCGGGAAGACCTGCCGATCCAGATCATCACCATCCCGATTGGGGTCCGGTGAAAGCATCACCACCTCGTTGGGGTTCTGATCGTCGCGATAATCGCGCAGGGAAACATCCACCGGCAGAGAAAATGCACTCTCATCCAGGACGCCATCACCATCACTGTCCTCCCCCTCGATGCCCGGAAAGTTGGGGTCAAAAAGCTGCAGGCGACCATCGAAATTACCCTGATCCTCGGTGAAGAAGTTGCCGTGATAGAGAACATCGTCGCTGGTTCCAAGAATGTTGTCGGACCCGTGATCGATCACTCGAAGGTCCAGATCATTGAGCAGGGAACCGTTGCCGGAGAGATCCGGGACGTCCATCCAGGCCAGGGAAATGCGCAACTCCTCGTCGGGATTCAGGACCGTGAACGTGCGTGAGTAGGTCTCCCCCTGGAGCAAGCCCCCGTTGATTCCCTGGTCCTCGAGGAAGAGGCCGCGGGGAGTCTCCACGCTGGTATTCAACGGGAGAATCTTGGACAGGTTCACCCGGCCGTAGCCCTGCTCGAAGTTGAAACGGCCGCGGAGATCGGGGATATCAAATCTCGGCTGCACCAGGTCCAGCCTGAAAGCCGGCGAAACTTCCATCATTTCAGCCGACCCCAGGAGCACGGCCTTCACCGCCGCACCGGACACGGACAGGCCGACTTCCGGCCCGCCGGGGCCGCCGTCATCGCCGAACCCCTGGGCAAAATAATCGCGCACCAGGGCTGCTGCTCCGGCCACCCCGGCGGCGGCGAACGACGTGCCATCGTTGTCGTCATCCAGAATGCATTCAATGCCGCCGGTGGCTTCATCGTTGTCGTTATCCGAAGAAGCGCAGGCGGCCGCGCCGTCGACCCGCAGGTTGGGAAAGATGTCCTGCCCCGGCGCCATGACATCGGGCTTGACCCGGTTGGGGAACTTTGCCGGGCCACGGCCGGTGCTGCCAGTGGCAAAGACCGCCAGCAAGTTGATGCCCTCGTTGGGAACTCCCGGGGTCAACGACAGGACCGGGTCGAACGGATTGATGGGCTCGTTGGGGAAATTGGATGCGCCCACGGTCAGCGCATTCTTGGCGGTACCCGGCGCGGTGATGGAACCGAATTCATAGTTCCCGTCACCATCGGCGTCGGAACCGCTGTTCCCGGCGGCCACCACCGCCAGATATTCGTGATTGGAGCGCAGGAATGCATCCACGTTCATGGATTCGAGGCTGTAGACCCCTTCACTTCCCGATTCGCTGAATGAAAGGTTGTGGACACGGGCTCCCAGGGCGCGGGCCTCCGTCAGGCGATCGAAGAGATTTCCGGGAGTCACCAGATCGAAATCGCTGGTGCAGGCGGCAGCATTCTGGGCATCCTGAAAAACCATCCGGGCGCCGCGAGCCACACCATCGGCGGCGAACTCGGTGAACGCCGACTCCCAGCCGGGGTTGTTGCGCAGGTCGATGCCGAAGCGCGTCACATTGCCGGCCATGACCCCGGCAACGATATTGCCATGCGTGGAGCCGCCATTCGCCGGGCTGTCGCAACTCAGGAGATCGCCTCCACCCACCGCCAGGTACGACTCGAGCTTGCTGTGGAGCGGTCCGGGGATGCCGGCCGTCGCGATGGTATCGGCGAAATGGGTGGCGTCATACGACAGTCCGGTATCGGTCACCGCCACGATCTGCGGCGTACTGAAACTGCCACCCCCTCCATCAACTCCGGCGTCCCAGAGGGGGACGCGGCCGTTGAGAAAGCCACCGCTCTGCATGGAGGCGGCCATTTCCTCGCCGGCCACCATGACAGCCGTGTCCTCCTCGATGCGGAAGAGCCCGGGGACTTGCTCGGCCGCCGTGAGAATAAGGTCATAAGGCATGCGAAAACGGATCACCGGGAAGGCACTGGGCGACTTCTGGATCCCGGTCACACTGGCCCCGAAGGCCGACAGATCAGCAGCCACGGCCTGGGGATCGGCCCCGGGCAGGACACCGGCCCGCAGGGGCAGGTCGGAACGCTGGGATTCCTCCTTGCTGACCACCGGAATCTGGCCGATCCTCCGGTCCACGATCAATTCCGGCCCGAACGGCAACACACTCAGAACACCGGGATGCCGCGCCAGCCCACTCAGGACATGCACCTCGTTGGCCTGGATGATCCAGGCATTGGGCCCGAAGGGGGCCACCAGATGGCCGCCCCCGTTTCTCAGAGCCTGGCCTACTCTCTCGCCCGAGAGACCGTCGGTCACCACCAGAAGGGTCGCCCCACGGTCCCCGAAAGTCCGGCCGAGGTCGACTCCAAGGCCGCCCGGGAGCGGACGGCGCAGGTCGATCACTCCGTTCACGGTGGGCAGATGTTCCGGGGAGGAAAACAGTGCCCGGCGGTTGACCGCCGGCCAGGCCGGGAAAAGAGGCGTCAGGCCACGCTCGTACAGAACCGGGAGGTCCACCCCGCCATCGGAGAGGCCAGGTTGGCGCGGGGCCGGCATGAGGTTGGTACTGAGGAGATCCTCAGTCCCTCCCCGCCTCCCTCTCACCTCGGCCCGACCGGCCCAGCCTGTGCTGCCGGCCAGGGTCGAGAGGGCCATGACGACCAGAATTCCCTTGAAAAAATGACCTTTTACAGGCCGCCGATCCCTCACCTCACGGTGGATCATAGATTCTCCCCCTCACCCATGACGTTCCTTACTGCCGGACCCGAACCCTTTTCAAGGCGCAACCCGGGAATATCTGCCTCACCTATTGCCGACAGAAGGGCCTAACATATAAGGCGAAGGGGAAAAGCAGTCAATAGAAAACCGAGGTTTGCGGATTGCCTTGCGGTTTCTGCGCCGCAGACCGGCAAATATCAGGTTTCTGGTAAGATCCCGCGCCGTGGTCAAACGATACCCAGGGAGTGCCACCCGGCTAGGTGCCGGCTGGATATGCGGTCTCCTGCTCCTGGCCCTTCCATGGGCAACAGCCGGCGAGCGTGGTCCCGACCTTCCCCCCGGCGCGCCGGACCTGGTCGCCGATCCGGCCGGGTTCCAGAGCACCAGCGATGGCCTCCAGGTCCGGGTCGTGATCAGCAATCGCGGATCGCGTCCCTCGGTTGCCACCTCGGTGCGCCTGACGGACCGACCACCCCTGCAGGTTCCAGGGACCACGGCTTCCGCCTTCCCTCGCCATGAGATCCTGCCTGGAGAACGGGCCCTGGTGATCTGGCCCGAGCCCGCATCCTCGGGCTGGCGCCTGCGCGTGCGCTGGCGCGGGAACACCGGCAGCGATTTCTTCTCAGGGCGCCTGCGCCTGGAGGATGGCGACGGCCTGCCGCTGAGCGGCCTTGCCGTCACCCCCGTGGGCGCGACGCTTCCCGGCATGCTGGTTCGCGACCAGGACTGGATTCGCTGGCACGCCGCCACCGGGCAAACCGGCGGGGGGTTTGATCTGACCGTGCCGGCGGGCGTGACCCCGCACTCCTTCACCCTGGCAGACCCGCTTCTCTCCGGCGTCGCCCACGTCCGCCAGGTCTTCATCGGCAACTGGTGGGTCACACGCTATTTCCGCAGCAGCGACACCGGCACACCACCCGACGAACCCTCAGGACCCGCCCAGGTCACCATCTCACTGGATGACCCGCGCCTGGCCCACGTGGACATCCCGGCCCGGAGCGACGGGCTGATGCTCGAGCTGGAGCTGCCGCCCCTGGACCCGGGTGGCCGGGCGGAGCTGGTGTTTCAACTTGAATCCCCTGTCAACGAGTATTTCGTGGAAATCGACCCCCGCGATGACGTGCGGGAGATCCGTGAGGGCAACAACACGGCTGTCCACCGCCGGGTGCCGCGGCCCGTCATGGTGGCGCTGCACACCCATGCTTCCCTCTCGGAGGGGACAGCCAGCGTCGACACCCAGATGGATCTCATGTCCCGCTCAGGTTATGACGCTGTCTTCTGGACGGAGCACGACTGGCGCATCATTGGACTGGACTTTCCTCCGACCTTCAGCTTCGAAGAGGACCCGGGTATGCCCGGCTGGGTGATGGATCCACGTCGCCTGGACCCCGGGTTGCAGGCACAGGCCGTCCCGTCGGACCAGCGCGCCACCGAGGGCGCCCGCAGTCTTGAGATCAGCGCCCGGCGCAGCGGCCCAGGCGGCGGCCGTCCGCCCTCCGCCGCCTGGGGCTTTCGCCACTACCGCGCGCTGCACGTCCGATCGCTGGCCCAGGACCTCTCTCTGGCCCTGGACCTCTTTCCCGACCTGGAGAATCCGTTCGGCTCGGAATTCACCATCGAGCTTGAACTCTCGGACCAGCCCAGGGTGCATCGCCGGCTCCTGTATCGCGTCGAGACCCTGCCCGGCTCGGGCGCTCCTCGCCAGGTCGTCATGCCCTCCCCCCTGTCTCCCGGCGCGACCTCAGTGGTCACCATCGAGCCCGGCCGCTGGACCCGGCTGGTCATCCCTGTGTCCTCACATGCCCGCGCCCTGCTCCCCGAAGGACTGGACAATGCCCTGACGGGAATTCAGTTCGGTATCACGGTCCATGAGGGGGCCGCCCGCTGGAACATGGACAACCTGCAGCTCGAGGTGGCCGTCAGCGGCGACCCCCTGCTGGCGCTCCAGGAATCGTGGACCGATTTCTACCCCGCCCTGGCAAGCCATGTCAGCGCTGAAATCTCCTATTACGTCCCTCATTTCAACAGCTACACACCTCAGCGCTTCCTGCTGGATTACACCACCGTGACAGAGGACAACTACGTGGCCGACGCCCTGGATGAAACCCATCGCCGACAGGGGGCTCTCTCACTGAATCACCCCCTGGGGTTCGGCTTCATCCCTTATCCTCCCGAGTACCTGGAGGACGAGATCCAGCACCGCCTCTTCGGCGCCGACCTTCTGGAGGCCGGCTATCGCTTCCGCAGCGGCAGTGATCTGCGTCAGCACCTGGCGTTCTGGGACCGGGCCCTGGCCGAGGGAATCCCGGTCAGCGGCATCGGCGTCACCGATGCCCACGGCTCGGGCCGGGGCAACGGCTTCACCCGTGACGAGAACAACTTCGCCACCTGGCTGGGGTGGTTCGGTGGCATCAACGACAGCCCTGCTGTCGACCCTGCATCCCGGGACAGCCTCATCGACGCTCTGCTTGCCGGTCGTCTCGTCTTCGGCGACCCTCTTCTCTTTCACGGCTCCCTGCGCCTGGACATGGATCAGATCCACGGCCCGGGTGCAGTCGTCATAGGCCCGGCCCGGGTCCACACCGTCGTTGTTCATGGCGAGAAGTTGCCTGCAGGTGGCCGGGCGGACCTGGTCCTGGACGGACGCGTGCACAAGACGGTACCCATTGATGCGGCGGGACGGGTTCAGCTCGAAGCCGATCTTCCCGCCACCGCACAGGCTGTGCGGGCCGAGATCTGGGATTCCCGCGGTGAGCCGGTGGTGTTCACCAACGCCATCCTTCTCCTGCGCGACCTGCCACCCGAGGGCATCCCGGCCGCACGCTTGCGGGCGGAAACCGAACGTGGCTTCCTCACCGGGAACGGCCGGTACAGGGTTGAACGGCTGCGGGTTGACGCCCATGGACTGACCCTGCGGGGCAGCGGCCGGAGCGGTGAGCTGCGCATGGAAAGAGTCGGCGGCGAGCCGGCCGTGGTCACGGCCATCGACTCCGGCGCACCGGTGCGCTGGACCTATGATGCCGCCACCGATGTCTTGACCTTGCCGCTGCAGGGTTCCGGCCTGAACCTGAGGTGGTCTTCACCGGCGCTGAGTCTGGCACGATCGCCCTGGTCTCTCCTGGCGTTGACCGTTGCCGCGCTGGGCCTGATCCTGTGGCTGCTCTTCCGCCCCCGGACCCGCCGCTCCTGATGCTCAAGGGCCGGGAAGAAGCTCCACGGGACAGCCTGTCGCCTTCAAGATCCTCTGCCGCTCCACCGCCGGATCACCCTGGCGGCCGCCCTTTGAGCCGGCAGGACTGACATATCCCAGCGTCCGCAGGCCGGCCGCCAGAATCTCCTGCAGATCAGCGGGCAACGGGTCGATGCCGACCTCACCTCCCGGAAGACGGTGCGCCAGCCGTTTACAGAGGCGCCGGTGCCAGATGGAGGCTTCGCGGGGAAGGGCGATGGCCAGATTCTCCTGCTGACCAGGGTCGGCAACCAGGTCGTACAGCTCGTCCTCCCCGGTGACCAGGTCCACCTGGTACGACCAGGACGGCGTGCGCAGGCCGCGTTTCATGGCCTGCCGTGAGGTCCCCAGCAGGAGGGGAGGTCCCTCTTCTTCGGGGCGCTTGGAGCGCAGGAGAGGTGCCAGATTGCGGCCTTCGAACCACTGGGAAGCGAAGGGAATGCCGACCAGATCGAGCAGGGTCGGCATCATGTCCACCAACCCCACCTGCTCATCCACGATCCGCCCCGCCATGACCTGCCCCGGCCAGCGCACCAGCAGGGGCACATGAGTCATTTCATCGTACAGGTGAACCGTGTGCCCCATGACCCGGTGCTCCAGGAAGGCTTCTCCATGATCGGCGGTCACCACCACGACGGTGTCATCTGTGCGGCCCAGGCGATCCAGCTCGTCCAGCAGACGCCCCACCTGCTCATCGGTGAACAGGATCTCGCCGGCATACTGCCCCTCCAGCCAGGCAACCCGCTCCGGGGACAGGGAGGCGGCGTCATGACCCGGTCCTGCGAGGACGGTGATGTCGTCGGTCTCGCCCGGTCCTGCCGGGCGCCCGGCCTGAAAACGGATTGAGTGCGGAACGGGAGGATTGTAATTGTAGTGGACATCCCAGAGGTGCACATAGAGAAAGATCGGCTCGTCCCTGTGGTCGCGCAGAAATTCGATGGCATGATTGATGGACCAGGGGCCGGACACATTGCTGTGTCCCTGGGTGGCGAAGATGAAATCGTCGAAGCCCCGGTCGAAGCCGAAGTGATCCGCCAGGGTCAGGGCCGGCATGATGGCTGCTGTGCGATATCCCGCCCCCCGGAACAGCTCTGCCAGCGTCGGGACGGTGGCAGCCAGGGCCCTGTCGTTGAGATCCACATGGTGGGTCCCCGGCGTGAGACCGGTGAAGAGGGTCATGACCGACGGCGTGGTCCATGGGGCCGAGGCACCGGCCTGGCTGAAGCGTGTCGCCTGCGCCGCCAGAGCATCCAGGCGCGGACTCAGATCCCGCGGGTCGCCGGCGTGATGAAGATGATCCGCCCGCAGGGAATCGATCGTCACGATCACCACCGATGGGAGCTGCTCCCCCGGCCCGCAGGCGGCCGCCGCCAGCAGGAGAATCAGGAGTCCCAGAGAGCCTGAACCGCGCCCGGATCGCGTGTATGGAGTCACAATCCTTATGTTATAGTTCTCGCCCCATGGAGAACACCCGCAGTCCACGATTCCACAGGTGTGAAGGAGGACTCGTCCTGTTCCTGGCGATGTTCTTGTGCATCATCGTGGCCTGTGCTCCCGCCGATTCCGACCGGCGCATGATTCTCATCACCATCGACAGCATGCGCACGGATCGTCTTGTGGCCTACGGCGCCAGCACCTCCGTCATGCCCAGGCTGGACCAGATGGCCGCCGGTGGCATCGTTCTCACCGAGGCATGGACACCCGCTCCTCTGAGCATGCCCGCCCTGACGGGCATGCTGACCGGCCGGGTGCCCTCCGCTGCCGGCGTTGTTGACGACGAGGGGTCCATCCTCTCAGGTGACACGCCCCGTCTGGCGACCCGGCTCCTGGCAGGAGGGTGGGCCACGGGAATGTTCGTCAATGCTCCCTTCATC
Organism: Acidobacteriota bacterium; assembly: GCA_004356015.1. GTDB lineage: Bacteria > Acidobacteriota > Polarisedimenticolia > SMYD01 > SMYD01 > SMYD01. The sequence continues at coordinate 17,070 of SMYD01000054.1, read as the reverse complement.
GACGAGAACAGTGGCCTGTACGAGGGCTTTCGACGGGTGGTCAACCCGGCCGCGGCTTCACAGACGCGCTCCCTGGCCGCTCCGGCGCTGTTTGCAGAGGCTCTGGAGTTTCTGGAACTGCATCGGAAGGTGCCGACGTTCGCCTGGATTCATCTCCACGACACCCATTACCCGTACCTGGGCGGCGGTGAGCCCGGGACGGTCGAAGAGAGGTATGACGCGGCTCTCGCCACCGCCGACGGAGCCCTGGCCGACTTTCTGGACGGGCTGTCCGACCACGGCCTCATGACCGACGCGTGGATCGTGGTGACCGCCGATCACGGTGAGGCGCTGGGTGACCAGGGCGAGAGGACACATGGACAGACCCTCTCACCCTCGGTCCTGCATGTGCCCCTGGTGGTCCAGGCTCCCGGCAACGGGAAAGCACGCAGACTGGATCAACCTGTCAGCCTTCTGGACCTGGCACCGACTCTCGCGGATCTCGCCGGCCTGGCGCCCGCAACCATGGGTGGGCCCCTTGACGGCCGTTCCCAGGCTGCCCTGCTGCGCACCGGCGAGGGGTCGGAAGATCCGGATCGTCCTCTCTATTCCGAGTCGTACATCCCCTTCTTCAGCTATCACCTTCCGCCTCTGCGGCAGATACGCAGGGGTGGTGTCTCCCGGACCGCCATCGCCGGAGAAGATGGCGTACCTGCCGCTCCCGACCTGGGACCTGAACCGTACCTGGTCCTGGACGAGCAGGAACGTGCTGCGCTCATGGCCGCAGCCAGCGACACCTCGGCGCTGCTGACGGCTCAGCGTTTCGGTGAAGCTCTGACAAGCATGTCCCGGTGGCCTGCGGCGGCACGGATGACACCCATGGCCGGCCGCATGGAAGCCGCCATCCGGCGTGGCCAGGGCCGACCCGACGAGGCCGTCGTGGCTCTTCGGCGCCTCGCCATTGCGGCCGGCCCCTGCGCCGATCTGTGGAGCTCCCTGGCGACCCTGGAAGATGAACTGGGGCGGCCATCGGCCGACGCGTGGCAACATGCCGCCAGCAATGCGGGCACACGCATCGATTTCAAACTCAAGCTGGCCCGCCACCTGCTCATGGAAGGCCATCCTGATGCAGCCATTCCCGCCGCCCGCGCCGCGGCATCGGGGCAAGCGGCCTCGGCGACCCTGGATTTCGCCCTGGGCCAGATCTTCCTCGACTCCGGCCAGCCGGAGGAAGCACAACGCCTGCTGGCGTCGGCCGCCACACTTTCACCCGGATCCAGCGCGACCTACCGCACTCTCGCCCGGGCTGCCCTGGCCACCGACTCACCCGAGGGCGCTCTGATTCTCCTGGAAGAGGCCCAGCGCATCGACCCCCAGGATCGTCTTGTGGAAAAAGAAATGGGGGATCTGCATGCCCAGGCAGGACGACTGCCTGAAGCGCGGGCCGCCTGGCGCAAGTCCCTGCCTGACAAGGTGAGGGAACCCGGGGCGACCCTGACCATCGCAGAACAGTTTCTGCACCTGGGTCTCTATGATGAGGCCGCCCTGGAAGTGGACAACGTCCGGGTCAGCGTTCCCGACGACCCCCAAGCGTACTACATCATGGGGCAGGTGGCCCTGGCTCGAAGCGACCCTGAGCACGCCGATGAAGAGCTCCTGGCGGCGCTGCGTACCGGGGGTGAGCAACCTGCGATCTATTACGGCCTTGCCCAGTCCTCGCTGATGAAGGACGATGAGGCCGGAGCGCTGGCATACCTGGAAAAAGTCTTCGCTGCCAACGAACCGGCCCTGCGCAGCGCCCTGCAGGCCCAGCTCTTCCTGACCGCGGGACACGAATTCCCGGCCGTAAGAGCCGCCGTGGAAAGATATCTGGCCGGCGCAGCCCCACCTGCGGCCCCCACCCCTGCCGCAGATAAGGCGACACCCTGACAGGCAGTTCGACTCTCGCTGTGCGACCCGCCACCTGGGCTCTCCTCCTTCTGGCCACAGCTATGGCGGCTGTCCCCCTTCTGGGCATGCTCGCCCCCGACTGCCTCTCCGACGACGCCTTCATCTCGTTCCGCTACGCCCGTAACCTGGCCACGGGGCACGGCCTGGTCTTCAATGCAGGCGACCCGCAACCGGTGGAGGGCTACACCAATTTCCTCTGGACTTTGCTGCTGGCCGGTACCACGGCTCTCGGCCTGAATGCGGAGAGTGCCGCGCGCACCCTGGGCCTGCTGGCCGCCATGGGCGCGCAGATGGCAACGTATTTCCTGGCCCGGACTCTCATGCCCCGCTACCCGCTCCTGTGGGCCCTTCCCGCCGGCATGCTGGCAGCGAATTCCTTCTTCGTGGTGGAGGCCATCCAGGGCCTCGAGACCACCTTCATGGCCGCTCTGGTCACCGCGGCCCTGGCGCGCCGTGCCACCGAGATCGTCGCCACCGGGGAGGGACACAAGGCCGTTCCTTACTCCGCCCTGCTCCTGGGATTGAGCGCTCTCACCCGGCCGGAGGGGTACCTGGTCTTCGCCGTGGTCATCCTGGCCGACTGGCTGGGTCTGGCCCGGCTGCGCCGCCGCCCGGGGCGCCTTCAGGTGATGTCCCTCATCCTGTTCGCCGTGCCTGTGGTCCCCCATCTCGTCTTCCGTCTGCTCACCTACCATGCCTGGCTGCCCCATACGTTTCACGCCAAGACCGGTGGCGGCTGGGACCAGGTTCTCCGCGGGCTGCTCTACGTGGGTTCCGGCTGGCTGCATTTCCTGCCGTGGGTCCTGCTGGCGATCCTGGCCCTGCTGGCATCGGGAACCCTGCGGCAGGAGAGACCCCGACAGCGTGCCATCGTCCTCACCGGCGTGGTCTGGCTTGCCGCCACGGCGGGTGTGGCGCTGGAAGGTGGCGATTTCAAACCCACCTTCCGCTTCCTGGTCTGGAGCCTGCCGCTCCTGGCCGTCCTGGCCTGCAGCGGGCTGGCGGGTCTTCTTGCCGGTCTGAGCAGAGTCCAGCCCCGCCGAGGTCAGGCTCTGGTCCTGATCCTGGCCGCCGGCCTGCTGATCTGGGCGGCCATGGGCTCCGGTCAGGCGCGTTACTTTGCCGCGTGGCGCCAGACGGATCTGAAGATTCTGCGCCAGGCGGCAGCCTGGTTCGACGCGAACCTGCCGGCGGACGCCCTCATCGCCACGGGACCGGCAGGAGCAATTCCTTATTACACGGGTCGGCGCACGCTGGATATGTGGGGAATCAATCATGCGGCCATCGGCCACCGTGAGATGCCGAGCATGGGCCGTGGTCCCGCCGGACACGAGAAGGGCGATGGCGCGCTGGTCCTGGCCGGCCTTCCCCATGTGATCCTGTTCACGGAAGCGCGATTCAGCAGGATGCCCTTGCCGGAAAGGAATCTCGCCAGGGGATATCTTTACGTGTCGGAGCGCGAGCTCCTGGAACTGCCCGGGTTCCATGATCGTTATCGCTGGCGCTCGGTACCCCTGGCAGACACCATGATGAATTTTTACCAGAGAAGAGAAGGCGGAGAAACCGATTCATGAGCCGGTACCTTCTGGGAACCACGGCCTGCGTGGTGGCTCTGGCAGCCGCGGCCTGCGGACTCCAGGAACCCCGGGCCCCCAACGTCCTCCTCATCTCGGTCGACACATTGCGCCTGGATCGAGTCACCTGCTACGGCGGTCCCGAGGGGAACACGCCTCACATTGACGGCCTGGCCCGGCAAGGAGTGCGGTTTGCTTCGGTGCAGGCTCCCAGGGGATTGACCTGGCCATCCGTCACGACCCTGATGACAGGCCTCCATCCCCGCACACACCAGATCCGCAATAACGGGGCCAAGCTGGATGAACAGTTCGTCACCCTGCCCCAGCGGCTGACCGCGGCCGGTTACGAGACCGGTGCCTTCCTGTCCAACATGTGTGACGCCCCCAACAGGGGCCTGGCGGTGCTCTTCTGTTCCTGGTGGGGAGACGCAGGTCCCCCGGCCCCGGGGATGCGACGGCAGTGGATGAGCCATGACCAGCCTGAATGGGATACGGCCATCACCAGGGAAGCCATCACCTTCATGACGAAGGATCGAGACCCGCCATTCTTCGCCTGGGTTCACTACATCGATCCTCATAAGCCGTTCGACCTGGTGCCGGAGTTCGCCAGGGATGAGTACGATGGTTCCTTCGCGGTGAATGACGATTCCCTGGCCCAGCTCACCCTGGCCCGGACACCTCCCACACCGGCCCAGCGGCGGCAACTCCTTGCCATCTATGACAGCCAGGTCAGTTCCACCGATGCCCATATCGGCGATCTGCTCACCGCCCTGGAAGCGGCAGGACTCGCCGACGACACGCTGGTGGTGTTCACCGCCGACCACGGCGAGGAACTGGGCGACCACAATGCCTACTACTACCACCTCAGTTCGGTCTACCAGCAGGTTCTCTCCATCCCCTTGATCCTGAGATGGCCGGGCCATCTGCCTGCCGGCCAGGTCGCGGAGATGCCCATCGCCTCCGTGGACATTGCCCCCACGGTGCTGGATCTTCTGGGGCTGGCCTCCGAGAACCTGGGCATGGAGGGGGGGAGCCGGGCCGGCCTGGCCCGCCGGGAGGCAGGTGCCACAGGCGCCGAGACGACCTTTGCCGAGTGGGGGGACAAGATGGTCATTGTGGGGCAGGGAAACTGGCGCTACATCTGGAATCCTGATGCTGTGGTCCCCTACGGCGCCCCGTTCAAACCGGGCTCGGACCTGGGGTTCAGCATCGCCCCGGAAGAACTCTACGATCTGGCCGCCGATCCCCTGCAGCAGGAGAACGTGGCCGCCGCTTATCCCGAGAGAACGGCCGCCCTCAGAGCCAGAGCCTGCGAGTTCGTCAGGGAGAAGGACTTCCACCTGCAAGCGCCGCGACTTCTCTCTCCCGAGGCCCAGGAGCGCCTCAAGTCCCTGGGATATCTCCAGGGAGAAGATGACATGCCCGAGACCATGTCTCGCCTCACCGACCACTGCCCCCCCGGCTCGTGAGACTGTGGCTCCTGATCCTGGCGGCCCTGGCCGTCCGCCTGGCCGGGGTGGCCGCGGCCTGGGATATCGATTGTGCCTACGATGAATGTTTCTACGGCAACCTGGCTCACCAGCTTGCCGACGGCGAAGGCTTTCAACCCCATGCCCGCCACTACTGGCCGCCGGGATACATCGCCTACCTGGCCGGCCACCTGAAGCTGGGCCTGGGGCTGGGTGGCGCCCGCGTCACCCAGGCTTTCCTCTCCACTCTCCTGGTCCCCATGATCTTTCTCCTGGGCCGGCAGGCGGCCAGGGACGCGGGCCGGCCGGATGGCGAGCGCGTGGGCATGGCCGCCGCCCTCCTGGTGGCGTTCCACCCCACTCTCGTCGCCTACGCCCACTACCTGTGGAGCGAGACCCTGTTCCTCACTCTCTTCACAGGCGCCCTGCTTCTGATCCATACCGCCCGCATGCGCGCTTCCGGCCCTCTGGCCCTGGCCGCCGGCCTGGCCATGGGGGCATCCTGCCTGGTGAAGGTGCTGCCCCTGTACCTGGTCCCTCTCCTGGCCGTCTGGGTCATCGCGGGCACACCCACGCGCCGTGGAGTCCGGGTGGCGGTGCTGCTCATGGCCGGAACCATGGCGGTGATCCTGCCGTGGACGGCGCGTAATTATGCGGCCTACGGCCGCCTGGTTCTCATCGAGACCACAACCGGCAAGAACCTGGTGCGGGGCAACAACCCCGTCGCCCCCAGCAACTGGGACTGGGGCACGGGACGCTCAACCCGCGGCGTTGTCCTGCAGGCGGGATGCCAAGATGCCGACCTGGTGGATCTCGACGCCTGCCTGACCCGTTACGGCGTGGAACAGATCATCCAGCATCCTCTCCGTTTCGTGACCCGCGCCGGTACGAAGGTTGCCGACCTGGTCAACCCGACCTCGTTTCTGGTCCGTCACATCCGCCGTGGTCTCTACGGGGACTGGCCGCCGCCTCTGGCCCACGGGGCGGTCACGGTCATCGCCTTGTTCAACATGGCCCTCATGGCTCTGGCGGTATGGGGCTGGACACGCCACGGCGGTGCGTGGTGGCAACTCACCGTCATCATGGTGCTCTACACCCTGGCGGTACATGTGGTGACGTTCGGCATGTCCCGCTTCCGCCTGCCCCTGATGCCGGTACTGGTGGTGGGCGCTGTGATGGCCGTTCTCCCATGGCGTGCCACGACCCCGCGGCGGCCCCGCCGCCACCGGCAGATGATATGGGCCACGGTGATCCTGGCCATCCTGCTCGTCTGCTGGGGCGCGCGCGTGCCGGACCTCTACGCGCCGCCATCGCCACCGGGATTGTCTGGATGGCCGGGGGGCGGCTGAGCCCTCCCCAGCAGGCGCCCTGCCACCGCCATGACCCGGCGATTGACGGCTCCCAGGGATCGGGTGGGACCGGGAAGGGCGCCGGGAAGACGCCCGGCGGCGGTGGTCCAGCGACGCAGGGGCGCCGCGGCCCGGTGCAATTCGGCCACCAGCACGGAAACCATGGCTACGGTGCGCCCCAGCAGGCGCTGCCGCCTGCCGGTGAGCCGGATCACGCCGCCCTCATGATGCACCGCCACAACCCGACCCAGAACCTTGACCGGCAGAACCGGGCGCCGGTCATAATGGAGCAGGGCATCACCCTTGGTCAGGTAGGCCCCGTTGCGCCGGCGTCCCACCACCCGATGAGCCACAAGAACACGCCCCTGGAGAAACACGATGATGCTCCCACGGGGATGCTCCACCATGCCGTGATCCAGTTCCAGGCGCCACCCATCCCGGAGGAGAGGGAACATGCTGCGCCCCTGCACGGGGATCTCCGTTCGCCGGCCCGCCTCACGCCACAGTTCCACCAGCGCCTGCAGGCGGCGGGGTGTACGCCAGGCCTCGGCGATCGGCGGCGGATTATTTCGGGACGTCACGAGGCTCAGGGAGAGGAAGCCTGGTAGGTCGTACGGCCACCCACCACGGTACGCACCACCTTGAGGGCGGACAGAGTCCCCACGTCCACGGTCAGGGGATCTCCGTCAAGCACGGTGAAGTCGGCGCGCAGACCCACCGCCAGGCGCCCGGTTTCGTCCTCCATGAAAGCGGCGTAGGCAGGCCCTCTTGTGAAGCAGGCCAGGGCAGCGGCCGGTGACAGGGCTTCCTGGAGGCGCCATCCTCCCTCGGGCTCACCCCGGGCATCGGTCCGGGCCACGGCCGCCTGCAGTCCGGCGAGAGGATCGGCGTTCTCAACGGGGAAATCCGACCCGCAGGCGAGCACGGCTCCGGCACCCGCCAGGGAACCATAGGCATAGGCGCCCTGCAGCCTTTCCTCGCCAAGCCGGGTCGCGGCCCAGCGTCGATCCGATGTGGCGTGGGTTGGCTGGACGGATGCGATGACACCCAGCCGGGCGAAGCGCGGGATATCAACCGGGCGCAACACCTGGGCATGCTCCACCCGCGGGCGCGGATCGGCGACGTCCGGGTGATCGCGGCGAGCCTTTTCCACGGCATCCAGAACCATCCGATTCGCCCGGTCACCGATGGCATGCACCGCCACCTGCCAGCCGTCGGCGAAGGCACGGCTCATGAGCCGATCCAGGGTCGCCTGATCCCGGAGGAGGAGCCCGCGGGTCCCAGGTCGATCCGTGTAGGGCTCGACAAGGGCGGCGCCACGGGAACCGAGAGCCCCATCCACGCCCACCTTGATGGCGCGGACCGTGATCATGCCATCCCCCTCACCCAGAACCGGCGGCCGGGCGAAATACGCTTCCTGCCCGGGAGAAGCACCATTGCCACCCAGCATCACGTAGACCCTGATGGGCAATCGCCCGGCGGCAAGGAGTTCCCGGTAGAGATCCACCATGCCCCAGCCTGGGTCCTGCGGGTCAGCCAGCCCCAGAGTCGGGTTGTAACCCACGCCGGCATCATGAACGCCGGTGAGACCCAGGGCCGCCAGATGGTGAACGGCCAGGTCCAGGGCTTCCAGTTGCTCGGCGCGGGAGGGAGGGGTCACATGAGGTTCGACCAGGCCGATGGCGTTGTCGATGAGGACCCCGGTGGGCAAGCCCTCCGCATCATGGAAAATGCGCCCCCCGGGAGGATCCGGCGTGTCCCGGTTGATACCGGCGAGGACCAGTGCCGCTTCATTGGCCAGCGCGGCATGCCCATCCACCCGATCCAGAAGCACAGGGTGATGGGGCACAGCCGCCGAGAGCTCCCAGTGGTGAGGGAACTCACCTCCCTCCCACAGAGTCTGGTCCCAGCCGCGACCCAGGATCCAGGAGCCAGGCTCCTGCTCCGCTGCCCGGTCTGCGGCTCGCCGGATCAATTCGGCATAGGTCCCGGCACCGCGCAATTCGACCCGGCGGAGGGAAAAACCCAGCCCCAGAACATGCCCGTGAGCATCCACCAGGCCCGGGACCACCACATGGCCGCGCAGATCCTCCAGGCGTGTGGCCGGCCCGGCCATGGCCTCGATCAGGGATCGAGGGCCCACCCCGACAATGCGGCCGTCCTTCACGGCCAGGGCCTCGGCCCGTGGTGCATCGTCCTCACCGGTGAGCACCACACCACCCACCAGAATCCAGTCCGGCTCGTCCCCGCCTCCTCCGCCGCAGGCTGATGCCAGGAGCAGCCAGGCCAGGCTGGTGGCGACCCACGCCCGGGTCTTCATGCCTTCTCCCTGGCGATGCCCTGCCACCTCAGATCGTATCCGGTCATTTCATGCTCCACGAAGGTCTTGAATGACTTCACCAGACGCTTCTCCACCTGTCGCATCCCCTCGCGGGTCATCTTGAAGCGGTCCGCCAGTTCCTGCAGCGTCAACGGATCTTCCGCCGCCAGCCGGTCCTGGAACACGGCCTTTTCCCGGGGAGCAAGCTCGGCGGCAAAGCGCGCGAACTGCTCGCGAAGAATACGGCGTGACTCCTCTTCGGCCACCACCTCATCCGGCGCCGGCTGCACCGCCGGCAGCAGGGACGCGTGGGTGTCCGTCGCGCCCTCCCCCAGCGGGGCGTCCAGGGAAGCGTCCTTGAAATCCAGCGCCTGGCCGACTTCCACCACGTCCTTCTCCGAAACCTCCAGTTGACGCGCCAGATCCGCCGGGCGGGCATCCGCGCCCTTGAGCCGCAGCCTCTCCTGCTCCCGCCGCAGGTTGAAGAAAACCTTCCGCCGGGCATTACTGGTGCCGAACTTCACCAGCGACCAGTTGTCCAGCAGGTACTTGAGCATGTAGGCCTTCACCCACCAGGTGGCATAGGTCGAGAACCTGAGGCCACGATGAGGATCGAACCTCTCGATGGCCTTCATGAGCCCCACGTTGCCTTCCTGGATCAGGTCGAGAACATTTTGCCAGGTGCTGCGGTACTGGAAGGCGATACTCACCACCAGGCGAAGATTGCCGGTGGCCAGACGCACTGCCGATTGCACATCTCCATCCCGGCGGTAACTGAGAGCCAGTTCCCGCTCCTCTTCCGCCGTGAGCAGAGAATAGGCCGAGACCTCACGCAGGTAGCGGCTGAGCGGATCCAGGCGGGCGAGGCTTGTGTCCGCGGCAATCACCGGCACGGGGACCAGGCTCGTGGACCGCGGTGCAGCCTTCCGGCGAGACGCCCCCGGCCTAGTCGACCCGTTCAAAGTCCACGTCGTCGAACCAGGCCGTGCCACTCATGCCCAGCAGGATGCCGAATCCGGCCCGGACCGTATCGGCCGGCGCAACGAACTCGGCTGACAGGAGGGTCCAGTCCAGGGTACCCACCGCCGAATCGCTTTCGCCCCGGCTGATGACCTCACCAGATCTGTTGAAAAAGATCACATAGAGGCCGCAGACTTTTTGTTGGATTCCTTCCCTCTGGACCTCCTCGGTCTTGACCCACGCCGAAGCCCGCACCGTGCCGCCCGAGCGTACAGCCAGGGGCCCCTGCTCCACCGCCACCAGACCGGTTGTGTCCGGACCGATGCGCAGGCGCAGCGACGCCGTGCCCTCGTGGGCGACCTGGGTATCCCGCCGGACCTCGGTGAACGACCCTGCGGCCTTGCCAGGCAGATCTCCCGCCCGGACCAGCATCCAGTCGCGCGCGATCCAGGCGCCGCCACCCTCCTCGAACCCGGCATTGGACAGCTGGAAATCCGGAACGCGGGTGGAGGGATCCAGGTCGCGGACCTTTTCGGCCATGGCAGCCAGGCGCTCCACGAGTGTCGGCATGTAGGCTTCCAGAGACGGCCAGCGTTCCCTGTCACCGGCATACTCCGACAGAATACCCAGGAACGGACGCGTGTAGATGTAGCCTCCGGCCTCCTCGGTGCTTACATACAGATCAGCTTGAACCGGGTCTTCTTGCTGCACGAGATAGATATTGTAGGCCCGCAGGAGATGCTCACCGATGCCGTCGGTCCAGGTCACCACATGGGTTGCAGACCTGAGTCTCTGCGCCAGAGGACGCCACAGGGCCGATGATGCGTCCAGGCCGTCCACGTGGGCACGCAGGATCGGATCGACGATGAGATGGCTGAGCTCATGATTGAGCAGATGGTCCAGGAAGTTGGCATCCACAACCCTCACGGCCAGGGCCGGCCCGAACGCCAGGAACTGGTGGGTCCTGCTGCCGACCTTGATACTCGCCAGGTATCCGCCCGCCATGAGAGGCGAGGGGATCAGATAGAGGTCTCCACCGGGCTTCACCCCCCAGAACGCGGCGTTCTGCGCCATGGGATCCTGTCCTTCGAGCATCGATTCCAGGCCCGCCACCATGGCGCCGTAATCAGCCTCCTTGGCGGAGAAGTGATCATTGAAACGCACTTTCTCGCCAAAATCTTTTATCTCCAGCCGCAACTGGTCCAGAACTCCTGCCGGGTCCTCCATGGATTCACCCCGTGCCGCGTCGAGAAGATCGGAGGACCAGGGGATGACGCGCTCCAGGGCCGGCGGACTGGAAAGGTGGAGGGCGAATTCCAGGAGTCGATCTCCCCACAGGCCGTGATTGCGCAACTCACGCAGATGACGTGGGGCATCATGGATACCGAACGGCCTGGAGCGTTGATTCCAGAAGGTACCCAGGGGATTATCGGCCTGCGGCGGATTGACACTCCGCTGATAATCAGCGCGCGCGGCCACCAGGGTCACCAGTTCAACCTGGGCCGAGGCCGTGATGATCATGCGCGGCTCGCCACCTGGATCCCTGCCATGGCGGGCCTGTGTGATGTACGGCAACTCGGCCGCCAGAGGTCCGGCGATAGCCCCCAGGAGGGTCAAGACACCGATGCACATCCGGATTGGGAAACGTCTCATTGAGGGTCCTCCGACAAAGATGTGTCTTCCTCGGCGTCCAGGTGCAGCGTCGCACCCACAAAACGGGCCACGTCCACAGAACGTATCCTGGCGTCGATAAAGGTCGCCTCTTCCCAGGTAAATGGCGCCGCTCCCGGCCCCTTGACCTTGAAGGCCAGCGAAAACAGCTCCCAGGAACCGGCCGGCACCGCCACCCCCGGCACTGCTCCGAGGCGGGAGCCGCCCACGGTGAGGACATCCTCGTGACCGGGAGAGACCGCGGCGGTGACCATCCAGTCCCTTCCATCCTGACCCAGGAGGTCACCCTTGCGCGCCGAGCCGGGCACGTACCGCACCAGCTCTCCCGGCAGGCGGAGGACAGCGTTGAAGGCATAGAGATCCGTCGCCCCCTCACCGCTGAGAGGTCCCTGCAGGACCGCCCGCAGGCGCAGGCTGCCGGCCGGATCCGACGCCAGGGACGGCACCAGTTCCAGGCGCACCGTGCCCCCGCCGGTATCCTGAGCCGAGTGGGTCAAATAGGGCTCCCGGGTCGCAGAGCTGTTGCTGCCGGCAAGGCCCGGTACAGAGGGCCCAGCCAGAATGAGCACTGCCTGCATGGCTGCGAACATGAATTTCACACGTGTCATGGCACCTGCCTGCTCCCTTGCGCCGCCCGCCCCGGACGGCGGCAGAGGGCGATTATAGCCCACAGGATTGACACTTCCCCGGAGACGGGCATAACGTCTCCTGGCGACTGCCAAGCCACCCCATTCTCCTGTCCCCGAGGTCCACTCATGTCAACCCTTTCATGGTTCTTCACAGGCCACCCGCAGGCATCTCCATGGTAAAGCAACGGAGAAAGAATGATTACTGGGGCCTCTACCGTCAACTGGAAAAGACCATCCGGGAGATCGAGGAGAGCACCCAGACCGGGAGAGCCCTGTCGATCTTTCTGGAATCCCTGGTCAACCAGTATCACGAGTCCCTGGGCATCCAAGGGGGCCGCATCTATCGCCGGGAAGCAGGCTATTACGAGCTGGAAACCATGGTCGGTCGCTGCCAGGACGGTGCGGAGCGCGCAGGTCCCGGGTACAGGATCCCCTCGTCCTATCCGATGATTCGCGACCTGCGAGAGCGGCGCCTGCTGATCTCGGACCGCTCCAACCCCCACTTCGATCCCGCTATCGAAGGACCGCTCAAGGTGGAGACCTTTGCCGCCATCGTCGTCGGCGCCGATGACGACTGGATCATCTCCTTCACCCTGGCTCCCGACGCCAACCGGGAGACCGTCCTCTATTCCCTCAGTACCGTGCGCCACGTCATCAACAGCCAGTTGCGACTTATCGGCGCGGAGATGGACATCGCCCAGGTGCGCGCGATCCAGAGCAATCTCTTTCCGCGCAAGGTGCCCCGTCTGGAGGGCTACGACATATTCGGCCGCTCCAAACCCATGGAGGCCGTGGGCGGGGATGTCTTCAGCTTCATTCCCCTGGCCCACACCACCCTGGGTATCCTGGTGGCCGACAGTTCGGGGCATGGCCTGCCGGCGGCTCTGCAGGCGCGGGATGTGGTCACCGGCATGCGTATGGGTCTCGCCGACGAATTCAAGCTCGTCCGCACCGTGGAAAAACTCAACCGGGTGTTTCACGAGACGTCCCTGTCGTCCAAGTTCGTCTCTCTCTTCTACGGGGAAGCGGAGCGCAACGGGAACTTCCTTTACTGCAACGCCGGACATGTGCCCACACTTCACCTCCACGATGACACGTTCACGGTGCTGCGCAAGGGCGGGCCGGTCCTGGGCCCCAGTCCCGACGTTCGTTACGCCCGTGGCTATGTGCTCATGCAGCGGGACGACTTCCTGGTCTTCTATACCGACGGCATCACCGAAGCTCATGACGGCCAAGAAGAGGAATTCGGCCGCGAGCGCCTCATGCAGGTGGTGCGGGAGAATCGCAATGTTGGCGCCAGGGAAATGGTGGAGATCATTTTCGCGGCGGTGGAGCGGTTCGCTCCCGATGACCCACTGCGGGATGATCGCACCGTGGTGATAGTGAAGCGCCTGACCGATCCCGATGTGACCTGAGCCTCAGTTCATTCCGGTAGGCGCCCCCTCTACCCTCCCGCCCCAGCCGCCACACCAATCCCAGCGGTGCTTCGCCCCGTACCCGTGCCAGCATCCCGTGCTCACCCATCTGATGATGGAAGCGGCAGAGGCAGATGAGATTTTGGGGCTGGTCATGGCCGCCCCGCGAGCGATACACAACGTGAAGGTGAAGCGATGAGGACGACTTCTGGAAATTAGAAAGGAAAACTGGCAATCAGTCGCTGCTCACCGTGTACCATAAGCGAAATCTTCACCGCGACGCGGTCCCCCGCGGCCAGGCCCGCGCCGGCCGCTCGATCAGTGACGCAGGGAACAGTTAAGAAAAGAAATTCAGCCGCGCGTCCGTCACTCCCCGGCACGGGGTTGCAGCAGCATCTTGCCCCCCCTGGCGCCGGCTACTTATCTGGCAGGGGATATGAATCGGGTGAGAGGATGCCGCCGGAGACCACAAGGCGCACGCCGTCTTCCACGCTCATGTCCAGTTCCCGCACCTCGCCCTCCAGCAAGATCAGCATCATGCCGCTGGTGGGATTGGGCGAGGTGGGCAGGAAGAGATGCAGGAGAGGCGCCTGGTCCGACTCCCTGTGCGCCGTCCCTGTGACGAACGCCAGTGCCCAGATCCCCCGGCGCGGATACTCCAGCAGGACAACGCGCTGAAAGACGGTCTTCCCCGGCAGGCGCAGGGTATCCATGAGTTGCTTGCAGGCCACATAGATGGCGCGTACCACCGGCATGCGTTTGAGCAGCGAGTCGAATCCCTTGAGGAATTCCCGCCCGAACACATTGGCCGCCAGGAGGCCCACCAGGTACAGAAGCACCGCCACCCCCAGGAGCCCCAGGCCCGGGATATGGAATCCGATCAGAGGATCGATGGCCGGGCTCAGGAATCCGTCAAGGACCCTGAACAGGATGTAGAGAATCCAGATGGTGAAACCAACCGGGAAGATGACAAAAAGGCCCGCCAGGAGCCGCCGGCGCAGGTGCTGGCCCATCCTTTGCCACCATGAAGATGTCGGACGTGGCGGCCCAGTCGCCGTCTCCCCGGCGTGCCGCCAATCTGGTTCACCTCTCTCGTTCATACGCGGAGTTTACTTGAAAGTGGCCATGACAGGGGCGTGATCCGAGGGCTTTTCGCCGGCACGCTCTTCCTTATGGATGGTCACATCCCGGCATCGTTCCGCCAGCGGCCGGGTCAACAGAAGGTGGTCGATACACAGGCCCCGGTTGCGGCGGAAGGACGCAGCCCGGTAATCCCACCAGGTATACAGACCCTCCTGGACATGGTGAAGGCGCAGGGCATCCACCAGGCCCCATTCCCGCAGGCGCAGAAGGGCGGCATGTTCGTCGGGATGAAAAAGAATCTTGCCGCGCCACTCCTCAGGGTCATGCACATCCCGGTCTTCCGGAGCGATATTGAAATCGCCACACAGGACCAGGGGCACCTGAGGGTCGAAGGAGGCCTCCAGGTCATCCCTCAGACGTGCCAGCCAGGCGAGCTTGTAGGCAAATTTTTCGGAGCCGACTTCCGAGCCGTTGGGCACATAAACGTTGATCACCGTGACACCGTCTATCTCGGCGGCGATGAGGCGCTTCTGATCCTCGGGCCCGTCGCCGGACAGCCCTCTGCGGATGCCGGTCATCTTCAGGCGCGACAGGATGGCGACACCGTTGTACGTCTTCTGGCCGAACAGGGCCAGGCTGTAGCCGAGAACCTCGAAGGGTTCCACAGGGAACGTCTCATCCACCGTCTTGGTTTCCTGCAGGCACACCACGTCGGGCTCATGGCGCTTGAGCCATGCCAAGACACGGTCCAGACGACTGCGTACCGAATTGACGTTCCAGGTGACGATCCGCATGGAATCAGTTCTGCTTGACCTGCGCGATCAGCTCCAGGAGAGTGTCCTTGGCATCGCCGAACACCATCATGGTCCGATCGCTGCTGTAGAGCGGATTCTCGATTCCCGAAAAACCGGGCCGCATGCTGCGTTTGAGCACGAGGCACGAGGCCGCCTTGTCGGCATCCAGAATGGGCATGCCGTAAATGGGGCTGGACGTATCGGTCCTGGCCACCGGGTTCACCACATCGTTGGCACCGATGACGAGAACGGTGTCGGCCTGCGGGAACAAGGGGTTGGCCTCGTCCAGGTCCTTGAGCTTCTCGTAATCCACGTCGGCCTCCGCCAGGAGGACATTCATGTGGCCGGGCATGCGGCCGGCCACCGGGTGAATGGCGTAGACAACCTCCACCCCTTTCTTCTCCAGCTCATCGGCAAGCTGGCGCACGGCGTGCTGGGCCTGAGCTACCGCCAGCCCATAGCCGGGCACCACGATGACCAGTTCCGACTCGACAAGCATGAGAGCCGCCTCTTCGGGGCTCGCCTGCTTGACGGTTCCGCCCCCGGGCGCCGCCAGAGCGCCACCGGAGCCATCTGCGACGCCCACGCCGGCAAACATGACATTGCCCAGGGAGCGATTCATCCCCTTGCACATGATGTTGGTCAGGATAATGCCGCTGGCGCCCACCAGGGAGCCAGCCACGATGAGGACCTCATTATGAAGGGCAAACCCCGTGGCACTCGCCGCCAGACCCGAGAGGGCATTGAGAAACGCGATCATGACCGGCATGTCGGCGCCACCGATGGACATGACGCCGGTCACGCCCAGGACCAGGGAGAGTCCCACCAGGGTGAGCATGATCACCATGCTGTCAGGGGCGCCCACGAGAGCGCCGGTGAAACCCAGGCAGGCCAGCAGCAGCATCAGGTTGAGCCACGGCAAGATCCGGCTGCGGATGGCACCGGTGGGGATCACCCCTTGCAGCTTGCCAAAGGCCATGAGGCTGCCCATGAGAGTGATATTGCCGATGAGGATGCCCACGCCGGCTGCCACCAGGCTGCTGCTCTCCAGCGGCGTCGCCTTGGGGCGGGTCAACTCGGCCAGCACCACCAGAGCCGAAGCGGCACCGCCCAGACCGTTGAAGAGAGCCACCAGTTGCGGCATGGCCGTCATCTGGATGCGCCATGCCAGCACGCCGCCGATGAGGATCCCCGCACCGACTCCCAGGAGAAGATCCACGGGCTGGATGATCTCGAACGCCAGCAGGGTGGCCGCCACGGCGATGAGCATGCCCAGGGCCGAGGTGGCATTCCCCTTGGGTGCCGTGCGCGGCGAGGAGAGCTGCCGCAGCCCCATGATGAAGAGAACCGCCGCCACCAGGTAGGCAAGGTGCAGGAGAGGGGTGCTGATCACGACCGGCCTCTTCGCCTGCTCTTCTTGCGGGTTGTGAACATGTTGAGCATGCGCTGAGTCACCACGTAGCCGCCCACCACATTGATGGTGGCCATGGCCAGGGCCACCACCCCCAGCCAGCGTGCGGCGCCCGTGTAGCCGGCTGCCACCACGACGATGGCCCCCACGATGGTGATGCCGGAAATGGCGTTGGACCCGGACATGAGAGGTGTGTGCAGGGTGGGAGGAACCCGCGTGACGATCTCAAACCCCACGAACACGGCAAGGACGAAGACCATCAGGGCACCCACCAATTCGACTGTCATGATTTTCCTCCGGCGGCGCCCGCCTCGGTTGCGGGGCTGCCACCCGACCAGACCTGGCCGTCATGGGCCACCAGGCAGGCCCTGGCGATCTCATCCTCCGCCAGGGTGGCCATCTCTCCCTTGGGGGCCAGGTGCTTCATCAGGTTGGTGAGATTCCGTGAGAACATGCGGCTCGCGTC
>SMYD01000053.1 GCA_004356015.1 Acidobacteriota bacterium | reverse complement strand
GTTCTGGCCTATATCGGTGCCGTCGTTCTCCTGGGCGTCCCTGTCCTGCTGGCCGAGCTGAGCCTGGGGCGCAGCACCCGGCGCGGCCCCGTGGGCGCCTACATGGCGGCGGGGATGCCGGGCGGCCGCCTGCTGGGCTGGGGCTTCTTCGCTGTCGTGGCCGCCGCTTCGGCCTACTACACCAACGCTCTTGGCTGGGTCCTGTTTCACGCGCTAGCGCAGGCAACATCCCTGGCAGGGCTTGGCGACCCGGGAGTCGCACCCGCCGCAATCCTGCCACCCCAGGAAGGAATCGATCTCACGTCTCTGGGTCTCCAGACAGCATGCAGCGCCACCGTCATCGCCGCCTGCGTGGTCATCCTCCTGCGCGGCCTGCGCCGCGGCATCGAGAGAGCCAGCCGCATCCTCATGCCCGTCCTTCTGGTCTGTATCCTGCTGCTCGTGGTCCGTTCCCTGACGCTGCCCGGCGCCTGGGCAGGTGTGCACTGGTACATCCTGAAATTCGATCTCGCAGCCATGACACCCGGCGTGCTCATGGCCGCACTGGGGCAGGCCTTCTTCAGTCTGTCCCTGGGAGGCACCTTCATGGTGGTCTATGGCTCGTACACCGCCAGCGACACACCCCTCCGCCCCCAGGCGCTGGGAACGGCCTTCGGCGACCTCCTGGCGGGCCTCCTGGCCGGCCTGGCCATCCTGCCGGCCGTTATCGCCCTGGGTTTGAAACCCGATTCGGGTCCAGCGCTGCTGTTCGAGACCCTGCCCAGGGTCTTCGCCACCATCCCCGGAGGAGGCATTTTCGGCCTCATCTTCTACGCGGGTCTCCTGGGCGCCGCCTATCTCTCGATCCTGGGAGCCCTTGAAGTCCTGGTGGTCGGTCTCACCGACAATACAAACCTCTCCCGGCGCCAGGCCATCCTGGCGGTGGCCATTCTGGTGTTCCTTCTGGCGTTCCCCTCCATGATCAACATGCGTATTTTTGTGCCGTGGGATCTCACCTTCGGATCCGGCATGCAGACCCTGGGAGGCCTCATCGCCGTGGTGGCCGTTGGCTGGTTCCTGCCCCGCAAGACCGTCATGGAGCAGCTAGGGGCCGACGCAAGCCCCCGCGGGATCGCCATGCTGTATGCCTGGTTGCGCTACGTGGTGCCACTGGTCATTCTGCTTCTGGCTGCCTGGTGGCTGCGGACCGATGTTCTGCCGTTCTTCGGATTCTAGGATCAGGCCGATCAGAGCCTCACGCTCTTTCCCTACGACCATCGCCTGACCCCGGCCAGGAAACGCATCTACCGGCAGAGCGTGAAGATCTCCGCGGTCCCGCTCTCTGCCGCGAAAATCCTGCGGCCGCTGGTGGCCGACCTGCGTGGCACCCTGGGAGACGGACCCGGGATCCAGACCGAGGCATCATGCAACAACTGGATGAGCCGGGCCCGGCATCGTGATCTGCTGGCGGGAAGGAAAGTTTCAGCCCGTATGTGTGCGGGGCGCCGGGTGTCCCGGATTCTCCATGCCCCATTCGGTGTGGGCCTTGCGGTTCAGGACAAACCAGCCCCAGAGAATTTTGCTGTAACTGTGGTTCTGAATCCCGTTCTGGCGAAAGAACGGCCTGAGTTCACGATTCAATGCCCGCAGATTATAGAAAGGCACGCGCGGAAAGTAGTGATGCTCGATGTGGAAATTGGACCAGAGGAGAATGAAGTGCCAGACAGGGTTCCCCTCGAGAAGAGTCGACCACTTGGCGGGATCCGACGGGTCAATATCATAGTGCTGGCCCAGGCGGTTGAGAATGAACGCCACCGGGAAGAAGAACATGAGGGGGATGGCCCAGACCCGCAGAATGGCACCGCCGCCTGCGAACATCCCCAGGAGGAGAAGAAACGCCAGGTGAAAAGCGATGTTGACCATGCGCTCCATGGAGATGGTGCGCTGCTCGGCAGGCGTGTAGCATTTCGCCTCAAGGGCGGCGGAGCGGGCGTATTTCAGGAACAACCAGGGCGTGCAATACAGAAGCTTGTACCAACGGGCGTTGATCTTGGGAGAGAGGTGAGCCCTCTTGGGATCATCCTGAAACGAGCCCAGCTCATTGTGGTGATCCAGGTGCCAGATACGGAACTGGGTGGCCGACATGGCCACCGGCAGGGTATACAACAGACCCAGGAGGCGGTTCAGACGGGACCGGGCAGGGGCCACCACAATCTCATGAACCTGCTCATGGAGAAGAATAATGAAACCCAGAAGATTGAATCCCTGAAAGACAGCCGCCGGCGCCCAGAGCCATGGCCAGCGTGTTTGCCACAACGCCACGCCGCACAGTACGAACCAGAACACCAGGCGGGCCACCACCAGCAGGTGACGATATGGCCTGACCTGATGCAGTTCCCGCACCCGGGCCAGATCCACAGACGCCTTCAGACGTTGCTTCAGATCGCCGATATGCCTGTTGTAATAGTGGAGGTTCTTCATGGGTCCTGTCCCGGTACGCAGGCGACTGTCGCCTCAGCTCCGGTAAGAGTATAGTTTACGATCACCCGGGAACTTGGCAAGTCTCTCTGCCAACGGTACTTAACCCGCGGACCACCAGCCCTCCCGGTATTCCCGGGATCAGGCTGGTGGCGCCTCTCCCGAGACCAATCCCTCGCCCGGAGTCAGTCGCTGCCGGGCCCGGGCTTCAGCGAATCCATCATGGCTCTGAAAGCTCCTCTCTGGGCTTCAACGGTCTCCTGGGGGCCGGTGAGCTTGAAGAACCAGTTGGAATCGGCGCCCTCGGCCACAGCTCCAAGCAGCATCTGGCCCGGTACAGGCTGCCCGCCGCCGTCCATGGGCCTGCCACCACCGTAGGTCCCCGTGACTTCAACGAGCAGAACCGCCATGTCACCCACGGTGATGGACTCGGTCGTCAGCACGTTCCGGGAGGAGCTGCCATCGGGCTGGGTGAACATGTCAGCCCAGCGATAGGCATTGGACATGGCATCCCCACCCTGGCCAGGCCCGAAGTAGAAGACCACGCACTCAGCGTCGCCGGAGGCTCCCGGCACCCGGTACTGAGCCCGACGCATGTTCGAGGAGGGCTGGACCGCCTCCCAGTCTCCGGGCGCCTCCCAGGTCAGAGCAGCAGTGCCGGTGCCGGCGCCCGCGGGGACCGGTGGCAGGGCTCCCATGTTGTCTCCCCCGGCTGGTGGACGACCGGGAGGCAGCGAAGTCGTACCTCCGGCAAGTTGCTCCTCTTGAGGAACGGGTGGCTCGGTGGCTGAATCTCCACAGGCGGCAAGGCCAACCACCAACAGACAAAAAACAATCGCACGGAATCGTGAACGAGTCATACTCTCCTCTTCTCGGGAAACGAAAGAATTCCTGATATTCATGGGACGGGTCCGTCCTCTGTCCCGGGTCGCCCGGCCAGGACCAGCGCCCGGACCATCCAGACCACCGTCAAGGTACCGGCCACCAGAAGAACAAGAAACAGGATGATGTTGAACCACTGGGGTTCCACCCATTGAACCGGCTCGAAGTTCATGGTCGCCAGAGCCCCTCGCCGGACCTGATCCCGCACCAGGACCATGCAGACGACCGTGACCAGCAGACCGCCGATACCACAGCCCACCAGGGGAGACGGGCGGGGTGCGTTGGCCGCCAGGAACATCAGCGTCATGGTGGTCATGCCGGCGAAGATCCCCAATCCCAGAACAAAGGTCGCCACCGGCACCGGCCCCATGAAGCGGGCCATGGTCTCCCCCGGCAGGGAAAAGAGGAACCAGAAGCCCATGAAGAGGTTCACGGCCGTGACCCCGGAAAACCATCTGGCTCCGTAGCGCATGGCCCATTCGCCGAACTCGGGCCGCCTGGGCCGGCAGATCAGCCCGTAACCGGACACCCACATGCCGCCGATGGCCACCGCCGCCAGCATGAGGTGAAGATACCGGGGCCACAGCGTCGGATCGCCAAAATTGCCATGGGCCGTGCCGCCGTCTGCATAAATGGCCCGAAACAGATCAGGGCGCAGCATCAGGCTCATGTTGTTGGCGAAGATGAAGCCGATGACCAGGAAGATGAATATCGTCAGCCATCGGATCCAGCTTCCCCAGTGGCCCAGGGATGCCGACTTGAACGCCAGAAGATACGTTCCGTAATAGGCCACCATGACCAGAGGCACCACGGCGAACCAGAACCAGCCCATGAGCACGGAACTGGTGAAGAAGAGTCGCCCGTACAGAACCTGCAGAAACAGCAGCGGTGCGACACCGAAGGTGATGGTGGCGGCCAAGGCGATGGGCATGGCGTCGGTCAGCCAGCGGACCAGGGCCATGTGGTGGGGCCGCCCGGCACGCCGTCCCAGCCGCGCCGTGACCGCGCCGATGACCGACCCGCCCACGACAAAGTTCATGGCCAGAAGGTGCAGCATGAAGGTGAAGACAAGGAGTCCCCACAGGATCCAGGCGGGAGCCGGCTGGGGCACAGGATCAGGGAACGGCACCGGTGACAGCGGAAATCCGTTCATGGCGTCTCCTCCCGGCCGGAGCCCGGGCCTGCGGCCGGAGATCCATGTGCCTGCTGCCGTTCGAAGCCAGCCCGATCATCGCCACCGAGACGGGACAGGTAAACAGCCAGGGCATACTGCTCCGCCTGGTTGCCCGGGAACGGCGGCATGCGACGCCCGCGCCAGGTGGCAAGGCGCAGATCCGGGTCATCCCAGCCGGTTTCCCGGCCCTCCCGGTTCACAGGCCGCGCCAGATGACCCAGAATGGTCTGGAGCCCCGAGGTGCTTCTGCCGGCCACCAGGGGACGGATACCCTGGTACCCGTCGGTGGTATGACACTTGGTGCAGGCCAGCTTGAACAGTTCACGCCCGGTGCGGAAAAGGGCCTCGGCCCGCGCCTCGGGCTCCTCAAGAGCGGCGGCTTCTGCTGCCGGCTGAACCTGGCTCCAGCGGGCATGCGCCAGCATGCCATCCCGGCGCAGGACATCCAGAGCGTACGGATCGTTGACCTGGATATCCGCTGGCGCCCTGATGGCGCCCGCAGGCGGCGGCAGGCGCACACCATTGACGAACATGAACCCACCGATGACATACGGCTTGCGCAGATCTGCCCGCATCCACTCACCACCTCCCATGGCCACCAGGGCAAGAAAGGTCAGGAGTCCCGTGAAAATGGGACCGTAGTTCCGCCGGCGCCGGGCCACAAGAAAGAGCGTCATGAGGATGACACCAGTTGCGGCGACGATGGTGGTGAGGGCGGCACGCTGCGCCACAGGATGCCCGGTGGTGCCGTCGGCCGTGAACAACGCCTTGAGGATGGCCGGCAGACCTGTACCGTCGGCTCCCAGGATCTCCGCCGCCGGGATGCCGGCGCCGGCGGCGGCCGCCAGGTACCAGATCAGGGACAGGGGAACCACCACGGCCATGGGAAGAACCCAGCCCAGACCGGCGTAACGGGCCACCTTGCTCTTCAGCCGGGGATCACCCGACCAGGACGCCGCCAGAAGCGCGTAAACCCCCGCCAGCCCGACGCAGACAAAGGTCCGCATGACGAGAGACGGCAGATAGGTTTCATTGAGAAAACCACTCCAGAACGAGCGCTCCGTGAGCCAGCCCCCAGGGGTCATCATGTAGGTCAGGATGCCGGTGATGACCGCCAGACTGCCCCACGCGGTGATGAAATAGATCCATCCCACCGTGAGATGAGTGCGCGCCGGCAGGCGATCCCAGCCGTAGTAATAGACCATGGCCGCCACGATCTCCGTGATGAACATGGTCCATTCGATGGCCCATCCCCAGACGAACGTGTTGATGAGAGAGGATGTCGCCTGGGGGTGCACCAGGCCGATGGCGAACCAGATGCCAACGCCGGTCACGGCCCCGAACACCAGAGTCAAGAGAAGAAAGAAGCGGCTGAGGCGGCGCACATAAGCCAGCAGCAGAGCGTCGTTCCGCTGCCGTGCACGCCGCTCGGTGAGAACCAGGAACAGGCCGCCACCCACCGCGAAGTGGGAGATGAACACGTGGGCGATGCTGACCAGCGCGATGACCAGCCCCGGGGCCGGGACCTGCCAGATGGGATAGTTCATGGAACAGTCCCCTCCTGCCCGAGAGCTTCACCCATGCACCTTGAGCCGTCGATGGCGCAGGGAAAAGGCATCTTGATTCTTCTCAGAGCCGGCTCTCCACCAGGGCCAGGATTTCCTTCTCCCGCGCGGCTGCTTCTTCTTCCAGGCGCCGGCCGCGCTGGATCAGGTCATCTGCAAAGACCTTGTCCTCAAGCCCGGCGGCGTTGATGCGCACGTTCAGAAAGGCGCCGCGCACGGCGGCGCGGGCACAGAGAGCACC
>SMYD01000052.1 GCA_004356015.1 Acidobacteriota bacterium | reverse complement strand
GAGGGGGGCTTTCCCCAGGCACTGCCCATGCCCCGGGGTGACCGCGGCCATTATTCCCCCGACGGCCAACAATTCGCCTACCAGCCCATTCAACTCTGGGACGCCGGCTGGCGTGGCTATCGCGGCGGGCAGATTCGCCCCATCTGGGTTCTCGACCTTGAGTCCCTCGATGTGGAGGAACTGCCCTGGGAGATGTCCCGGGATACCACCCCTGTCTGGCTGGGCTCATCCATCTATTTTCTTTCGGATCGAAAGGACCAGATGGCGAACATCTATGCCTTCGACGCCGGCAGCGGTCAGGTGAAAGCGATCACCTCTCACGGTGATTTTGATGTCATGTGGCTGGAGTCCGGGGGCGGTGTGCTGGTCTACGAGCAGGCCGGGTACATCCACCTGTACGACCCGGACGACAGCAGCAGCCGCCGGCTTGATATCACCGTACGCGGCGATTTTCCCTGGGCACGCCCCCACTGGGAAGACGTGGGAGACGTCCTCAAAAACGCCAGCCTGTCGCCCACGGGCAAACGCGCTCTCTTTGAGGGCCGGGGAGAGATCTTCTCGATCCCTGCCGAGAAGGGCGACTGGCGCAATCTCACCCGCAGCGCGGGGGTGGCGGATCGCTGGCCCTCGTGGTCTCCTGACGGCGCCAGCATCGCCTGGTTCTCGGATGCCTCGGGTGAATACGAGCTCATGGTGGGTTCTCAGAACGGCCTTGAGAATCCCCGAGCCATTCCCATCAAGGAACCGACCTTCTTCTTCACTCCGGCCTGGTCTCCCGATTCAGAGAAGATTGTGTTCACCGATACGGATCTGGGTGTCTGGTACGTGGATGTGGAGTCCGGCCGGCTGACCCTGGTCGACTACGACACATGGACCGAACCCCAGAGAACCCTGGACCCGGTCTGGTCGCCCGATTCCCGGTGGATTGCCTATGCCAAGCGTCTCGATACCCATCTCCATGCAATTTTCATCCACTCCCTGGCGACCGGGAAGACCCACCAAGTGACCGACGGGCTGGCCGATGCCCTGTCGCCGGCGTGGGATGCCGCCGGCAAGTACCTCTACTTCCTGGCAGGCACCGACCTCGGTCTCAATGTGGGCTGGTTGGACATGAGCTCTTATGAGCATGTGGTCCACCGTGCCGTTTACGCGCTGGTTCTGGGCGGCAAGGACCCCTCGCCCCTGGCGCCTGAGAGCGATGAGGAAGAACCCGGCGATGATCAGGACGAGGAAGAGGAAGACGAAGACAAGAGTGTCGAGGTCGTGGTGGACCTGGAAGGAATGGAACGCCGAATGGTCGCACTGGATATTGCTGTGGGCGAATACGTTCGCCTCAGGGCCGGCGAAGAAGGGGTCCTGTTCTATGGTGAAAACAATCCTGGACAGACGGGGCTCAAGCTTCACCGTTACAGCCTTGAAGACCGGGAGTCCGTCGAGTTCCTGGATGCGTATCTGTCCTATTCCTTGTCGGCCGACGGGAAGAAGATGCTGTACCGCTCAGAGGCAGGCTGGCACCTGGTGGATGCCGGCACGCCACCCGAGCCCGGGGACGGCGACCTGGACACGGATAGCCTGCGCATGAAGGTTGATCCTGCCAGGGAATGGCGCCAGATGTTTCGCGACGGCTGGCGATTCCAGCGCGACTTCCTGTATGTAGAGAACATGCATGGCGCCGACTGGGACGCCGTGTGGAAGATGTACGAGCCGTGGGTTCAGCACGTGCGCCACCGCTCGGACCTGACCTATCTGCTGGACATCATGGCCGGCGAGGTGGGAGTGGGGCACTCGTTCACTGGCGGCGGGGATACGCCGGATGTGGAGCAGGTCCAGGTTGGCCTGCTGGGTGCCGACCTGGAGATCCACAAGGGGCGTTATCGGATCATGCGCCTGTACACGGGCGAGAACTGGAATCCTGATCTTGAAGCGCCCCTGAGCGGCCCCGGCATGGACGCTCACGAGGGGGATTACATCCTCTCCATCAACGGCCGGGAGCTCACGGCCGACGACAATCCCTACAGTTTTCTCGAAGCGACGGCGGGCCGGCAGACCGTGCTGCGCCTCAGCGCGAATCCCAGGGGCGAGGGGGACGAGGTGCGCACGGTCACGGTCGTCCCGGTGGCCAGCGAATGGCGCCTGCGGCGGCAGTCGTGGATCGAAGACAACCGCCGCAAGGTGGACGAGATGTCCGGCGGCCGTCTGGCCTATGTCTACCTCTCCAATACCGGTGAGGAGGGCTATACCCTCTTCAACCGCTACTACTTCGCCCAGCAGGACCGGGACGGCGTCATCATCGATGAGCGCTTCAATGGGGGTGGCTCGGCGGCCGACTACATGATCGACATCATGAGTCGGAAGCTCCATGGATTCTTCAACAGCCCGTCCCATGATCGCAAGCCCGATCCCAGCCCGGCGGCAGGCATCTGGGGTCCCAAGGTGATGATCATCAACGAATCAGCCGGCTCCGGCGGCGACTACCTGCCTTATATGTTCAAGAAGGCGGGTCTCGGCCCCCTGGTGGGAACCCGCACCTGGGGCGGCCTGGTGGGAATCTGGGATACGCCGCCCCTCATCGACGGCGGCTTCATCACCGCGCCCCGCGGCGGATTCTTCAGTACCGAGGGTGTCTGGGAGGTGGAGAATGAGGGCGTCGCACCGGATATCGAGGTGGAGCAATGGCCCAGGGAAGTCGCCGCCGGCCATGATCCGCAACTGGAACGGGCGGTTGCGGAGGCCATGCGCCTGCTGGCCGGCTGGACCGACCCCCGCCTTCCCGAGCCTCTGCCTCCTGTGCGCGTCAAGGCTCCGACCCGCTGAGGGAGAAACATGATGTACATCAAACCCTACTACCTGGACTGCCTGGCCCATGCGTCGTACCTGATTGTTGATGAAAAGACCGGCACGGCCGTGGTGGTTGACCCTCAACGGGATGTGGATCAATATGTTCATGATGCGGCCGAGCAGGGCTGGACCATCAGGCATGTGCTCCTGACCCATTGCCATGCGGACTTTCTCGCCGGGCATCTCGAACTGCGCCAGCGAACTGGCGCGGAGATCCATATCGGCGCCCGGGCCGTGACCGAGTTCAGGGTGACATCCATGACCGAGGATCATCCTCTGGCCCTGGGCAGCACCCGGCTGCGCTTTCTGGAGACACCCGGGCATACTCCCGAGAGTGTGTGCATCCTGGTGGACGATCTCGAGAAAGATGCCCAGCGGCCGCAGGCGGTGCTCACCGGCGACACCCTCTTCATCGGCGATGTGGGCCGCCCGGACCTGTTCGCCTCGGCGGGCCTCTCGGCCGAAGAACTGGCGGGCCAGCTCTTCGAGTCGCTGCATGGCAAGCTGCTGACCCTCCCCGACGAGACCCTGGTCTATCCCGCCCACGGCGCCGGGTCCATGTGTGGCAAGAATCTCAGCAACGATACCGTCTCGACCATCGGTGCCCAGCGGGCTACCAATCCTGCCTTGCAGGCCATGAGCCGTGAGGCGTTCATCGGCATGGTCACCTCGGGACAGCCGGCCGCACCTGCCTACTTCGCAGGAGTTTCTCAGCTCAACCTCCGGGAGCGTCCCCTCCTGGAGGAGATACTGGCCCGGTCGCTCAACCCGTTATCCCTGGCGGATCTGCTGGCGGCACAACAGGCTGGCGCCAGGGTCATCGATGTGCGCGACCCTGATGCCTACTGCCGCAATCATCTACGTGGCAGCATGAACATCGGCCTGTGCGGCAAGTATGCGACATGGGCCGGCTCGTTGTTGAATCCGGAGCAGCCTCTGGCCATCCTGGCCGATCCGGGACGGGAGCGGGAGGCGGTGACGCGTCTGGGACGGATTGGATTCGATTCTGTGATGGGTTATCTCGAGGGTGGCCCCGCGGCGTTGACTTCACCCGAGGCGCCGACGGCCACCCTGGAACGGATCGATGGCAATGAGTTGCGACGGCGCATGGAAGCAGGTGACCCCCACCTCGTGCTGGATGTTCGTTCCCCCGCGGAACACGCGAGCTGGAGAATCCCGGGCAGTTTGAATGTTCCCCTGACCGACCTGGCGGGGCGCATGGCCGAACTGCCGCAGGATCGACACCTGATGGTCCACTGCCTCGGCGGCTACCGCTCGACCATCGCCTGCAGCATGCTCAAGGAGCATGGGTATGATCGTCTCACCGACCTGGCCGGTGGCATTGGGGCCTGGACCGGTCCCACCGAATCTGATTGAGGGTCCCGTGAATCTGGCGAAATGGCTTCTTGTTGTGGTGGCGGTGAGTGTGGGCATCCAGCCGGCGGTGGCCCGCGAAGACGGCCGGGTGGATCGTCTTGTGGCGGCACTGCTGGGCGACACGCCGCTCATCAGTGACCTGCGAGAGTTGACCGATATTGTGGGTGGCCGGCCCACCGGCTCCGAGGCCAACAGGCGTGCGGTGGCCTGGGCACTGGCCCGGTTCGAAGCGGCCGGAGTCACCGCCCGGCGGGAGCCGTTCACCATGCCCGGCCTCTGGCTGGAGCGTTCGGCTGGCGCGGTCATTTCCGACAAGGATGTGACATTCCCGGCGCCGGTAGCGGCCATGCCGTTCTCAACCGGCACGCCACCTGCTGGAGTCACGGCTCATCTGCTGGATGGCGGCAGAGGTGAGGCCGCTGATTTTACGCGCCTCGGTGAACGAGCTCGCGGCGCGCTCGTGCTGGTGGAGACCTCCGAGCTGCTGGACATCGAAGGTCTGTTTGCCGAATACGGCCATGCTGCTGCGGTCGAGGGGCGCGCCTTCGCCGCAGGTGTCAAGGGGGTCATCTACATGGGCTCCCGTCCCCGGGGAACGCTCTACCGGCACAACGCTTCGCTGGGCGAGGCCAATGAGGCGCTCATGCTGGTCATGAGCCGGATGGAAGCGGGCCGGGCTCTGCGCCTTCTCCGCGCTGGCCACGAACTCCAGGTGACCGTCACCCTGGACATCAACAGCGGCCCGTCCTATGAAGCGTTCAACGTGGTGGGAGAGATACCCGGAACCGCTTCACCTGAAGAGTTCGTGGTCATCGGGGCCCATCTGGACTCATGGGGCCTGGGCACCGGAGCTCTCGACAACGGCTGCAACGTGGCCCTGGTCCTGGATCTGGCCCGGCAGATGAAACGGCTGGGGATCCGTCCGCGGCGCACCATCCGCTTCGCTCTGTTCAACGGCGAGGAGCAGGGTCTGCACGGATCGTGGGGGTATGTGCAGACTCATGCCCATGAACTGGATCGTCATGTCATGGCTTCGTCCTATGACATCGGGAGCGGCCGGATCACCGGTTTCTTCACCGGCGGCCGACCCGAGTTGGCCGCGGCCGTGGAGCGGGTCCTTGAGCCTGTGCGGGGATTGGGGCCGTTCACACAGATCGATGCTCCCATCGTGGGCACGGATAACTACGACTTCATGATGGAGGGAATCGGCAACCTGGTTGGCAACCATGAACCTGCT
>SMYD01000051.1 GCA_004356015.1 Acidobacteriota bacterium | reverse complement strand
GCCGCTCGCGGGCATGGTCGCTCAGGCGGGCGTAGCCGAACTCTTTCCAGCCACAGCGGTCGATGAAGGTACGGGCGGCCGCGGCCAGGGGTCTGGTGAGAAGGAGCAAGGCCAGGTGCAACCAGCGTGCCCTGGCATCAAGGCGGACCGCGGCGGCAGAATGTGTTGGTTCCGCCGGGGGCACGCCTGCGAGCGCAGGCGCTTGGTGGAGTTGCAGAGTCTGGCGGCAGCCTCCAGAGAAGGTGGCCATGCGAACCCACTATAGCATATAAATAACGAAAGTATAGAGGCGCGGTGTATTTTTTTCAGTGATTCGTGCCGGGTTGAAGGTGAACGAACTCGTCGTTGAACCGCCCGGGAATCTCCTGCACAAATTGAACGGTCGCCAAACCAAGCCAAGCCAAGGCGATGGATATCGCCATCGCCGATGATGCCGGGGACCAAGCCGGCTGGCTGCCGGCCCTGTGGAAAACTTACACAGGTGTTGGGAGGGGATCCCAACGCCTGCATCTTCCTGGCCCTTGGCGCAGAGGCTGAGTCGCTCAGCCTCCTCTGCGCCCCGCCACCGTCTCCCAGGAAGCCCCACCGTTGTCCTCCAAAGTACCTTGTCCGCCTTGACAACGAAACGGAAAGCATCGGAAAATACAGGAAATTGGCATGTTGTTGTGAGACTTGCCGTCAAGGGGGGCCTCAATGGAAGCCAATGGACGTGTCCGGTTGCTCGGCTGGAAAGCCACTGCTTCTCATCTGGGAGTCACCGAAAAAACGG
This sequence comes from Acidobacteriota bacterium, assembly GCA_004356015.1. Taxonomy (GTDB): domain Bacteria; phylum Acidobacteriota; class Polarisedimenticolia; order SMYD01; family SMYD01; genus SMYD01. Next base: position 4,591 of record SMYD01000051.1, on the reverse strand, counting down.
CTCATTCCTGGGAACTGGAACGGGGTTTGCCGGTTCGGCGCCAGGGGCAGGGCTGGAAGCGTCCGTCAATTTCCCCCGGGAATCGATCTGGATGATAATAGCGGAGAAATCCGGGCTCTGTTCGCCAGGGAGATGGAATCTTGAAGCCGTTCTGGCATCCACGTTCGACCCTTCTTCTGGCTGAGAATCGCGCCTTGGCTCCGGCGCTGTTCCTCAAGCGGTTGCTGCGAGCGGGGCATCCGGTCGAGATGATCTACGCTGGCGATCGCATGATGCCATCCGTCCGCTCAGGTTCTACGATCCAGGTAGAGCCCCTGGGCGACGAGGTACCTCGGCCGGGGGAGGTTGTTCTGGTCGAGGTGGATTGCGTGCCCGACCTGCTTCGCATCAGCCAGGTCCGAGATGGGAGAGTACGGCTCCATGGCGATGCTGATCCGGAAGATGCAACTCTTGTCCCGATCGACCGCATTCTCGGCCGGGTCCGGCTTCCCCTGAGGAATTCGTGGGCCGTTCACCGGGTTCTGAAGCGATTGGCCATCGACCACCGCGAGGCCCTCACGCCGGTTCGGTTCAAGGATGGCGACCCGGCCTCGTCAGTGCGTGTCAAGTACGAATTTCAGGCACCCTTCTACCGGCGCAGTCAAGCAGTGGAACTGAGTCCATCACTGATCAGCCGGTTGAAAGATGTCGTGCCCGAGGGGGGGCGTGTACTGGTTGCAGGTTGTGGCGCAGGGAGGGAGTGTTTCGGTCTCGCGGCGAATGGCTGGAACCCGGTTGGAATCGACTTCTCCTCGACTATGATCGATGCGGCGCGGAAGGATGCCGTTGCCCGCGGCCTCGATATTCCCTTTCACGTGTCGGACCTCCGCACCCACGACGAGCCCGGCGGCTCGTTTGCCGCGGTGCTGTTCACTTTCGATGTCTACAGTTTTATCCCTCGCAGTGATGTGCGCATCGGAATTCTCCGCAAGATTGGCCAATGGATCGCCCCGGAAGGTGTCGTGTTCCTCTCGGCCCGGCGCGTTCAACGCGCCTACGACCGCTGGATCCTCACGCTGCAGTGGGGGGCTGGTCGCTTCCGGGATGAATGGGGGAAGAGCCATAGCCGATGGATTTCGTCCGCAGGGGGGATCCAGCGCTCGTTCGTCCATGTGTTCACAGATTCCCGCCTCCGTGCGGAGGCGCGGAGGGCCGGCTTCGTGATGAACGATTGGCAGGAGGGGCATGCCCTCCTGCGGCCTCACGCCGGATAGTGGTCTCTCAGGACGGACCAGAACCGGTCCGACCTGGTGAAGTGGAGGTCGGCGACGGGTACCTTGTTGCAGAATCGGGTCACGAGGTCCAATAGTCCCTCATGTCGCAGGCCGAGATCGTGAACGAACGGAATGCTCGCTGAGACGGTAGCCACAGCCCGTCCCGCCCGGAGCGGTTCGATACGCGTATCTTCCGATTGGCGCAGACGGAGTGCCGCGGCCAGCGGGAACGCCCCCCGGGTTCGTTGCTCCATTGGGAAGGCACCGAAAAACGGGACAGCATGGATGGTTGCTGGTGTTGCGTCGGCATCCACGAGAACCATGTCATCCGACAGGATGCGACGTGGCAGCGACAGTTCCGTGGCGAGACTCTTTCCCGCCCCGGATTGCCCGAAGAAGAGAAAGCAGCGCCCCTGGTCGATGACTCCTGCCGAGTGCATCAGGAATGAGCCGCGCGCGGGGAGAAGAAGCTGGCACGCGATACGAAGAAAGTTCTCCAGCGACATTCGTAAATGAATCGGTTCCAAGCTGGTGAATGTGACCGATCCCTTTCCCGTTGCCACGTTGATGACACCGTCCTGCCAATGCGATCGGATCCTGTAGGCGCCGGAACCCTCGTCTTCCAGCTCGATGACAGGGACCTCTCCCGGGCTGGGAAGCGGCACCAGCAAGCCATGTCCTGTCGTGCATTGCACCGCGAGATCCGGTGTTACATCGTCTGATGGGGCCTCGGCAAAGGGGGCATAGTTCTCCTCGACAAATGGTATCCAGGTGGTGGGGAGATCGATAACGCGAATTCGTAGTTTGCCGAGTGGAAGATCAAAAGTCGTGAGTCCGTCGGGCAGCAGGGAGGCACTGCCGGCGGTGGAATCCGAGGAAGAGGACATGAATATGGCTCCGTTTACCTAGGTCGAGTTGTGGACCGATTTGTAGGTCTGATCGAGCATGGGCCTCGGCTCATCCGTAAGGTTCGGAGTGCCGCGATGCAACATGTTCCCATCGCGGATGATGGCGTCTCCGCGGCGCAGGGGGAGGGAATGGGCGTGGAGTCGCGGCAGTTTCTCGAACTGATATGAGTGGAACGCGCGCGGAAGGAGGTGAGAGCCCGGGATGACCTGCATCGATCCGTTGGCCCACGTGAAGTCCACGAGCGGAATATTGAATGTGAGACGGATGGTCTTGTTGGGTTCCAGCGGGTCAGGAGTATCCTCCGGTGTTTGATCTGAATGCCAGCCCATGAAGTCCGATCCCTTCCATGCACATTCAACCTGTGTCCAGCCTCTCCGCCATGGCCCTTGCGGCGATAAAATCGCATCCACAAGCTCTTCGGCGGCTGGGTTGTGGGTGAACACATCGTCGTAGAACTGCCCGGAGAGAACCTTCTCATAGGGTGCCAGATCAATGGCCAGGCGATGCGCACCACGGGACCTCTCTGTATGGCCGGCCACCATTTGCTTGTACTCTCCACGAAGAACGGGCTGTAGCTGATCAGAGAAATCGGCAAGCAGATCCACTGGGATCAAGCCTTCAAGCACCGCAAATCCGTTGAGGCGGAATTCACGAACCAGCAGGTCAAGATCTCCCAGCGCAAGACTCACCGCTTCTCCCTCTCCACTCGCAGGCTTTCAGTTAATGAACCAGGCCCCATAATCCTTGAGATATTAGCCTTTCTCTGGCCCCCTCAAGAATAATGGGGCCTGGTGGTAAATACCATGCTTCCGGCCCCGTACCGCCCGCGGTTAGGCTGCTCCTCTCAAGTACCATCTGGTCATTGAGGGGTGTGCTAGATGTTCTCTCTTTCCGGTTCCTGGCGAATGCTTTATATTCGTGGGATACGAAACCACTATTGAATTCGCCTCATACCTAAAGTACGAAATGAGGCGGAGAGAAATGAATGATGCGACGGCTACCCACTCATGACCCCGCAGCCGGTCGAAATGACCGGCATCCTTTGGTTGCGCTCACCTGCCTTGTTGCCGTCCTGGGCGCAGGGCTTCTGAGCGCCCCCTCCCGGCCTCTGGCGGATAGCCAGGCGGGGGGAGGTGCAGCGCCTGCTGCGACAGGCACAGGAGAAGCGGCGGCAGCTCCGGTACCGCGGCCCCAAGCGCTGCTGCGGGGCTCGCTGACGTGGGCAGGCTCTGTGCAGGATGGCTTCCTCGTGCGCTGGACGCGCCCCCAGGGAGACTTGCTGGTTCTGCGCCGTCCCGGTGAGCCGGCGGTGCCGGTGGCCGCAGCCGCCATCGCACTTCCTGATGGGATGACAGCCCGGATCGAACTGGTGAGCAGCTCTCCAGCCTTCTACCAGGATCAGAACCGACCACCATCGCGCCAGATCGTGATGGAAACCGGGTCCGAGATTACCGAGTGGACGCGACGCGGTCTGACGTTGGACACGGACCGGGCCACGGCCGGCAGCAGCCGAAGCGCGATCTTTGCCGGGTCACCCACGTCAGCCCATGTCCCCGCCCGGAAGGGGACCACCACCCGCCTGGTGCCTGCCGATTCGACCGTCTATGGCGCCACCGGGGCCGCAGCCTGGTATCCCGGCCGGCTCGTGGGACTGCGACCGGTTGAGCAGGAAGGGGCCCAGCGCTGGCAGCCCCTGCGCATCTACCCGGAACAATATGACGTGGAGGGCGAGCAGGTGGCCTCGGTCAGAACCCTCCTGCTGGCGGTTCACTTCGAGCCCATGGCCGGGATCGAAAGTAGCCCGGCGACCGGCAATAGCCTGTCAAGGGGCCCGGACAGTCTGAGTTCCGGCACAGGCAGCTACTTTGCCACCACCAGCGCCACCGTGGGTGACCAGTCCATCAGTTCAGTCCCCGGCCAGCCCACCCTCAAGATGACGGTGGATCGCGATGGCTTCTACGTCATCACCGCGGCTGACCTCGCCACTGCGGGCTTCAATATAGCCACCCTCAACGTCAACAACCTGAAGATTTTCATGGGCACTGCCCCCGCTGCCGATGAGGGCCTGACCCTGGTCGAGGTCCCGGCCATCCTCGAGAACGACAACGCCGATTCGGCCTTCGATCCGGGTGAGAACCTGCTCTTCTATGCCGAGCGGGCCACGTCAAACTTCACGACCTTTCCATATCGGTTGAACAACATCGCCTGGATCATCGAGGACTCGACCGCCGCCACCCGCATGAGTCTGCCTGCCGCGGCGCCGACAGGAGTGCCTGAGGTCTCTCATGTCGCTACGTTGGAGCCTGTCAGCCAGACGTTTGGGATCAATGATTTAATTTTGACCACTGACGCCACCAACACGGACGGCGACTATTATCACTGGGTATCGATGGGTTCGGGGGGTATGTTTGCGACAGCCCAGTTCGATG